>JBCDGW010000049.1:0-22924 GCA_038750765.1 Pseudomonadota bacterium | reverse complement strand
GGCGAGATCGGCTCGGGGGCCACGAACGTGCCACGCGCCTCCACCGCCCGTTGCACCGCAATCACGTCTTCGAGGATCTCCGCCTCGGCCTGCACGTGGCGCTCATCCGACCAAGCGCCGCGCGTGATTAGATGGGTCTTTAACCGCTCAACAGGATCGCCCAGCGGCCACGCCTTGGCCTCATCGCGCGGTCGGTAGGCCGACGGATCATCGGAGGTAGAGTGGGCAGCGACGCGGTAGGTGAACCACTCAATCGCCACCGGACCGTACCCGCCTCGCGTCCGCTCAACCGCCCACTTCGTGACCGCAGAGACCGCGAGGTAGTCATTCCCGTCCACCCGCAGCGCCGGGATGCCGTACCCGCGTGCCCGCGCGGCGTAAGTCCGCGAGCCGCCCGTCGCGACGCCCGTATAGGTGGAAATAGCCCATTGATTGTTGACGATATTCAGTATGACCGGCGGTCGATAGACCGAGGCGCAGAGGAGCCCGGTGTGAAAGTCGTTTGAGGCCGTGGCGCCATCGCCAATCCATCCGGCGGCAATCTTACCATCGCCGCTCAGCGCGTTCGCCATCGCCCAGCCCACTGCCTGAATGTACTGTGTGCCCAGATTGCCAGAGATGGTGAAATAGCCATGCTCGCGAGATGAATGCAGCACCGGCAATTGTCGCCCCTCTAGGGGATCGAGGCCGTTGGAATAGACTTGGCCCATCAGCGCCTCGAGCGGATAATCGGCCGCGATCAGAAGGCTTTGCTGACGATATGTCGGGAAGTTCATATCACCCTTTTCAAGCCGTCTTTGGAAGGCGCAGCCAATGGCCTCCTCGCCGGTACATTGCACATAAAAAGAGGTCTTGCCCTGCCTTTGCGCGTTGAGCAGGCGCTGATCGACGGCGCGCATCGTCATCATATCGCGCAAGCCCTTGCGAAGATGGGCGGCGTCATCCTCTTCAAGGTACTCGGCCCAAGGACCGACGGCTTCGCCTGCCTCGTTCAACACCCGCACCATGCCATTGGCGTAGGGCCGTGCATCCACCGCCGTAAGATCGAGCGGCGGCACGTCCAGCGCGCCTGCAGGCGGGATCTCGATTTCGGAAAAGTTTGGCGACTCGTCGGGGCGCGCAGGCGGCTTGGGGTAATTGAGCTTCACGTCCTGCACCATGCGCGCCTCCATCTCTCTCTAGATTAGGGTGCGGCCGCGAGCGCTTTACGCTCAAGTCTTCGTTTTTGGGTGCGTTTTTTGCATCGCTTAGCCAGTGTTTCTGACTTATTAGATAGAATATGCACAATCTTGATGAAACCGATCTTCGGATCCTGCGGGCGCTGCAATCAGATGGGTCTCTCACCACCCAAGAGGTGGCGGAGCGTGCGGGGATCTCTCAATCGCCCTGCTCGCGGCGCATTATCCAAATGCAACGCGCAGGCGTTATCATGGGAAAGACCATTGAGCTTGACCGTCGCAAGCTAGGCTTCGACCTGGTGGTCGACGCGCGGGTGAAGCTCAAAAACCATGATCGGGCATCGCTTGAGGCGCTGAAAGACGCCGTCCGCGTTATCCCCGAGATCCAGATGGCCGCCTTGGTGCTGGGCGAGTACGACTTTCGGCTACGGCTCGTAGCACGCGATATCGAGCATTATCAGACCATCGTGCAAGAAAAGCTCGCGATGCTGCCGGGCGTGCAGGAGATCCAAAGCAGCGTGATCCTCGAAGTTGTGAAGAACACGTCCGCCTTACCGCTTTAAGTTACGCCGTCGCTAGATGATCAAGCGATCGGCGAAAGCGCAGGTTGTCGCGACTCAACTGATCAAGCTTGGTCACGCCCATCAGCTTCATATCGCGCTCGATCTCGGTGCGCAGATTGCCAAGAGCCCGCTCCACGCCGGGTTGGCCCGCAGCCGCCAATGCGTAGAGATAAAGACGCCCGCCCGAACAGGCCTTTGCGCCCACGGACAACGCTTTCAACACATGGGTGCCGCGCTGAATGCCGCCCTCGCAGATGACATCGATTTTGTCACCCACCGCATCGACAATTTCGGCCAATTGATCGAACGGGCTGCGCGACCCGTCTAGCTGGCGACCGCCATGATTTGACACCATAATGCCGGTGCAGCCGATATCGACAGCGCGCTTGGCATCCTCAACGCTCATGACGCCCTTGAGCGCAAACTGCCCATTCCATTGCGCGCAAAGCTTCTCGGCATCGGCCCAGTTCATTGACTGGTCTAGCATCGTCGAAAAATAGTCCCCCACCGATACCGCCAGATTGGTCCCCGCTTTCACGTGACCCGACAGGTGCGGCATGTCGAACTTCTCTTTGGTGTAGAAGTTCCAGGCCCACATAGGATGGGTGGCGAAGCTTAGAACCGAGGACGGCGTCAGCTTGGGCGGCGACGTGAACCCTGTGCGCAGATCACGCTCGCGGTTGCCGCCGGTGATCGTATCAACCGTCAGCGCCATAACGTTGAAATTGGCCGCGCGTGCCCGCTCCAGCAGCGCATCGTTCAGCCCGCGATCTTTATGAAAGTAGAATTGGAACAGCTTGGGCCCGGGCGCCAGTTTCTCAATCTCCTCCACGGTGACCGTCGCCAGCGAGGAAACCCCGAACATGGTGCCGAATTTGGTGGCCGCCCGGGCGACAGCCCGCTCTCCTTCGTGGTGAAAGAGCCGTTGCAGCGCGGTCGGAGCACAATAAACCGGCATCGCCAGTTTTTGGCCCATGACCTCAACGCTCATATCCACATCTTCGACCCCGGCCAGCACGTTTGGCACCAGATCACAGCCGCCATAAGCTTCGGTGTTGCGGCGGTAGGTCTGTTCGTCGTCGGCCGCGCCGTCGATGTAGTGAAAAATCGGCGATGGCAGCCGACGCTGGGCGAGCCTGCGAAAATCCTGAAAGTTATGACAATTCGCCAAGCCCATGCGTCGCAGCCTCCCTTGCACCTCGCACGACTTTATCTAGCCAGCAGGGTCAGGTTGCAAGTCAACCAACCTCAAGCAGCCTGTTCAACCGCGATCCAGGATCAGTCGATATTGCACCACATCCCCACGTGCGCTGTCTTTGGGCCCCACGATAATGTCCAACGCTGCCCCCGCGGCGAGCGGGAGTCCGGGCAGCAGGACCTCAATCTCGCCAATGCCGTCCCGCTCAACAAGCACGTCGCCGTCAAGCAGCACTGTCACCACAATTCCGTCTTCGCTCCGCTCGCCCACCGCAAATCGCGCGGTGAGATTTGCGATGACATCCTCGGACGCCACATAGCGGTGCACAATCTCAGCGGGGCTTCCGCCGACCACGCCAGGCACCATATTTTCCGCGGTAAGGCGCATGGGCCGAAAGCGAGGGACGCCGAGATAGGGATACCAAGGCGTGCCCCGCGCGTCCTGCCCTGGGCGCGTTTCAAAGGCGATGACGCTTCCCTTGTGCAGGATGAAACGCTCAAAACCATCAGTGTCGCGCGTTTCATCGCCCGGGTCGGGATACGAAAATTGGTGAAAGCTATCTGCCAGGCGGGTCTGCCCGGCCAACCGGATCTGCGCCACCGGGTCGTCGCCTATTAGGATCAACGGTGTTGCCTCATCAAACGCCGCGGCCTCGACGACAGACCCATCCGCGGCACGCAACTCCAAACCGTCAATGCCTTCGATTGCCCGCGGCACGCCCCAAAGCACAGCGGTATCGTCGCCGAACTGACAGCCATAGGTGAAAGGGTCGGGTGCGATATCGCGTACTGGGCGGCCTTCCATCCGCGATTGAATCAGCCGTAATGCGCGGCCCGCCCCGGTCAGACGCCCATCCGGCTCAACGATTGGGATCATGCCGTCGCCGCGCCGATTTAGCGGGTACCATGCCACCCGTGTCACGCTGGACAGGGCCATTTGGCAGTAGTTTCGAACGAAATGCGCCGCAGCCTGGTCGGGGTCAGGTGTGCCGAACTCGGTTACCTCGAAAGGCAGGCGCGCTGCATCCGGGTGCCGCCGGAGCACGGCGAACTGGCGCTGCAATTGCTCCGCCGGTGTCGTGTAAGGATGAACCGCGATGGCATCCATCACCTCGGCGCCCCCGGCATCGAGCACCTCCCATAGGAACGCACCGGGCAAAGAATGCGTGGCACCGCCGACGATGCGGATGTCAGGGCGCACCGCTTTTGCCGCCTCAGCCGCCGCGATGATCATGCGTGTGTAAGCGCGTGCACGCTCCAACGGAGCCATCTCGCGCATCGGACCGCGCACAAAATTGACACCGTTGATTTCATTGCCAATCTCGAGGTTTTCGATGTTCGGGTACTGCTCAATCAACGCCGCCGCGTAGCGCCCGAATGCGCCTAGGGCTTCGTCGCTCACGGGTGTGGCGCCGCCGTCATAGAGGGGATTACCCCAGTTCAGAACCACGCCAATTGTGGTGTCGGCGAGTTGCGCCGGATATCGGGTTCGGTGGTTGTCGAAACGGTACATGCCCGGCGCTGTTTCCACGCGCGACCAAGTCATACCGTCGCGCAGATCAGCCAAGCCAAGAGCACGGACAAGCCGAAACATCCCGTCCTGTCGCCCCTGGGAAAAGTTCGATGCGGCGGAAAGCGACGGGCCGATGCGTGGCTCGGTAACTTGCGACCCGATGGGCGTGGCGCTCCATGGCAGCACAATCACCGCCAGCCATATCCACGCCGCGCGCATCACGGCCCCGCTGGTTCCTGTACAGTTTGCGCCAAACCAGCCTCGTGCATGACTTCCATCACCTGATTGATCACACCGCTGGCAGTCGGCAGATACACGAAACGGCCCTGGCGGCCGATTGGTACCACGCCTGCCTCGGTGACACGCTGCAAGGCTGATGTGCGGGTCGTACCCATGCCCCGCTCGTAAATCGGGTAAGCAGCTGGCGTGAGCGTATGACCTTCAAGCCGCAGCCCACGCGCAAGGCCAAGTACTTCCAGGTGTTGGCTGACGTCTTTAAAGGCGTCGCCGACGGGCATGTTATCACCCTGCCTCACCGTGAACTCCACATTGAAGAAAGCACGATCCGCCTGGGGCTCGGGATAGATCCGCGAGTAGATCGTTGCACGTTTCCAACTCCCTACCGTGTCAAAGTTGTAGAGAACGTTACCCGTGTCTTCGCAAAGCTCGGAAGCTGAGACGAACAGCGTGAGCAAATCAAGCGATTTCACGCCGGACGGTTCTGCAAAAAGCATCTGGTGCAGCTGATCAATTTGAATGCTGCTCAACAGCACGTCGCCGGTGAACGTGCTGGCGTCGGTGATAACCTCAAACCCGTTGGTATTACGGGTGCATGCGGTGACGCGGTGCCCTAGTTCGAAGCGAACGCCCAGGCTTTCGAGATGGGCGCGGATCCGCGAAAACAAAGCGCTGTGTCCTGACCGGGGCCTTACCCGCAAAGGCTTCCTTTGCGCTTGTTTTTTATCGCCGCTGCGCAACGCTTTGAGCACGCGCTTGGTCAAGCCAGCGCGGCGGGTTTGCGTGTCGATAAAGGCCATCCGGTCGAAGAAGAATTGCTCGTCAATCGTCTCGGGCGGCATCCGATTGAACCGCTCGATATAAGCGCTGAGCCCCGTTTTCTCAAAAAGCGCCTGGCCTAGGCGCTGAAGACAAATGCGCGCAAGCGTGCCGTCTCTGCTAAACCGGAGCGGCGCGGATGCCAAATCTATCGCAGCACGCGCTTTTTCACGCCAAGGCCAGGCGCGAATTTCACTGGGTTGCATCGGATAGGCGCGGATGACCCGATCAGGAACGATGCGCCGCTGCACGCGGCCAAGCGTTGGACAGAGCGATGTCAGGTCTGGGGCCAAACGAAACAGGCTAGAGCGCTCCTCGTAAAAGAAGCTGCCGGCATCAAAGGTGTAGCCGTTGATGTCGAAACTTCGATGCGCCCCACCACAATAATCATTCGCATCGATCACCGTGACAGCGAAGCCGGCCTCCGCCATGGTTTTCGCCGCCGCGAGACCTGCCACACCTGCACCCAAAACAATCACCTGCTCAGAACGAACATGAGAAACGGGGCGCCTCGGGGGATAGGTCGCGCGCATCAAAAAGGTGCCTCGATTAGATAGGCGGCAAAGCGCGTCGGTACACGCGTCCGACCACCTTGACCGTGCTCAAAGCAGGTGTCTAGTCTCATAGATCGGATTAACCAAACGCTGCGCAAAGGTTTTGTTTATGGGTACCTCTGATGCGCGGATTGGCGTCATTATCGCGTCGGTTGGCCGCCCCGATTGCCTGCGGCACACGACCAAGGCGCTGGCCAAGCAAACATTATCGCCAAGTCAGGTCATCTATGCTGTCACCAAGGCCGAGGACGTCCACCAACCCATAGACTTGCCCGTCGGTCCCGCAACCCAGGTGGAGGTACTGTATTGCGGTAAAGGGCTGCCGCGGCAGCGCAATGCTGGGCTTGAAGCCCTCGCTGCGGAATGCGATTTTGTCGTCTTTTTCGACGATGATTTCTATCCCTCCCGTTTCGCCCTCGAAGGCATCGTTAAAGCCTTTTCCGAGAACGATGGCGTGAATGGACTGACCGGCCATGTCATCGCCGACGGTATCCACACGCCCGGCATCGCAGAGGCGGAAGCGGTGGCGTTGGTTGAGGCCTGGGATGAAGATCGGGGCCATCGCGACCACCGTATCTTGCAAGACGACATGATCGGACTCTACGGCTGCAACATGGCCTACCGGGTCTCGGCCATCGGTGAGACGCGCTTCGATGAAACCCTGCCTCTCTATGCCTGGCAGGAAGACATCGACTTTGGGGCAAGGATCCCGGGCAGAAAAATCAAGACCAACGCGCTTGCAGGGGTGCATCGCGGCACCAAGTCATCACGCGAAACCGCGGGGCGTCGCCTAGGATACAGCCAAATCGTCAATCCGTTTTATCTATGGCGGAAGGGATCTTTACCGGGATGGTTTGCCACGCGCCTGGCGTTGCGCAACTTCTTGGCCAATCATGCCAAACAGATACGCCCCGAACCTTGGATTGATCGCCGCGGTCGCCTAATCGGCAACTGGATCGGGTTGGCGGATATTCTGGCGGGCCGATCCGACCCGCGCAGAATTCTCGATTTCGAGGCCTAGCCGAGGAGGTCAGCGTTGCTCGTGAACAATGCGAACGAGGCGTCGACATCAACCTCCATCGCGTTCTCGATCACCGCGATCAAGGTGGTTACGCCATTGACGTCGGCAAACAGATTGACATTGCCCCCGTCTTGAACCCCGTCAGCATTGGTGATGTTGCCGATCAACGCAATCGTTTCGTTGCTGGCGAAATCGGTAATTGTATCCACCGCATCGATTGAATTGGCATTGAACACGAAAGTATCGATGCCGCTACCGCCGGTCAGGATGTCAGCACCGGAATCGCCGCTCAGAATATCTTTGCCAGAGCCGCCGAAGAGCGCGTCGTTATCTTTTCCGCCGAACAATGTGTCTTTGCCGGTGCCGCCCTTCAGTAGGTCCTCGCCCTTACCACCCAAGAGCAAATCACGACCACCGCCACCGTTGATGGTATCGTCGCCGCCGTTACCAGCAATTGTGTCAGACGAATTCGTTGGTCCAAAAAGATTGTCTGTGTTGTCGAGGTTTAGAATAGCCAATGTTTATCTCCCGCCAATTTTAGGGCTGGAAAATTTCTTTCGCCACCGTCGAAAACGACGAAACTGGCCCACCCAACCCATACGTACCACGTGGGCGCAAGCTACATCGGTTTGTTCAGCCTTAAAAGACAATATGCGCGCCAGAGGCGTTTTAATTGGCTCTAACCAATGAAAATACTCAAAGAGAAAACTTTAAGCCGTTGACCAATTAGCAAAATCGGGACGCTAAGAAAAATTGACCAAATCAAACCAACCAATATCGCCCATCCACCTTCCGCGCCTACTGCCTGTGCAAGAAACTCCCATGTCGCCCACAGTATAAGCGCGTATGCGATGACCAATATTCCCGCTCTAGTTGTAGAGACAGCCGCCGGTTTCATTGAGACGCCCGCCACTTTCTGGATCATCGAGAACGCGGCCAAACTTGCCAGGAGGTTCAACGCCATCTGCGACCAGGCCAAAACATCCAGGCCGAAGGGTGCCGCCACCAGAACCCCGCCGACAATCGCGATCATCCAGACCATGTTGAAACGCATAATCGCATCGGTCTTATCGACGGCGACGAACACCGGCTCCAGCAAGCTCCAACCTAATGAGACCACCGCTCGGAAGGCCATCGCAATCGCGACGCCAACTGCGGCGAGGTAACCCGCGTCAAAGAAAGCCGCGACGCTTACCTCTGCAAACACCACAACGACGGCAGCGACCCCACCGATCAGGAGCGTCATGGAACCGGCATAAAGCGCAAGAAGGTTTTCGAGCGGCCCATCCCGGCGCCCCTCTGCCGCGAAACGCGACAGCGCAAACGACCGCATAGGCTGCGCGACCACATCCGTCGCGCCACCGGCCACGCGCCCACCGAACCGGTACAAACCCGCCTCGGCGCTGGTAAAGATGATCCCGAGCAGCAGATCGCCCGCGTATCTGGACAGGAAATTAAGCACCCGCGACCCGTATAACCCACGCGAAAACACCAGCCCCTCGCGCGCGAGACTTATGTCGAAGTGCCAAGCAGGCCGCTCGCGGAGCAGCGAGATGTAAAGCAAAAGCCCTGTGAACACGCGCACGGCACGAAAGGCCACCAACGCGAACAAGGATTGCCAACTCAACAGCAACGCCACGCCACCGATCAACGCGATGAGGTTTTGCGCAAACATGATCCCGAAATGCTTCTTCATCGCCTCGTCGCGCAGCAAGATCGCGTTGAACCAAGCGGTGACGCCCGCGAAAGGCTGAAGCAAAGCGAGCAACAGCAAAACCGGACCAAGATCGTCCGCTCGAAAGAGCGCGGCAAGCGGATAGGCCAAAACCGCCAAGATCAACGCCGCAGCGCTTGCCATCGCCAACATCAACCAAAACGCCGTTGCCGTGAGTGGGCCACGGTCCTGCTTGGATGCGATCAAGTAGTGGAACACACCGGTGTAGCTCATGGTCTGCACCAGGGTGATGAACACAATCGCAAGCGTGTAGATGCCGTACTCCGCAGGCACCAAAAATCGCGCAGCCAGGATGGTCATGACCAGCGTCGAGACCTGCTGCAGCGAGCGCGCGACAAACGCGAAGATCATGAAAGCAGCCTTACCGATGCGCGAGCCTCCGCCCGATAAGGATTGCTTGCTGCTTTCACTCATATTCTGTTGTATCCCAAAGCCACGAAACTCAGCGCCGGCAACGGCTGTCGAGGCGTTTGATAGCTAAACGTGACGCGCGCAAGGCTCCAACTGCAACTATGCAATTCCTCCTGTCGACACCCATCGTTCTTCTGTTGTGCCTCCTTTTTGTCCTGCGGGGCCCGGACCGCGGTCTTTTTGTCTTTTTCGCTTTTCTGCCGATGGGCATGATGGGGTTGGTCAATCTCCCAGCGATTGGCAGCCTGAGTATCTTGGCGATCGACTTCGCCGTCGTGCTTGTATGTCTGATGTTGGTGGCGCGACCGCGCAGCGGTGAGACCCTATTGCGCGTCTATGGCCCCGGCTCGCCTGGCGCGATTTTCCTACTCATATTCCTCTACGCGCTGTTGTCTTCATTGTTCTTACCGCGCGTGTTCAGCGGCATGACCGAAGTGTTCGGGATTGCGCGCATTGAGGGCGTTCGCGGCATCGTTTCGCGGCCATTGGCGCCAACGAATGGCAACCTTTCGCAGGTTTTTCGGCTTCTGCTGAGCACACTGGCGTTTGGTGCGATGGCTTTCATCGTCCTACGACGGCCCGACCCGTCGAAAATCTTGGCGATGATCAAGGTTGCTACTGTGGTGCATGTTGGGATGGGTTTGATCGACATCACGCTTCAGGCGCTCAACGCCTCTTTTCTGCTCGATTGGGCGCGGACCGCCAATTACAGCCTCACACTTGGTCAAAGGCTTGCCGGTCTGAACCGCATGATCGGCGGATTTCCCGAAGCGTCGTCATACGGCTACATGTCGCTCGGTCTTATGGGTTTTTGGCTGTGTTACTGGTTTCAGAGCCGCAACCGCGACCGCACAACCCCGCTTTTCTTCTTGACCACGCTTTTCGTGGTTCTGCGTTCAACCTCGTCTTCGGCGTATGTCGGCCTTGGGATCCTGGCCGCGGTTTTCCTGCTCTACAAGTTTGTCTCGCTGCGCGACACATCGGTGACAACGCGCGGCGCATTGGTGATCCTTACCCTTCTGGCAGCACTCCCTCTGGTTGCGATGGCGTTGATCGCGCTTTATCAGATCATGCCGGGTTTTGCCGATTTCATCGATCGATCGCTGATCGACAAGCTTGGTAGCAGTTCCGGCCTCGAACGCATGAGTTGGAACCGGCAAGCGCTTCAGAATTTCGTCGATACGTGGGGTTTGGGTGCTGGACTTGGCTCAGTTCGCGCGTCGAATTGGGCGATCTCCGTTCTCGCCAGCATGGGCTTACTCGGCGCGCTTCTATTCGCATGGGCGCTGATCGCGCTGTTTTCTATGCGCTTGACCGGTCTTTCAGACGAGGCGCAGACGCTGGGGCTGGCATTGAAATTCTGTTGCTTCGGGTTCCTGGCGCGGGCCTTAGTCGTCAAAGCAAACGTCGATCTCGGCATCGCTTTTTGCGCGATTGCGGGGCTATTGACCGGGTTGGGTCTTTACGCAACTCAAATGCGGCGGGCCGTGCGGTATCCTGCACAGCCGATCGCATCAACGCTCGCGCGGGCCTGAAAACCCTGAGATCAGTCCCACGCATCCACATGGCGCCCAAGGAGCGCCTCAAAGGCTGCCCGGCGCGGGGCCAACTCACTAGCAAGCCATGCCCGCGCCGCCGCGTCATCTACCGCTGTTTTGTCGACCGGCCGCGTCGCTTGGCGGCGCAGATAATCCACGGCTGACCTGGGCAATACGCGACGCATCTGCGCCCAAAGCGCCGAATCCCGCACCGCTCTGATCGCGGGATGCCGAGCTGCGCGGCTGGTACTCGGCGACACATGCCGATCGCGCAACTGCGTGTCGGAAAGCGTCACCGACGCAATCCCGAGCCAGTCAAAGAGCGATTGCAAGGTGTCCCGCCGCGCTGCACGCAGTTCTTCCGCAATCACGATGCGGATCTGTTCGCGGGGAAAGACCTTGAGATAGGCTTCAAGCTGCAGCGCATAATCGGATGTATCGCGGTAAAGCGGCTCTTCGCGAAGCGCGTCATCCAGCGACCGCGTCTCTTGAAATTCCTTAAAGCGCTGCCAGTAGTGGCCAATCGCGCGCTCTGCCGGCTCTCGCACGACATAGATGATCCGTGCCTGTGGGCAGGCGCTGAATATCCGTTCAGGGACCCTAGATCGATGCGGCGTTTGCGAATAGTAAACCGACGCCTCGACCCGGTATCTGGCGGTAGTATCAGAGGGCCATAGCGCCAAGTAAGCGTCCAGGTCATAGCTGTGCGCGTGACGCGATCGGATCGGCCATGCCTCTTGCAGCTCGGCCTGATCGACGAAAAAGCAGGGTTCTTTCTCCGAGCTTGCCGCGATGTCGGGATGTTGACCAAGATAGGCGTGCAGCGCGCTCGAGCCTGATTTCGACGCACCGATCAAAAACAGGTTGGGCATTTTCGCGCGACGCGCGTCGCTCGCGTGGATGCTTTTGGTCTCATTCATCGCGCCGCCCAATCACAGTTTTGAACCGTCTAAACACCGCTGCCGCCGCATCAGCGCTGGAGCGCTCGAGTTCTAGTTGCGCTGTCCGCTGCGGCGGTTTGCGCGCCTCGATCCGGACATGGGCGCCGCTTTCAAGCGGGTCGCCTGCCCCACCACGGCGAGAAGCGGTCGCGCTTTGATAGCGGTTCTCCAGCATGGGCTTGAGGTTTAGCGCCTTGGATAGACGCGCCAGAGTACCGTCCACGTCGCGCATGAGATCGCTATGCAAGAGGCCGACCCGCCGATCGGGCCGAAACTGCGACCACAGCGCACAAAGGCATTCGACCCGGTCAATGTAATAGCGCGCCGCATCTTCGTCAGTGGGATACTCATGCTCGCGCCCAAGCTCCTTGAACAATCGCCGGATAGACGGAATCGCCTCGGCCGGATCGCGCGCCATGAACACGGCGTTCGCCGCGAAGAAATGCGGCTGAGCATCCATATCGTAGCGATTGTGCAAAATCTTATCGAAGAGAAACGTCGCGTCCGGGCTCCACGCGCGACGAAGGGTTTGGTTGACGATCAGCCGCCCCAGAGCGGTGTCATCATCGTAGCGAATATGCGCCTCGCCATAACCGGAGAAATCTGGGCGCGAACAAAAGACGTTTGATAGCGCCGTGGAGCCGCAGCGCATATGCGCGAGAATGAAGACGCATCTACTGTAGTCTGATTGAGGCGCGATCCGTGAGACTGCCCCGCCAATCGCCTTTTTAAGTGTTTCTTTCATTCAGTCCCTTGGAACCCCGACGCCGCATTATCGGGATTCTTGCGTGGTTCCCATGAGAAAGACGCCGCGGCCGCAGCATGCGCAAACCTGCGCCCAATAAGCAAACACCAGCGCGCGGTTATGCCTACCACGATGCGTATCACCGCGACGAATAAACTAAGCCTATGTTTTTTGCGTGACATGCCTGATCAAGGCTTCGCATAAGGTCGTCGCACGTTGCCGCGATCCCGCGTTGGAGGCCAGGCGAGGCCAGATGATCTATGCGCCCGAGTGTGATGTGTGTTTCATGCACATCCCCAAGAATGCCGGTCAGAGCATCCGAAACGCGCTAGCGCGGCGCACATCGCTGTCGTTTGATGCTTTGGCGCGAGACCTCAACGTAACGCTGGCCGAAGCTGAGGCCGCCACCGAAGCCGGTTTCGACCATGCAACGCTTGGGCCAATAAAACCCGAGCACCTGCCTCTCGCCACCATAGAGGTGCATTTCCCCCATGTCTGGGACGTGCTGCGGCAGACCCGTGTTTTCGCCCTCGCGCGCGACCCTCGGGATCGGTTCATTTCAGCGCTTCTGCAACGAATGCGGGAATTCGCCGGAAGCGGGGCGATCCGCGCCGATGAGCCCGAGGTGAATGAAGAAGCTGCAAAGGTTTGCGCGTGGCTTGAAGGCAATCGGGCCTCGTTGGATCTCGACTACATCCATTTCATGCCACAACACATGTATGTAGCGCATGCCGGGCAGAGGCTTGTCCAAACCCTATTTCCGATGCACGCGATGCGCGGCCTTGAGGCATGGCTAAATCAAGAAGCCGGGCTGGATCTATCGGTGTCCCATGATCACGCGCGCCGACAGCCGAAGACATGGGCCAAGCGCTTGCAGCCTGCCGCCCGGTTCGCCGGACATAAGCTGATGCCGGCTGCGCTGCGGCGGGCCCTCCATCCGATTTGGGTCCGCAGTGGCGTCTTCTCGGATGCTGCGCGAGGCTACGATAGGATTGATCTCGGCGATGAGACCGAGAGGTTCATTGCCGATTTCTACAAAGCTGACTTTGCCTTGTTCGAAGAAGCGCAGACCTTTGCACGCGCCTGGACACCTGATGGGCGCACGTGACCTGGTCATAAACGGAAAGTTCGCCAGCGCGGGCTTTAACGGCGTCCACCGTGTTGCGGCCCGCTTGTCCCGCGACCTTCATGCCACCACGCCCGCTTCAACCGGTATTTCACTCTTCACTCCGAATGCGAGCGCGATACGCCACGATGTAGGGAGCATTGATATCCGTGAGGTCCGCGGGTGGTTCGGTCACGGCCAGGGATGGGAGATGATGACGCTCCCGCGGGCGGCGCGTAATTCAGTTTTGCTAAACCTCTGCAATCTTGCGCCCGTCTTGCACCCGAGATCGGTGGTGATGATCCACGACGCGCAGACCTACCTGTTTCCCCAGGATTACTCGGGCCGACAGGCCGCGGGTTATCGCGCGTTGCTGCCAATAATCGGAAGCCGTGCAGCAAAAGTGATCACCGTGTCAGAATACTCGAAAGCGAGGCTCGTCGAGCACCGCATTGCTGCCGCCGATAAGATCGACGTGATCCATAACGGCAGCGACCATATTCTGGATGAACCTGCTGACCCTTCCGTGCTCGCCAAACACGCCCTCGAGCAAGGCGGGTATGTTTTGGTGATCGGCACAACCAAGCGTTACAAAAACATCAGCACTGTTTTTCGCGCGCTCGAGGATACCGGGCTGCGACTTGTGGTGGCGGGCGGGCCTGGCAATGCGCAAAGCTATCTGGAGCTAGGCATCAAACCTCCTGAGAGCACGCTTTTCACGGGGTTTGTGTCGGACGCGGAACTCCGGTCGCTTTACAGCCATGCGGGGGTGTTTTGCTTGCCGTCACTCACCGAGGGCTTTGGTCTTCCAGCAGTGGAAGCGATGCAGTGCGGTTGCCCCGTGATCGCGTCAAACGCTGGGGCGATGCCTGAGATTTGCGGTGACGCGGCGATTTTGGTCAGTGCTGAAAACAGTGGTGAATGGCGCGAAGCCATTAAGGCTGTCCTTGGCGAGCCAGCGCGCGCCGATGACTTACGCAAAGCCGGTTATGACCGCGCGGCTGCTTTTCAATGGGAACGCGCCGCGCAGCAGCTTTGGTCTTCGCTAGAGCCGCTCTTGTGATACGGTGCGCCCGCTGGGACTGCCGCATCAATCTCGCTTGGTGACGATGACGACACGCAACTTTTCAGGATCGGCACAGGTCGCAGGTTGATACGCCGTGTTTGGTTGAAAGATCCCCATGGCAACAGAACGCGTAGCAATCAGCTATCATCCAGCGGCAAGGGCGCGGGCACGACCTGCACGATGAGCGTATCGCCGGGCAAGAGACGTGTTTGCGCCGTCAATTCTGCACCCGCCAGACGCTCGGGCCGCGGGCTCACAATCGTGTAGCGTATCTCAACCAGCGTTTCAGCGAGGAGCGCGGTGACATTGCCGCCCGATAACAGCGCATTTTGCTCCAGGGCTATCGCGTAATCCAGCACTGCTTGGCGCAATTCCAGCCGCGCGTCGGCAAGGGAGATGCGGGCATCAGCTTCGGCCTCGATCAAAAGCGTCACGCGGCGGCGCTCGGCCTCGGCGATGAAGCGCGAGACACCGATCTGCGCGGCCTCAAGTTCCAAGAGGCGCGCGCGTTCATCCGCATCGCGCTGAGAGGCGGTGAACAGCCGTTGGCCCGTTGCCAGACCTTGCTCGTCGAGACCGCGTATGTTCTCTAACTCTTCGCCCGCTTGACGGGAAATCTCCTGTTGCAGCGCGATGCGATCCTCAAACAGCTCTAATTGCCGCGTCGCCGATGAGATCTCAGCATCCCACAAAGCCAGAATTTCGGCTGTCTTGCGCCGCTCCGCGTCAAGGATAGCCGTCTGCTCGCGCAATAAGCGCGGCAGGTCGACCGCGCCGAGCCCGGGGATCGCGGCCTCCAGTTCGGATGATAGGGCGACTTCGGTATCCCCGTCCAACACCGCCTCAAACCGGGCGATCCTGACCGCGATACTAGCGATTGAGAGGTTTAGATCGCGCAGTTGACCAGCGACTTGGACGCGCGCGCGTTCAATCTCAAAGCGATCGACGCCGGACACGGCGGTGCCCCCGGCTATGCTCAGCGCCGTCGCGATCGTCATGCCGGGAAGATAATCGATGCGCCCGGGAGCGCGGATGTCACCGGCGACGACCACCGGCGCGTAATCCTGCACCGTCAGGGTGGCGTTAGGATCCACATAGATACCAGCTGCAGCGATGAGTTCCTCTAACTTGGCCTCCGCATCATTAAGCGTCAGTCCTGCAACCGCTACCTCGCCGACGTCGAGCAGGCGGATGTTTCCATCGATATCGACATGCGTCTCGGTCGGTTGCCCCTGACCGACCAGCCCGATTGACAAGCGGTCTCCCGGCACCAAGCGATAGGGGCCCGTGTCAGCCTGTGCTGCGCCACCTGTCGCGATGGCCAAGACGGCGGCCATAACGGACCGCGGTAGACATGCTCGAAACAGCTCAGGCATCGCCATAGCCATAAACTCCATATCGGCCATATGCGCTTTGCACATCGCGCGGGTCAGCCATCGTCATTGCGACAACGATTGACCGGCAGCCTGTCTCGCGCAAATTTTTAGCGGCTTCGACAACTTCCCGGCGTTGCGTGGTGCCTTGTTTCACGACCAACACCACGACGTCGGCATATTGCGCGATAACCAACGTATCCGCCACAAACGAGATCGGGCCGGTGTCGATGATGACGGTATCGTAACGCTCACCAAGATCGTCGAACATGGCTTTGATCGCGTCTGGCATGGCGCGATCGAGCACTTGCGGATCGGGCTTTTTCGCCGAGATGAGATCGAAACCATACTCGGACACCTCGTAGATCGCGTCATCGAGATCGCACATGCCGCGCAACAAGCCAGGCAGGTCACCGAGCTTGGGCTGATACCCTAGTTCACGCGCGATGCTGGCCCTGCGCGTATCGAACTCAACGATCACCGCGCGACGGCGGGCCTGCGCTTCGGTTTGGGCCAGCGCGACCACCGTCGAGGTCTTGCCCTCGGCGGGTACAGCAGAGGTAACCATGATCCGCTTGATCGGGACATCTGACGACCGCAGGCCTAATCCCGCCCGCAAGAGGCGTAATCGCTCAGAGAAAACCTGCATCCCGCGCGCTTTCATCGACGCCAGCATACCCTGCAGGTTGGTCCAGCGTTCTAGCGGGATGGAGACGAGCACGGGAAGGCCCAACGCCGTCTCAAGATCAGCAGCCCGGCGGAAGCCTTCGCTGGTTAAAACCGACACGGTGACCAACACAAAGCCGATCATAAAGCCGAGCGTGGCGCCAAGGGCTGTGAACAGGCGCACACGCGGTTCAGAGGGGAACCGCGGCGCTTGCGCTTGTTCGACGACGCGCGCATTCGCCCTTTGCAGCAGCTGCACCGAACGCGTCTCGTTGAGGCGTTCAAGTACCGCCTCGAAGTTCGACCGCACCGCGCTTGCCTCGCGCTCCAACTGACGCAGCCGCAACGACGC
Organism: Pseudomonadota bacterium; assembly: GCA_038750765.1. Lineage (GTDB taxonomy): Bacteria > Pseudomonadota > Alphaproteobacteria > Rhodobacterales > Rhodobacteraceae > Psychromarinibacter. Next base: position 5,910 of record JBCDGW010000049.1, on the reverse strand, counting down.
TTTCGATAGCTCGGCCGCACGCTCCTCCGTTTCGACCATGCTGGCCTGGAGGCTATCGGCGCGGATCCGGCCGATTTCGACCTCGCTCCGCAGATTAGCGATGACCTTGCGCACTTCCGCCTCCAGGTCCGCCGACAACAGCTCCATTGTCGCACGCAGGGCGAGACGGTCAGGATGCTCTGGCCCAAACGAGGTGGATAGCCGGGCATCGTCGCGCCGAAGGCTCAACAGCTCTTCGCGCAAGGCCAACACCAGCGGAGAGCTCAGCAGTTCGGAAGCGACCTCGATGCCTTGGGTGTCGATAACGCCGGTAATCTGTTGAAGACGCGAGGTCGCGATCGCCAAATCAGCCCGGGCCACGGAAAACTGCGTGCTGAGATCAGCCAACTGCCGTTCGAGCATGCCTGGGGTCACACCGATCTCGTCCAGCTGGGTGCTGCGAAACTCTTCGACAGCGGTTTCCGCCTGTTCCAAGGCCAGCTGCAGTTCCTCGGACCTCAGGCGAAGGAAGTCAGTCGCGCCTTGGATGATGACGCTGCGCTCTTCGATCTGGCGGTTTATGTATGTTTCAGCGACGCGATTGGCCAATAGCGCCGACAAGCCGGGGTCCTGTGTGGTGAACGAGATGCCGATAATGTAAGACTGACCGTCGCGCCAAACCTGCATGTCATTGCGCATCGCGCCCACGAGCCGACGCACGCGCAAGGCCTCGGCCGCTTCTGGGCTTACATCGACGCTGTCTTCTTGTTGCCCATTGCTGCCAAACACCCGTTGCAGGAACGATGGCGCTGCATTTGCCGGATCGTAAATCGCTAGGGTCTCGGCCGGGATGTCCTCAACCACCGCGCGTAGCAGCGTGTTGGAGCGGAGCACAGCAACCTCAGTGTCGAGCACAGAATTGCTCAGCGTCAGATCAGAGACGACGTCATCGGTCGACAGGATCTGCACGGTGCGCGAATCTAACATGATCGTTGCCCGCGCAGTGAATTTTGGCGTGATCTGCGACACCGCCAGATAGGCGAGCACCATGCCCAAAATCGTCGCCGCCACGATCAACCACTTTCTCCGCCAGATGAGCGAGATCAAGGCGGCGAGGTCGATGCGGTCTTCCGAATTTGCGCCACTGCTCGGGGCTTGCTGCGGGAATGACGAAAAGGTCGTGTTCATGTGATCCGATCAATATCGAAAAGCGCGCGGGGGGTGACGAATTGCTTTACATGGCGCACAAAGCGCTGTTGGGGGAAATCGCAGGTTTGTTCAACTATAAGAATACCTCGATCAGCGCTGTTAATCTACCCGCCGATCATCTTGCACGGCCGGCAAAGCGCGCAGCTTGTCCAAAGCCGCCTGCATTCCAGCGCAAAACTGCGCGTCGCTGAAATTCGCGGCATGCTCGATACACGTGGTTGGGCAGGTGCGGGACTGGTCCAACGCTTTAAACCGTCCAACTGCTGAAATCATTGACCGACAATCAGCTCCCCGAAATAGAGGCCGTTCTCACCGTTGAATCCTGTCTCTAAACTGCCGCCCCGGCCACAGACGGTAGCCTGCCTTCGTGGTGTTATAAATACAACCTCGACGAGACCGAGATTCTCTTCGCCGAGAAAAAGCAGCGCGCTCTGTGCTCTCCTGCCGCGTCACATGAGACCGCGGCAAAAAACAACGAGTTCGCGCAACTCTTGGTTTAGCTGTATTACCTGATTCTCTTTCAGCGGGTGCCAGAGTGAGAAATTGCTGGCATCGAGCAGTCAGTCGTGAGATGTAAAACGGCGAAATTAATTTCTAGCTGCCGCTTGAAGCACAATGGGGGCGATTACAGCCGGTTATTTGCGCAGGTTGGAAATGTACAGGCGACTTTTCGCAGGTGCAGCGAGCAAACGATGACATGCTAAGGGGAGCGAACTACCTTAAGGTGTAACTTACGCAACCGCGGAAGTATTCTTGCAGCTGCCATGGTGCAGGGAAAGTCCACCGCGCGGCGAGCGAAGGTTTTAGGTTATTTAACAATCGTGATGGGGGCGCACGAGTTGGCGAACACGGTTCAACTGTTTTTACAAAACAAATTTCGGCTTCCTTCCCGTAGCCGACTTTACCGCGCATATGTGAAGCGGGGGCTCGATCTCATAATATGCGTTCTGCTATTGCCGATCGTCCTGCCGATCTTCGCGATAGTGTACGTCATCCTATCGGTTCAAAGCGGTCCCGTTTTCTTCGGCCATCGACGCATCGGCCGCGGCGGCAAACCTTTCGATTGTTGGAAATTTCGCACTATGGCCGTGGATGCAGATGCGCGGTTGCAGCGGTTGCTCGCCTCTGATCCGAGTGCGCGAGCCGAATGGGAGACCACGCGCAAGCTTCGCGACGATCCGCGGATCACCTGGATCGGCTCGTTCCTGCGGCAGAGTTCGCTCGACGAAATTCCCCAGATTTGGAACGTGCTAAAAGGGGAAATGAGCTTGGTAGGCCCACGGCCGGTCGTGGAAGATGAGCTGGCGCTCTACGGCACGCACCGACGCATCTATCTGGCGATGCGGCCTGGGCTTACGGGGCTTTGGCAGGTATCGGGAAGGAACGATGTCGGCTATGCGACGCGGGTCCGCTTGGATGCTGACTACTTCGCGGGCATCGGGCTGTTGCGCGATCTTCAGATCATATTCAAGACGCCGAGCGCGATGCTGCGGCGGACTGGCTGCTGACCCGCTAGCCTTACTCGCGGGACCGCGCTTGCACACGTGTCGCTCGTTCACGCTGCCAAACGCGCGGGCGGTTTAGTTTCCGAGAAGGCCGGTGTCGCGCAGCAAGCGTCGCAGTGTGGAACGCTTGTCTTCGGGATAGAACAATTCGGCTCGAAGGTAACTTTCAGCGGCAAAATCGGGGTATAGCGCGAAGAGCTTAGCCGCCGCTTCTCGCGATGCCGCCGTCTCGCCTTGCTGATGCAGCAACGCCGTCAAAAGGGCCAAGGTTGGGGCGTATCGGTCTGGCGCAGCGCGCAGCACGTCGAGGGCTTTTGCGTAATCCTTGCGAAATATATGGGCATAACCCGCACCGAGTGCGTACCAGGCGGGTGGCGGGTCACGCAGCGCCTGGGCCTGCTCAGACCACGCAATCGCGTCGCCATATCGCTCTGTGGTCAGCGCCGCGTGAAGCGCCGCAAGCGCCAGACCATCAGCATCCGCGCCAAGCTTTGCTGCGGCTTCATCGAGACGACGCACCACTTCTGAGCGATTGCCCCTCAACGCCGCTGTCCAACTGCCCGCCAAAAGGCTGCGACCAGCGCTTTCCCCGAGATGATAGGCCTGGCGCCCTGCATTCGCGCGCGCATCCCGTAAAGCCTTGGCCTCATCGGCAGACGCCAAAGGAATCCTCGCACCGAGGACAAAAGAAAGCCCCGACCAGGCATCGGCATTGTCCGCCGCTTTTTCTAACGCCATCCGAAAGAGTTGTTCTGCCTCGGACAACGCGCGTGGATCGAACGCCTCGAACTGTTTTGCACCGCGGGCAATCAACTCACTTACGCTCGCCGTGTCGCCATCAATCGGTTCCGCCAAGCCAGACCCAAATCCAGTGATCACGCCACTCCAAGGGTTCGCGAGTTCATCGGCTACCGCGGCCACGACGCGATCCTGGAGCGCGCGCAGATCGGTGGTGGCGCCGTCCCACGTCCGCACCCACGTGATCTGGCTGGTCTCGGTATCAACCAATTGCCCGGAAATCCGAAGCGCGCCGCCGCTCTCTTGAATAGTGCCGTCCACGACAAAACGCGCCCCGAGTGCAGCGTAAGCGCGCAGCGGCGCTTCGTCTTCTGCCTCGCCGCTTAAAACGGTCGGCGCGAGAACCGATACCGTATTCAATGTGCTCAACGCGACGGTCAGATCATTCTGCAAACCCTGCGCCAGGGGTGTCAGGTCGGCGCTATCGCTCACAAGATCAAACGCCAGTACCGCTACCATCGGTTTGTCGACGCTCGACACCGTGTCGCGGTCACCACTGGTAAGCCAAAGCCCAAGCACCACCGCGACGCCAAGAAGGCATGCCGCGGCGAACAAGGCGATGCGGGGTTTCAGGCGCCATCGACGCCCGGCGATGGTCTCCGTTTCAGGCAGCACACGCATAGCGACAGCGGGCACCATCAACGCATAGCCGTGACCGGAGCGGGTTTGGATCAAAGCATGGTCTTTGTCGGCAAGCGCACGACGGATATCGGCAATGCACTGCGTGATGCTGTCATCGGAAACCGCCATGGCGCCCCAGACCTCGGCGATCAAGGCCTCCTTGGAGACGGGCGCGGGATAAGCGCGCGCGAGTGACATGAACACCGCGAAGCTTTTGGCGCGGACAACACGCGCCTCCGCTCCCACACGCCCAATCGTGCGCCGTTGCTCATCGTATTGGAGTTGCTCGGCCATGCTCTCTGCCGGTTCGCTTCAGGCCATATCTTCCCATGTCGCGGCCAAAAATCGAAGCGCCATCGCGTGTTTACGCTGATTTCAGAGGATTTCAGACAATTTCACCGGCTCGATCAGGACATTTCAGGGGCCGATCCGCGATCAAGGCCATGTCGATCAGCAATCACGCAAGCATCGACGATTTCACCAACGCATACCGACACACCCATTAAGGAAACCAACCCATGTTAAAGAAATCACTTACCGCTCTCATGACCATCGCCAGCCTGAACAGCGCTGCACCAGCAATCGCCATCGGCACCTTTGCAGTCACCGCAGCCGCTGTTGCACCGGCCTATGCCGGCAAGGTGGAAAACGCTGTTTACAAGGCCGTTGTCGAATCGAAGCAGACCAAGAAAGTGAAGGTCAGCGGCCATGAGTTTAACATCAAACCAGTCAAGGTTATCCGCACTGCGTTCGGCTATACCGTCAACGGCCAGCTATCCCACCACCTGGGCTGGCGCAAAGACGATCAGTACTATTTCACCATCCACATCGATCGCAACGGCACGATCATCGACCTTCAGGAGAAGATCAATCGCGGTGGGCTGACGAGTATGGTGGTCAAACTGCCGGTCGGCGCCTTCATCAGCGCCAAGACCAAAGGCAAAGTGGATAAGAATACCGCCAAAGCAGTGATCAAGGCGTCTGGCCATTGGCTGGGCCGCCAGATCGACGGTAAGTGGGAGAAATCAGCCCGCAAGATCGTGGTGATGATCGGATTGCAGGTGGCGCAGCACAAACGTCTGAGCCCGAAGATGTGATCGACGCTGAATGAACGGACTTCGCGGCGTCACAGTTAGACGGCTGTGGCGCCCTTGCTTACCTTCCCGCATATACGATAGCGGGCGCCCGCTTAGCCCTCTTTGTGCGTATTCGCAGCGCTATCGAACGCGGCTTGCTGCTCGGGCGTCGCCTCAGTCTGATACTTCTCTTTCCAAACGCTGGACGGCATGCCGTAGAACGCCTCTCGCGCGACTTCTTTGTCCATCGCGATGCCGTGCTCTTGGGCAGCTTCTTGGTACCAGCGCGAGAGGCAGTTGCGGCAAAACCCGGCCAGGTTCATCAGATCGATATTCTGAACCTCAGGGCGCTCCTCGATCAGGTGCTTGCGTAGACGGCGAAAAGCGGCGGCTTCCAACTCTGTCCGGGTCTGCGCGTCCATAGCTCTGCTCCCTTTGCTAATCACCCAACCCTAGCGCGCCGGCGTGGCATACCTCAACCAACCGGTCCAGATGCCTTGGCCGCCCGTCCTGCTAATTCGTAGGCGCTTTCGAACAATTGTGCGTCATTGCTTCACGCCCCACTGTGTTAAAGTCTGCCGAGCCAACAGCGCCAGTTGTCACCCCAGACCTTTTGAGCCATAGAAAATTGCAAAATCGCTCCTGCGACCGCTAACATCTTGGATGGACCACACGCTATGAGACGCCTTCGAAACATCAAAATCGTGGCCACGCTCGGTCCT
>JBCDGW010000048.1:0-23456 GCA_038750765.1 Pseudomonadota bacterium | reverse complement strand
CTTGTATACCTCATCATCGAGATGCTCGGGGTAACCGCAGCAGATATGGACCACACGGGTCACGCTCGCTGGCACATGCTCAAAACACCGCTCCAACCCCGCGATCCCGAACGCCAACGCGTCGGCCACCTGACGGGCAAAGAGCGGCTCATCCACCTGCACATAGCGGCAACCGGCGTCGGCCAGCGCCAAGATCTCCGCCCGCACCGTCTCGGCCAAGACAGCGTTGAGCGCCGGGCGGTCGGCGTAATGGCAATCGGCGGTGGTATCCATAATGGTCAGCGGGCCAGGCAGCGTTACTTTCACTGGCCGATCCGTGAGCGCCTGGGCCGCGCGCCAATCGCGTACCGAGTAGCCGGGCTCGCGCGCCGCGATACGACCCCGGATCGCGGGCAAGTCGGTCTGGTACGCGCCATCGCGCAGAACGCGGGTCTCCAGGCGGTCGAAATCGAAACCGTGCAGATGGCGGCAATGGTAGTGGATGTAGTTTTCACGCCGGATCTCACCGTCAGTCGGCACATCGATGCCCGCGCGGGCCTGTACCGCCAAAACCTCCGCAATCGCACGCTGAAAGAGCGGCTCATCGGCCTCGGTCGGCGCGTAGTCTCGGGTGATGGTGGGGTCGTTCATGCCGGTTGAGTCGCGGCTTGCGTCAAACCAGTCGCGCACCGGCACGTAATCGGGCTTGGGGAACGAGCCGATGGTGGTCGTTTGGATCGGCGGTTTTTTCATCGCGGCACCATTGCTCGGACGCGCCCCCGGTGTCGATGGCATTTCGTTCCCGCATGGTTTGCCCTAAAGCTCCCCCATGACCAAACCGCACGGAATACCCCCGATTGATCCCCCGTCTCACCCTACGGCAACGCTGCCCGAAGGGATCGCGGACACGCATTTTCACATGCTCGCTGCAGATGAGGATTTTCCGCTTTGGGAGCATCGGGTGGAAGACCCCGCGCCAGGGCGCGACTTCGCCGATTGGATCGCCACCTTTAAGACCCACTGCGCAGCGTTGGGAGTGACTCGGGGGGTCGTCGTGCACACGATCCTCTTTGGCGGCGATAATGCGGTGACGCTGGCCACGGCCGAACGATTGGGGCCCGGCTTCGCCTCGATTTGCCTAGTGGAAGACGGGGCGAGCGATGCGACCCTTGACGCGCTGGCCGATGCCGGGTGCCGCGGTGTGCGGCTAAACTACGTGCATGGCGGCATTTTATCCTGGGATGGGGCCAAAGCGCTGGCGCCGAAACTGGCCGAGCGGGGCATGCATATCCAGATGCTGATGAACGCCGACAAGCACATGGCGGAGATTGCGCCTGATCTGCCCGGCCTGCCGTGCCCAGTGGTGTTTGACCATATCGGCTGGCCTGATTTGAGCGCGGGTGTGGATGAACCTGGTTTTCAAGGCCTCGTCGATGCCGTGACGCGCGGCGACGCCTGGGTGAAGCTGAGCGGTCTTTACCGCCTCTGCGCCGCGCCATTTTCCGCTGCCGATGCCCATGTCGCCGCGCTGGCCCAGGCCAATCCCGCGCGCTGCCTCTGGGGCTCGGACTGGCCCCATATCATGCTCGCCGACGCCACCACGCCCGATAGCGGCACGCTCCTCGATGCGTTTGCCCGCGCGGTGCCCGACCCGGCCATCCAGCGTCAGATCTTGGTGGATAATCCGGCGGTGCTATACCGGATCTGAGCAGGCGATCTTGCAGCGCGGGCACGGCTTGGCTACATGCGGGCCGATGCGAAACGCCAGCGGAGCGCAATCCCATGTCAATCGATAAAGCCACGGCAGCCAATGTGGCAAAGCTTGCCCGGATCCAGGTGGAGGATGACGCGCTTGCGGCCCTCGCCGATGAGTTCAACACGATCCTCGGCTTTATCGAGCAATTAAACGAGGTGGATATCGAGGGTGTTGAGCCAATGGTCTCGGTGACGCCGATGCGGCTCAAGCGGCGCGAGGATGTGGTGACCGACGGCGGCATGCCGGATGCTGTGCTGTCCAACGCCCCCGATGCGCGCGAAGGCTTCTTTGCGGTGCCCAAGGTGGTTGAGTGATGACGGCGCTTTCAAAGCTGACGATTGCTGCGGCGCGCGACGGATTGCGCGCGGGCGACTTCACCGCGACGGAGTTGACGCAGGCCTGCCTGGACGAAATCGAGGCCGCGGGCGCGCTCAACGCGTTCGTCCATCACACGCCGGAGCTGGCGCTTGACCTGGCAAAGGCGGCGGATACGACGCTGAAATCGGGCGACGCGCCCTCGCTCTGCGGCATTCCGCTCGGCATCAAAGACCTGTTTTGCACCAAAGGCGTGCCGAGCCAGGCTGCGAGCCGCATCCTCGACGGGTTCAAACCCGAATACGAGAGCACGGTGACCGCTCAGATGCGGGCCAATGGCGCGGTCATGCTGGGCAAGCTGAACATGGATGAGTTCGCCATGGGCAGCAGCAACGAGACCTCCACGTATGGCAATGCGGTTAACCCCTGGCGGCGTGATGGCGACAGTACCGCGCTCACGCCTGGCGGCTCCTCGGGCGGGTCGGCGGCGGCGGTGGCGGCCGATCTGTGCCTTGCCGCAACTGGCACGGATACCGGCGGCTCGATCCGGCAACCGGCTGCTTTCGTCGGTATCACCGGCCTGAAACCCACCTATGGGCGTTGTTCGCGCTGGGGCATCATCGCCTTTGCTTCCTCGCTCGATCAGGCGGGCCCGATGACCAAATCCGTGCGTGACGCCGCGATTATGCTGCAATCGATGGCCGGACATGACCCGAAGGACAGCACCTCGTCGGACCGCGCGCTGCCTGATTTCGAGGCTGCGCTCACCGGCGATATCCGCGGCAAGAAGATCGGCATCCCGAAAGAGTATCGGATGGACGGTGTGCCCGACGATATCGAGGCGCTGTGGCAACAGGGCACTGACATGCTGCGAGATGCAGGCGCCGAGATCGTCGATATCTCACTGCCGCATACCAAATACGCGCTGCCCACCTATTACGTGATTGCCCCGGCTGAAGCCTCGTCGAACCTCGCGCGCTATGACGGTGTGCGCTATGGCCACCGCGCCAAGCTGGCCCAAGGTGACGGTATCGTCGATATGTACGAAAAGAGCCGCGCCGAGGGATTTGGCGATGAGGTCAAGCGCCGGATCATGATCGGCACCTATGTGCTCTCGGCGGGGTTTTATGACGCCTACTATAACCGTGCGCGCCGCGTGCGCGCCCTGATCAAGCGTGACTTCGACCAGGTGTTTGACAGCGGTATCGAGGCGATCCTCACCCCGGCCACCCCGTCAGCCGCGTTCGGTCTTGGCGAGATGGCAGGCGCTGACCCGGTGCAGATGTATCTCAACGACGTGTTCACCGTCACTGTCAACCTAGCGGGCCTACCCGGTATCTCGGTGCCCGCCGGGCTAAACGCCGAAGGCTTGCCGTTGGGCCTCCAGCTCATCGGACGCCCCTGGGAAGAGGCGGGGCTGCTCAATACAGCACAGGCGCTGGAAAACGCGGCGGGTTTTGTTTCCAAGCCCCACAAATGGTGGTAAGACAAATCCAACAAATGATACGGGCAGAGTTTGAAAAATGGTACGAACGGGTCTTGCCGTAGCGGTATTGGCGCTCAGCGCATGCGCGCCGCCGATACCCGATTCCAACCCGCAGCCGCGCGGCGTGGGCTTTGGCGATTACACTGGATATCAGCGCTACACCGCGCCGCTGCCTGACCGGCGTACCACGGTGACACCGCCGCCGGTTGTCGCCAATGCCGCGCCGCCGCCTGTCGCTGGACCGCCCCCTGCCACGACGCCACCGCCGCCCAATGCTGGGCCGTTGGTCGGACCGGGCACGCTTGCTGCTGGGAACGGCGTTGACACCAGCGGGATCTCCGATGAGCAGAACTTCGATGCGGTTTCCAACCGACAGACCATTGAAAGCGACGCCGAGCGCCTGAGGACACAGCGTGAAACCTTCGTCGAAGTGTCGCCAGAGCCGGTTCCCACCCGCAGCGGCGACACCGCCAATGTGGTGGCCTACGCCCTGTCGACGACGCATACGGTTGGCACCAAGGTGCATCGTCGTGGCGGCCTGTTGAGCGAAAACAGGTACCGCTTGAACTGCGCTGGCTATTCCACGCCCGATTTGGCGCAGGAGGCCTTCCTAAAGGCGGGCGGGCCGTCGCGTGACCGGCTTCGGCTCGATCCCGACGGTGACGGGTTTGCCTGTGCCTGGGACCCTGCCGCTTATCGGCGTCTCGCCGGGCGGTGATCGCGCATCCGTCGCCGAATTTCGGCGAACGACGCAATGGTGCGACGCCACGCTTCATCGTGCTCCACTACACGGCGATGGCCTCGGCGCAGGCAGCGCTTGAGCGGCTGTGCGACCCCGACGCAGAAGTATCGGCGCATTACCTGATTGGACGCGACGGCACGGCTTGGCAGCTTGTCGACGAGCGCAAACGCGCCTGGCATGCGGGCGCTGGCGCGTGGGGCGCCTGTACCGACATCAATTCCAACTCAATCGGGATCGAATTGGATAACAGCGGCGATTGCCCCTTCGCAGAGCCGTTGATGGCGCGGCTAGAGGCGCTCATGCAAGCGATCATGGCACGGCATGGTATCGCGGCGGATGGCGTGATCGGGCATTCCGATATGGCCCCAGGGCGCAAGGTCGATCCGGGCCCTCGGTTCGACTGGCTGCGCCTGGAACAGCAAGGCCTGGCAGCGCCCCGCGGCATCCACCCGGACCCTGAAAACGCCACCATGGATCGCTTTCGCAGCCGCGCCCGCGCCGTTGGCTATACCGCCGATGTGGGCGATGAGGCGCTGCTCAGCGCGGTCCGTCTGCGCTTTCGTCCCGGCGCGCTTGGTCCGCTAACCGGCGCTGACCTCACCCCTCTGAGCCGCCCCGGCCTCTAGACTTAAACGCCGCCACACCGTATGAGCCGCGTCGCGCGGATGGCTGGATGGCCGCCTTCGGTGGGTCCGCCCACCTGGGAGGAAAGTCCGGACTCCACAAGGCAACGGTGCCGGGTAACGCCCGGCCGGGGCAACCCGAGGGAAAGCGCCACAGAGAACAGACCGCCCTGCTTGCGGGGTAAGGGTGAAACGGTGGGGTAAGAGCCCACCGCGGGACGGGCAACCGGACCGGCACGGCAAGCCCCACCGGGAGCAATGCCGAATAGGAGCGTCACGCTCGGTTCGCCGGGCAGGCCGCCTTGGCCCAGACGTTCGGGTAGGCAGCTAGAGGCAAGGAGTAATCCTGGCCGCAGAGGAATGGTCATCGCGTCGGCCTGCGGTCTTCGTAGCCTGGCGCACAGAATCCGGCTTATAGGCTATCCGCGCGCCTCTTCGGGCCGCCAGGCAGACGTCGACGCGTTAACTGGCGGTGCATCAACTGGCCGTGCATCCCACTTCGAAGCAATATTGGATTGCCTCGATCTGCGCCTCTGTCGGCTGGAAAAACAGCGAGCCATAGCAAGGGCTCACGCGCAGCAGCGGCGCACCGCCGGTATCGATCTGCAAAAACGTCAGCACCTCTTCGCCCATCGCCAACTCGGCGCACCATGGCCCGGCGCAGGTTTCCTCGATGGTAACCTCACGTTCAGCCGGTTCCAGCGGCCCGTTCGCACTGAGGGTGACACCTTCGAAGGTGGCGGTGTAACGCCGCGGTTCCGGCTCAGCCCCGCCGCCCTCGCGCGGGCCAGGCCCACCGGAAAACCGCCCGCGCACCACGATGTAGGTTTCCACAGCAGCATTCGCGACGGAAAACGCCGCCACGGGATCAGCGGGCATGCATGACAGGGCGCGCGCCTGCGTGAGACTAAGCGTCAGAGCAAGAGGGATTAGCGCCCCAAGCGTGAGCAAGCGCATCATAGGCTCTCCTGGAACTGGGCGAACACGTCTTGGTATACGCGCCGCTTGAACGGGACTATCGCCGCGATCAGGTCATCCGGCGCCATCCATTGCCAGCGTGAGAATTCCGCGTGCTCAGTGGCGATGTTGATGTCGGCATCCGTGCCGTTAAAGCGCAGCAGATACCACATTTGCTCCTGCCCCCGGAAGCGCCCTTTAGCGACCTTGGCCACCAGCTTGGCCGGGAAGTCGTAGCGGACCCACCCCGCCGTGGCGCGCTCCAACTTGGTCAAATCGGGGCGCACACCGGTCTCTTCCTCGAGTTCGCGCAATGCGGCTTCGCGCGGGGTTTCGCCTTTGTCGATACCGCCCTGCGGCATTTGCCAAGCGCCGGGCATGTTGATCCGCTCCCCCGCGAACACGAGGCCGTCGGCGCGGGCCAGGACCACACCGGCGCAGGGACGATAGGGAAGCGAAGATGTGTCGGGCATGACGCAAAAGCTAAGGGCAGCCGCTGCCGACTGCCCCTGCACTTGGATTGCTTAGCGGTTCAGCACGGCCAAGCCATGGATAAGATCGACCGCGTAAGCGAGCTGATAATCCTCGGCCCGTAGCGCCGCCGCCTCTTCCGCCGCGAGACGCTCTTCCTCGATCTGGCTCCGCTCATCGTCAGTCAGCGAATCATTGTCGAGCGCACCGCGCAGATCCGCCTCAGAGCGGGCGCTGCCGGGACCATCCTCGTCCTCATCCTCACCTGGTCGGTTGAGTGGCTGCTCGACGATAATGTCAGGCGAAACGCCCAGCGATTGGATCGAGCGGCCCGAAGGGGTGTAGTAGCGCGCGGTGGTCAACCGCATCGCCCCGTCACCGCGCAGCGGCATCACCGTCTGCACCGAGCCTTTGCCGAAGGATTTGGGTCCCACAACGACAGCGCGACGATGATCTTGCAGCGCGCCCGCGACGATCTCGGATGCCGAAGCCGATCCGCCATTGATCAAGACCACGATGGGCCGTCCGAGCGCCAGATCACCCGGCGCGGCGTTGTAACGCTCGCCATCCTGCGGGTCACGCCCACGGGTCGACACGATTTCACCGGCCTCCAGGAAGGCGTCTGACACGCGGATCGCCTGGGTCAGCAAACCGCCGGGATTATTGCGCAGATCGAGCACGAAACCCTCGACATTCTCGATGCCACCCAACTCGGCCACCGCTTCTTGCAAGCCCTCTTCCAGGTTTGGATAGGTTTGATCGTTGAAGGTGGAGACGCGCATCACCACGGTCTTGCCTTCGATCCGGGTGCGTACAGCGGTGAGCTTGATGGTGTCGCGAATGATCGACACGTCAAAGGGCTCATCAATCCCCTCGCGCACCACGGTGATAATGATCTCCGAGCCAACCGGCCCGCGCATCATCTCCACAGCTTCATCGAGGTTGAGGCCCAGCACGCTCTCGCCGTTCACATGGGTGATGTAATCGCCCGCCTCGATCCCGGCCTCATCGGCTGGCGTGTCGTCGATGGGCGAGACGACTTTGACGAAGCCCTCTTCCTGGGTCACCTCGATGCCAAGGCCGCCGAATTCGCCACGGGTCTGCACCCGCATATCCGCAGCGTCATCGGGGGACAGGTACGACGAATGGGGATCGAGCGAGGTGAGCATGCCGTTGATGGCCGCCTCGATCAGCTCGCTCTCATCCACCTCTTCCACATATTGGGCGCGGATACGCTCAAAGATATCGCCGAACAGATCGAGCTGTTCATACACCGTTGCCCGGCGGTTGCCTTCCTGTGCGACCAGAGGGCCCGCGATTTGGGTGGTGGCGATGCCGCCCGCCAAAGTGCCCGCCAGCGCGGCCATTACGAATTTCTTCATACGCATCCTCGTCTCAATCGATGGCAAACCAAGGGGGCTGATCATGCCGCCGGTCTGTTTGCCTATCCTCTACATAGAGCGTTTCCGTCGGGTTCACGCTAGCGTCCTGCCGGGCTTGCGCGGAAAACGCCATTCCACTCAGTGTCTCGCTGCCCATTAAGCCTATTGCAGCCCCTGCGGGCAACACCTGTCGCGTCGTGCGTTCGCGCCGGATGGTCACCATAGCGGGTTCTGGCCCAGGCTGCAGATCACGTTTGCGTCGTCAGAGCGTGGGCGCATGGTGCGATTTGTCGCGCCGAGGCGCCGTTTCAGCACGCCAAACTCAGTCGATGAGGCTGACACCGGTCATTTCCGGCGGCGGGGCCAGGCCCATCAGCGACAGCACTGTCGGCGCGAGATCTGCCAGCCGCCCGTCATGGAGCGTCGCGCCAGGCGGGCCGCCGGTGAGCACAACGCGCACAGGATTAGTGGTATGCGCGGTGTGCGGCCCGCCGGTTTCAGGGTCGACCATGGTTTCGCAATTGCCGTGATCGGCGGTGACGAGCATCGCGCCACCGACGCGCTCAAGCGCCGCAAGCGCGGTGCCGAGCCCCTCATCGACTGCCTCGCAAGCCTTTATTGCCGCGTCAAGATCACCGGTATGGCCGACCATGTCCGGATTGGCGTAATTGACCACGATCAAATCGTACCGCGCCTCAATCGCCTCAACCAGTTTGTCGGTCACGGCGGCGGCGCTCATCTCAGGCTGCAGATCGTAGGTAGCAACTTTAGGCGAGGGCGGCATGAACCGGTCCTCACCCGGCGCTGGCGCCTCCACCCCGCCATTCAGAAAAAAAGTCACATGCGGGTACTTCTCGGTCTCGGCCAGGCGAAACTGCCGCAACCCAGCCTGCGCGACCCAGGCGCCCAGCGTGTTCACAATCTTTCGTTTCGGAAACACTGTGTCCATGTATTCCGTGTGCCCGTCGGAATATTCCACCATGCCGAGCAACGCCGCCAGTTCCGGCCGCGCACCGGTGTCGAAGCCGTCAAAGCCGGGCTCCCCGATCGCGCGCAAAACCTCGCGGGCGCGATCCGCGCGGAAGTTAATAAAGAAAACCCCGTCACCATCCGCGACGCCTTGATACCCCGATAGCGGCACCGGCTCGATGAACTCATCGGTTTTTCCCGCCTCATAGGCAGAGGCGATCGCGCTATCGGCGCTATCGGCGTGTGTGCCTTTGCCCTGGATTATCGCGGCATAGGCTTTGGCCACGCGTTCCCAGCGGTTATCACGATCCATCGCGAAATAGCGCCCCGACACGCTGACCACCTGCGCGCCATCGGGCAGCGCGGCCTCGAACGCAGCCACTTGGTCGCGCGCCGATTGCGGCGGCACATCGCGCCCATCGGTGATCACATGAACCGCAACCGGCAAATCGCGATCGCGCAACGCCTTCGCCGCCGCAACGATATGGTCCTGATGCGCATGCACGCCGCCGGGCGAGGTCAGCCCGATGAGATGCGCGGTGCCGCCGCTTGCGCGCAGCCGCTCCGCGAAGGCCACCAAGGCGTCATTGTCGAAAAACGAGCCGTCTTCGATGGCCAGATCGATCTGGCCCAGATCCATAGCGACAACACGACCGGCGCCGATATTGGTGTGCCCCACTTCGGAATTGCCCATCTGCCCGGTCGGCAGGCCTGCATCGGGGCCGTGGGTGATCAAAAACGCATGGGGACAGCTGTCGAGCAGCCCGTCCATCGTCGGTGTCTCGGCCAAAGCCGGGGCGTTCGCCTCCCGTGCCTCGCGGTAGCCCCACCCGTCGAGAATACACAGCACAACAGGTTTGCTCATCGCCGATCCCTCATCGTCTTGCGCCCTACCCGCCACCGAGCTCAGCCGCGCAGAACCCCGCCCGTTGCCTTGCTCACCTTTTCGACGATCTTAGCACCGACGGCCTCAATCGCTTCATCGGTCAGCGTAGCCTCACTGGGTTCAAGCCGCACCGTGATCGCCAGAGATTTCTTGCCCTCACCAAGCGCGCCGCCGATAAACTCGTCGAACACGCGCACCGAGGCAATCAGCGCCTTATCCGCACCAGCGGCGGCATTCACCAGCGACAAGGCTTCGACATCGCTGTCGACGACGAAGGCAAAGTCCCGCTCCACCGCTTGCAAATCGCTAATCATCAACGCCGCGCGCGCCGCAGTTTGCGCCCGTTTCACCGGGATTTCATCGGGCCAGAGGGTGAACGCCATCGCCGGACCTTTTACGCCCATCTGCTCTAGAACGCGGGGGTGAAGCTCACCGAAGATCCCAAGCACCTTCTTGGGGCCGAGGCAGAGCTTGCCGTGGCGACCGGGATGCCACCATTCCGGTGCGCCGCGCATGATCTGCACCTTGGCCGGTGCCCCGAGCATCGACAAAACCGCCTCGGCATCTGCTTTGACATCGAAGACATCAACGGCCCTGCGGGTTCCATGCAGGTCGCGCGGGCCCGCATGGCCCACAAGAAGCGCCGAAACCAGAAAGCGATACTCCTCAGGCTCGCCGCCATGAAACGCAGCGCCCACCTCGAAAAGCGCCAAATCCTGAAACCCACGCGCCTGATTGCGCGCCGCGGCTTGCAAGAGGCCCGGCAGAAGCGCGGGGCGCATATGGCTCATCTCCGACGAGATCGGGTTTTCGAGCCGGGTGGTATCGTCACCGCCGCCGAACAGCTTGGCCGAGGCCTCATCGATGAACGAATAGGTCACGCATTCATTGTAGCCGAGCGCCGCGCACATCCGCCGCGCCGTCGCCCCCCGCTTTTGCTCCAGGGTCTGGATCGGCTTTGGCACACCCTCTTGGGGGCGGCGCATAGGCTTGCCTTGCAGTTTGGTCAGCGAGGCGATCCGGGCCACTTCCTCGACCAGGTCGGCCTCGCCGCGCACATCATGACGCCAAGACGGTGGATGCGCCATATCGCCGTTGAGCGTGAAGCCCAAGCGTTCCAAGGTCGCGCGCTGCGTGTCGCCGTCAATCTCAAGGCCCACCAGCGATGACACCCGGTCGGTGTCGAGCTGATAGGCGCGGTCGGTTTCAAGCGGCGCACCATCAGCAACTACCTCGCTCGCCTCGCCACCGCAGATATCGAGGATCATCTGCGTCGCCGCCTCTAAACCAGGCAGCGTGTAAGCCGGATCAACACCGCGCTCAAAGCGGTACTTGGCGTCAGAGTTAAGCTTTAGCCGCCGACCGGTGGCGGCGATGGTAACCGGATCCCAATAGGCGCTTTCCAGAAACACGTTGATCGTCGCCTCAGTACAACCCGATGCGGCACCGCCGAGACAGCCGCCGATGCTCTCCAGCCCGGCATCGTCGAAGATCCCCATCATCCCGGGCTCGACCACGTATTCCTTATCATCAAGGCCCTTGAACGGTGTCGGCGCATCCACCCAGCGGATCGAAAGATCGCCTTTGACGATGTCAGCGTCGAACACGTGCAGCGGCCGGTTTTGATCGAAGGTGAAGAAGTTGGTGATATCGACGAGGGCCGAAATCGGGCGCAGGCCGATGGATTTGAGCCGCGCCTGCAGCCAATCGGGCGATGGCCCGTTTTTGACCCCGCGGATCATGCGCCCGCTGAAATGGGGGCAGCCCTTGGCTTTGACATCGTCGGCGATCCGCACCTTGATCGGGCTTGGATACGCGCCGGGCACCGCGTCCTCTGTGAGTGGTTTCAACACACCAAGCCCACGGGCGGCCAGATCACGCGCAACACCCCGCACGCCCAACGCATCCTGCCGATTGGGGGTGATGGCGATCTCGATCATCGGGTCGACGCGATGGGGCTGATGCTCGGCCAGCCAATCGGTGAAGGCGGCGCCAACCGCGGGCTCACCGGGAAGTTCGATGATGCCGTCATGCTCATCGGACATTTCCATCTCGCGCTCCGAGCACATCATGCCGTGGCTCTCGACACCGCGGATCTTGCCGACTTGGATGGTGGTGTCGATGCCGGGCACGTACATCCCTGGTTTAGCGATCACCACGCGGATGCCAGCGCGCGCATTGGGCGCACCGCAAATGATCTGCTTGACGCCTTCGTCGGTCTCCACCTGGCACACCCGTAGTCGGTCGGCATCGGGATGCTTCTCAGCGGTTTGCACATGGCCGATGGTAAACCCCGCCAGCCGGTCCAACGGGTTGACGACCTCTTCGACCTCAAGGCCGAGATCGGTCAAAACCTCCGTTATCTCATCCACCGTCGCGTCGGTGTCGAGGTGCTCTTTGAGCCAGGACAGGGTGAACTTCATCGCGCGGGCCTTTCCAAGCGATCCGGGTTTCGCGGCGTCTTCTAGCGAAAGCCCGGGCGGATCGAAAGGGGCGCGCGGCGGCTAAAATCTTTGGTCTAGGCAAACATAGGTCGACTCGATCGGCACGCCGAGGCTCGGATCGGCATGCCCCATCGTCATGTAGAGCACATCGCCCTGAGCGCTCATGTCGATGGTAAAGGGCTGTTGGTCATAGACCCCGCCTACAGTGCCCCATCGGCCATCGCCCGCAGCCGCGCTCGGATCACCGCCTAGCCACTCCAATTCAGCCGACCAGCCGGTATCAGCCTCAACGAAGTAGCGCTGAGTTTCAGGGTTGTCGGCGATCAAAAGCCTGCAATTGACGCACTGTCCCGCATTCGACGTGGTCTGCACGTAATTGCCGCAAAAGCCGGTCCACTCGGACTGCGCCACAGCCTGCCCGATCCCGGCGGCCAGACCAGCACCCAGCCCAGCAAGAATGACGAAAAAGCGCATGAAGATCCCCCTTTTTGACGGCAGCCTGCGCGATGGCGAGACGCCCGTCAATCGCGCGGCGCGATGTGCACGCCCGCCGCAGGAATCTCCACACCGGCATAGCGGATTGGCTCAGGCCCATAATTGAACCAAAACCGCGTCGCCCCGGCATCGCGCAGGCGCAGACCATCGGGTAGAGCGTGGGTTTCAAGCCCCGCATCCCGCGCGGCATCGACCACAAGACGCGCGAACGCCACCGCATCGGGCCACCCCGCCAGGTATCGCATCGGCCCGGCACCGATAATCGCAGGCCGCCCGGCTTGGGTTGCCTCGAGCACCGGAGCATCGCCTTCGACGTGCTCAAACCAGTGGGCGAAAGCACCGCCGCCCGCCAGCGGCTCGGTGCATCCGGGCGGCAGGCTTTCCACCCGGGCGACCACCGCGTCGAGCCCCGGCAGATTTGGCGGCAACGGCACCGGGATGCTCATCTCCGCGGTCTTAGAATTGGTGCGGGGGCCCAGCAGCGCGATCCCGCGATATGCGGCAAGCGCCTCGATCAACGCCGGGGGTAGCGTTGCCAGCCCTGGCACCAAGACCATCGCATAAGCCGAGAGATCGCGGGTTTCAGCGGGCAGGATATCGACCGACAACCCAGCCTGGCGCAACGCACGATAGGCGCTGAAGACCAGTCGGAAATAGTCAAAATCCGCCCCCTGCGGCTGTATCTCCCAGGCCCAAGCGGACGCATAGTCGAAGATCAACGCGACAGGGCTGGGGCCCGTTTCCACTGCCGGATACGCGGCCAGTTCGTCAACCAACTGACGCGCCTCTGCGAAGGCGGGCGCGGGCGCATCATCGGGCCGCAACAGCCCCGCATGCATCTGTTCCTGCGCAAACGGGGCCTGACGCCAACGAAAGTAGCACACCGCTTCCGCTCCGTGAGCGAACGCTTCCCACGCCCAAAGCCGCGCCATGCCGCGCAAGGGTGCGGGGTTCCACGGCGCCCAATTCACCGGGCCAGGCTGTTGCTCCATCACCCACCAACGCCCGCGCCCCACGGCTCGGTAAAGATCATGATGAAACGCCTGAAAATCCGGATCGCCCTGGCGCAGGAACCGCGCTTTATGCGCCTCGCTCGCCTCCAACCGATCCGACAGAAAGCCAATCGGGTAACTGTCCCACGTCGCGATATCGAGGTCCGCCGCCACAGCGAAATGATCGAACTCCAGCACCCGGCCCATGAAATTATGCGAAATCGGCGCGTCGCTATGGGCGCGCAGAATTTCCGCCTGCACCCGGTTGAAGCGGACAACCTGATCCGAGCTGAACCGGCGAAACGCCATCACGTGGGCGGGGTTGGCTTCTGTTACCGTGAGGTTTGGCAGGCCAATTTCACCGAAGTCACGATACTCCATCGACCAAAACACGTTGCCCCAAGCACGGTTTAGCGCTTCCGGCGACTGGTATCGCTGCGCCAACCAGTCTTGAAAGGCCGCCTCCGCCGCTTTGGAAAAGCTCGGTGTGGTGTCGTGGCAGCCATACTCGTTGTCCGTCTGCCACGCTGCGATAGCCGGATGGCGCCCATAGCGCTTGGCCAGGCGGGTGACGATGTCGCGGCAGGCGCCAAGATACCCTCCGTGGCTAAAGCAATAGTGCCGACGCGAGCCAAACCCGCGGGGCCGGCCGTCCGCGTCGAGGGCCAACATGTCGGGAAACCGCGTCAGCATCCATCGCGGCGGCGTCGCAGTCGGCGTTCCCAGCACCACCTGAAGCCCGGCCTCCGCCAGCACCTCGATAGCCCGATCCAACCAATCAAAGCGAAAAACCCCGGGCTCCGGCTCTAGCCGCGACCACGCAAATTCACCGATGCGCACCCATTTTAAGCCAAGATCGGCCATGCGGGCGGCATCGTCGCGCCAGATCTCCTCGGGCCAGTGCTCGGGATAGTAGCATACGCCCAGCGCCCGCTGGGTCATCGCATTGCCGCGTCGAGGGCTGCGACCATTTCTGCCGCGCGATCCCGGATTTCAGCGGCGCTTGTGCCGGGCGTGTATAGTGACGTGCCCAGGCCGAACCCGCTTGCGCCAGCGGCAAGCCAATCAGCAAAGCTCTCAGCGCCGACACCACCCACCATGTAAAGCGGTAGGTCACTGGGCAGGACAGCGCGCATCGCCTTAAGCCCCGCTTGCCCCACCAAAAACGCGGGAAACAGCTTGAGCGCATCGGCCCCGGCATGGATCGCGGCGAAGCACTCGGTGGGGGTCATCACCCCAGGATAGCTGTTCATGCCAGCGGCTTTGGTGGCGGCGATCACCGCCGGATCGCTATTGGGCGACACCACCATGTGACCGCCCACATCGCGCAGCCGCGCCACGTCATCCACCCCCAGCACGGTGCCCGCCCCAATCTCCGCCTGATCCCCGAAGGCATCGACCAGGATGCGGATGCTCTCGAATGGCTGCGCCGAGTTGAGCGGCACCTCGATGCGGGTAATCCCCGCCTCGATCAGGGCAGCGCCAATCGCTTTGGCATCTGGCGGGGTGAGGCCGCGAAGGATCGCGATAAGCGGTCGTGTCATATCAAGCCGTCTCACTGAGTTGAGCGTATGCTGCGCATAGGCCAGCCAGCGTCATGGCTGAGCCGTCTTCCACCACCGGGTCGAGCCCCTGCGCCGTTAGCGCCGCCGCGTAGGCCCGCGATAAGCCAGGCGCCCCGATCAGCGCCACCGATTGCCCGAGCCAGTAGGGGCGCGCGGCGGCGAGCTCGGCACCGATCAGCAGACCCGAGAGCTGCGCCCGCGCCGCTGCCGCATCCGCGTCTTGGAGTAGGCTTCTGGCGCGGATTGCAAACAGTTTGGTGGCGAGGCTCTCAGGCTTTGACAGGGTTTCTTGCAATGCCTCATTGAACGCCGCGTCGTCCCAGCCATCGGCCGCAACGCTGTGGCGCAACACCGACTGGGTTGAGAGCAGCGCGAACATCTCGCCGGTCATGAAGGTGCGGAAGGATACGATCTCGCCTGCGCTTACCTGAACCCACTTGCTGTGGGTGCCGGGCAAGCACAGCACGCCGTCAAACCCCGGATGACCCGCCAGAAAACCAGCGATTTGCGTCTCCTCGCTGCGCATCACATCGGCAGGCTGCTCCTGCTTCACGCCCCGCAGGATGCGCACGTCAAGCCGCGCATCGCGCGTCGGCACCTGCACCGGGTCATCAGCCACCGGCGCGCAGGGCGTGGCCTGATAGGTCGCCTCGATCCAGCCCTGACGCGCGCCAACCATGCCGCACGCCACCACGCGGGTGCGCCCGCTCAGCCACGGCTCGACCAGGTTTAGCAACGCCGGCTCAAAGCCATCTGGGGCAAGCTGGCCCATCCCATCGCGCGAGGAGGCGTGCTCCACCGCCTCAGCGCCCTGCATTGCCCAGGCGCGAAGCTGCGTCGTCCCCCAATCTACCGCGATCCACGCGCTCATACCCGGCTTCCTTCGATCACCCACATGGTTTCGGGGAAACACCAGGGCAGCGTAAGCCCCTGGCTCATCAAGTAGGCGCCCGACACCTCGATGGGCCCCGCCTTGAGCGCTGGCTCACCCCGCGACAGCCTAGGGGCATCGGCCCGGTTCACCAGCTCGACCCGGTAGCGTTTGTCGGGGCTGAGGCGGGTCAGCCGCAGCGGGCGCGGTGCAATCTGGGCAGCGCTGCGCGCGAGGCCGGAAAACACCACGAATCTGTCCCCTTCACGGTTGATCTGCTGCTCGGCGATCACCGCTGGATCGGCGCTTTCCAGGCGCAGGATATCGGCGGCCTCCATCCAATGGCGATTGCGCTTCCACCAATCGGTTACTTCGCGCAGCACCCGCTCTTCCTCGTCGTCCAACTCGCGCGGGTCCATTTCAAAGCCCATATGCCGCTGTGCCGCTACCCAAGCGCGAAAGCGGATATCGATCACTCGGCCCGACGTATGACACCGGCGCGGGCCTACATGGCTTCCCGTCACCGCCAGCGGTAGGAACAAAGCCGCGTCGTGCTGCATCCGCAACCGCTCCAGCGCGTCGTTGGAATCCGATAGCCACACCCGCTGTGTCCGCGCCATAATGCCGAAATCGATCCGCCCGCCGCCTGATGCGCAGCTTTCGATCTCCACGGCCGGGAACGCCGCGCGCAACCGATCGATCAGCGCATATGAGCCGCGGGTTTGCGCAGCATCGGGCATCGGCAGCACCCGGTTATGATCCCACTTGATGTAATCGATGTCGTACTCGGAGAGCAGCGCCGCCATCCGCTCATAGATGAAGTCGCGCACCTCCGTCTTGGCCATGTCGAGCGCCATCTGCTGACGGCCGAGGATCTGATCTTCGCTGCCCGCCGCCCAATCGGGATGGGCGCGAAATACATCGCTATCGGGATTGATCATCTCGGGCTCAAACCAGATCCCGAAGGTCATGTTGAGCATGTGGACGTGGTCGATCAGCGGTGCGAGACCTTCAGGGTATTTGCGCGGATCGACCTCCCAATCCGATAGCGACCGGGTGTCATCGTCGCGCTTGCCGAACCAGCCATCATCGAGCACGAAGCGCTCTGCCCCGAGCGCGGCTGCTCGCGTGGCGATCTCCTTGAGCACCGGCACTTTGTGATCGAAGTAAACCGCCTCCCAGCAATTGTAATGCACCGGGCGCGGGCGATCGGGCTTGGGCCAGGTGACAATGCGGTCGCGCAAATGGCGTTGAAACCCTACCGCGATGCCGTTGAGCCCGTCATTTGAGTAAACCGCGTAGAGCGGGGCCGAGCGAAAGTGCTGCCCCGGCGCTGTCTCCATCCGCGCCGCATGGCCGAACTGCACCTGGCGCCGCCCGTCGGGGAGTTCTTCCGCCACCATCCGATGCCCGCCAGACCAGGCGTAATGAAAACCCCACGCCTCGCCTTGGGTATTGGTGGCGCCGCGGCCCGGAACAATTAAGCCGGGAAAATGCTCATGCCCAGTGCGGCCGGTGCGGTTCTCACGGTAGCGCATACCCGGCGACCAGGGGGTGCGGTTGAGTTGAAACTCGCCACACCAGCGGCCCGAGACATCGATCATCTCATCGGAAAGCTGCGGCGCGGGCAGGACGGGGGCCGAAAACCAGTGTAGGTGCACCGGCGCGTCCGAGGTCAGCTCTGCCATCAGGGTGAGCACATGGGTCTCACTGTCGAGCGCGATCTCGGCGCTATAACTCAGCCCATTTTCGGCATCGCGGTAGCGCAGGATCAGGTGCGCGTCGCTCGTCTCGGCGCTGGCGAAGCAGAACTTCGGCAACAGCGGCGTGCCATCCACCGCGCGCACGATCAGGCCCGGCTGGCCCGTGAACGTGCGCACCGCCTCGGGGCAAATCGAGAGGTCGGGGTTCTCGTCGAGCATACCGCCCGTCACATCTAGGCGATGCGCGTTTGCGACAACGTCCAAATCGTCATCGGGCGCCAGCGTGGCACCCCAATAGACCACTTCCGGCAAGCGCTCGCGCCGGGCCGCCAGAACCAAGCTCTGACGGCCATCGTCCAGGCGCCACGTCTGCGTTTGCATTACTTCACAGCACCCAGGGTCAGACCGGCGATAAAGTGCTTTTGCATCAGGAAAAACATCAAAACTGGCGGCAGGGCGGCCACGATCGACCCAGCGCTCATCAGATGATAGGCGGCGCGGAATTGCGCGTTGAAAGAGGTGATCCCCGCGGTGACCGGCTGGCTCTCGGGCCCCTGGGTGAGCACTACCGCCCAGAAATAGTCATTCCAGATGAAGGTGAAGATCAGCACCGCCAACGCCGCCAGCGCAGGCTTCATCAACGGCAGCACCACGTACCAAAAGATGCGCCATTCGGCGACGCCCTCCACCCGCGCGCTCTCAATCAGCGGGAACGGCAGCTGCCGGATGAAATTACGCATGAACAGCGTGCAAAACCCGGTTTGAAACGCCACGTGGAACAGCACCAGGCCCAGCTTGGTATTGTAGAGACCCAGATCGAGCGTCAGGTCGCGCACCGGCACCATCAAGATTTGGAACGGCACGAAGTTGCCCGCGACGAACATAAAGAACAGCAGCAGGTTCGAGCGGAAGCGATAGATGCCCAGCGCGAACCCTGCCATCGCCGACAGCGCCACCGCGCCGATCACGGTAGGCACGGTGATCAGCACTGAATTGAGCATGTAGCGCGGCATGTCCGAGTTGAAGAACACCTGGCCGTAATTGTTCACCGCCTCAAAGCTCGACGGCATGCCCCAATAATTGCCAGTGGTGAAATCTTGTGCCGGTTTGATCGAGAAGATTGCCACCGCGATGAGCGGCAACAGCCACAGGATCAGCGATATCGGCAGCAGCGTTTTGTAGGCGGTTTGCGCTTGCGGTGACGCGGTTTGGATCGGTCTGGGAAACATCGGGCTCAACGCGCCCCGGGCTTGCCCCGGGGCCTCCTGTCTCGGGAAGCGGGGAGGTCTCGGGCTAGGCGCGAGACGGCGGATTTGCGGTTAGCGATCATCAGCGCACTTTTTCCTCACGCCACATCGAGAACAAGAAGTACGCGATGAAGAGCAGCATGATCAGGAACAAGACCACCGCGATGGCCGCGCCATAGCCCATACGGAAGCCGTATTCGCTGAGCGCTTTCTCGAACATGTAAAACGACAGCACCCGGGTTTGGCCGAAGGGCCCGCCATTGGTCATGATCGAGATCAAGTCAAACGAGCGCAGCGCGCCGATGATCGTCACCACGAAGGCGATGAACGTGGCGGGCTTGAGCTGCGGGATGATCACGTACCACAGCATTTTCCATCCCTTAGCCCCGTCTAGCCGCGCGGCCTCCACCTGTTCGGGGTCCACCGCGTTGAGACCGGTGAGATACAAAATCATGCAATAAGCCGTCTGCGGCCAAAGCCCGGCGGCGATGATCCCGTAGGTGGCCAAGGTCGGGTCGCCTAAGATGTTCACCGACTCGATACCGAACACGCTCAGGAAGTTCGACAAAAGCCCCTCATTGGGCAGGTAAAACCACGAGAACACGAGGCCCACCACCACCTGGCTAAGCACGAAAGGGAAGAAGAACAGCGACTTGTAAATCCGAATGCCGGTGACAGTCTGGTTCAAAAACAGCGCGATGAACAAGCCCGCCGGGATCGCCAGGAGATAGAAGATCAACCATTTGAAGTTATTCCACAGCGATACTTCAAAGGCTCTGTCATCGACGAGTTCTTGGTAATTGCCCAAGCCCACCCAACGCGCTTCGCCGAGCCCGTCCCAGTCGTAGAAGCTGATGCTGATCGACTGAAAGATCGGGATGATCACGTAGACGGCGAAAAACAGGATCGCGGGCGCAAGAAACAGCCACGGCGTCACCGCGATCTCGTTGCGCTTGTACCATGATCGGCTTTCCGTGGCGGTTGCCTCGGCTGCTGGACTGATGGTTGCCATGGTTCGCCCTCCCTAGCGGCACATGCGAAAGCCTCTGCATTGGCTTACGGATGGGTCGCAGCGGCTGCGGGCAGGAACAGACCCCGCCCGCGCCATGCTTAACCTCCGCGATTACTGATAGACCCGCTCGCGCACTTGTTCGAGGCGCGCCAAGATGTCGTCCAGGTTGTCCGGGAACACCATAAACTCCTGGAAGCCCTGCATCGCCTCGGCGGCCATTTCAGCCGGGAAGTCGCGGTCAAAGAACTGCGCCACGCCACCGGGAGAATTGGACGACAGCATCTCGAACCCTTCGGCCAGGAACTTGTCATCGTCGATCGAGGCCGACGCGTTGACGGGCAGCTGGCCCAGATTTTCGCCGTTGTTGATCACCGTCTGCTCGTTCGCGGACGCCATGAACTTCAGGAAGGCGCGGGCCGCGTCTTTGTTCTGGGCATTGGACGGAATGTGGAACGTGTCTGTCGGCGCGTCTTCGGCCAATTCCACATCCGGGTTGATCGGCGGGAACTGGTGGAAGTCGAGCTTATCGTCGTCGAGCCCAGCTTCGCGCAGCGGCGCCACAGCGAAGTTGCCTTTGAGGATCGCGGCTGCCTCACCGTTGACGATGAAGGGCAGCGATTCCTGCCAAGAGTAGTTCTGGTGGTTGTCGACGAAGGCACCCATCTCGATCAACTCGCGCCAATTGGCGAAGGTCTCGCGGACACGGTCATCGGTCCAGGGGATTTCGCCCGCTGCCATCTGCATGTGGAAGTCGAAACCGTGGGTGCGCATGTTGAGGTAGTCAAACCAACCGCCTGCAGTCCACAGAAACTGGGTGCCGATGGTGTAGCAAGCGCGACCTGAATCGACCACGGCCTGGCAGTTCGACTTCAGTTCGTCCCAGTTGGCGGGTTCGCTGATGCCCAGCTCTTCGTAGATGTCTTTGCGGTAGTAGATGCCCCACTGATAATAGGTGTAAGGGACACCCCACTGCTTGCCGTCGATGGTCATCGCACCCTTGGTGGAGGCCAGGTTTTCGGCGATATCAGGGTCTTCCCAAAGATCGGAGACATCCTCGAACAGGCCCGCATCGACATAGGGACGCATGCGGTTAGCCGCGTACCAGGTGGCGACATCGGGGGCGTCGGCGGTCAAGAAGTTGCGGATCTGGGTTTTGTAGGCCTCACGGTCGATGACGGTGGTCTCGATGTTGAGGTCGGGGTGCATCTCTTGGAAGCGCGCGATCATCGCCTCCATCGTGGCGCGTGGCGCCGGGTTCGACGTATCGAGGTAGATCACGAGATCGCCGGTAAGCGCGTGGCCGTCAGCAACCGCAGGCGCGCCCGCGCAGGCGAGCGCAAGCGCCGCGGCGGACGCTTTGATGATGGAACGCATTATATCCTCCCTGGTGGTTCCAATATGCGAAACTTAGTTTTGCATGTTGAAAACGTAGTTTTGATTGTCTACGCATGTCAATCAGAAAGCGCTCAATAAAGCAGCGCTGGGAGGAATATAATGGCGGAAAGCGCCGGCAAACTCGCCGGGGATGGCACCATTGCCAAAGCCTGTGACGTGCTCGATCACGTTGCGCGCTTTGGCCGTCCGGTGCGCTTTTCCGAGTTGCTGGCAGCAAGCCCTTATCCCAAAGCCACGCTTTACCGGTTGCTTCAAACCCTCACGCGGCAAGGCATGCTGGCGTTTGACGCCGACACCAACCTCTACACCCCCGGCCTGCGCCTGGTGCGGCTTGCCCATGCGGCATGGAGTACCGCGTCAATCGCGCCCCTGGCCCGCCCTCATATCGATGCTTTGAGCCAAAGGGTGGGTGAAACCGTGCATCTTGCCCAACTCGATAGCGGCCAGGTGCTCTATGTCGACAAACGCAATGCCACGCGCCCGATTGAGATGTTCTCCGAGGCGGGCAAAGTCGGCCCGGCCTATTGCACAGGCGTAGGCAAGGCGATGCTGGCCTATCTGCCGGAAGATGCGTTGCAATCGGCGCTCGACACACAGTCTTACCATCGCTTTACGCCGCACACCCTGACCGACAACAGCACGCTGCGCAGCGAGCTTGGCGCGATCCGGGATCGCGGCTATGCCTTCGACCGCGAAGAGCACGAGCCCGGCATCATCTGTGTTGCGCTGCCGATCCTGAGCCGCTCGCACCGTGTTCTCGGGGCGCTTTCGGTAACCAGCTCAACGGACCGCACCAACCTCTCGGGGCTTGAGGCGCTCGTCCCAGAAATCCAACCCGTCGTCGCGCAAATCGCAGAGGAAGCCGCAAGCTGGCGTTTTCCCGATCGCAGCGACGCCGTCACCGCCACAAAAAGGATCTAAGCATGTCGGGAGTGACACTAAACAGCGCGATCAAGCGATACGGTGAAACGCAAGTGATCCACGGCGTTGATCTCGACATTCACGATGGCGAGTTTTGCGTCTTTGTCGGGCCCTCCGGCTGCGGCAAGTCCACGCTTCTGCGAATGGTGGCCGGGCTTGAGGAAACCTCCGACGGCAAGATCAGCATCGGAAGCCGCGACGTCACCCGCATGGACCCGGCCGAGCGCGGTGTCGCCATGGTGTTTCAAACCTATGCGCTCTACCCGCATATGACCGTGGAGCAGAATATGGGCTTCGGGCTAAAGATGAACGGCCACAACGCCGACGAAATCCGCGGCAAGGTAAGCGAGGCCTCCAAGATCCTGCGCCTTGACGACTACCTCAAGCGCAAGCCCGCGGCGCTGTCAGGCGGGCAGCGTCAGCGGGTGGCAATCGGTCGGGCCATCGTGCGGGGACCGGAGGTGTTTCTCTTCGACGAACCGCTCTCGAACCTCGACGCGGAATTGCGCGTAGAGATGCGGGTCGAGATCGCACGGCTCCATAAAGAGATCGGCGCCACGATGATCTATGTGACCCATGACCAGGTTGAGGCGATGACGCTCGCCGACAAGATCGTGGTGCTGCGCGCGGGCCGTATTGAGCAAACCGGCGCCCCGATGGATCTTTACCGCGACCCCGACAATCGGTTTGTCGCAGGCTTCATCGGTTCGCCGTCGATGAACTTTTTCGACGCCACCGTGGAAGCGGGCGGCGTGAAGGTGCCCGGTCTTGGCGATCAGGTGATCACCACAGAGGTTAAGCTGCCGAGCGTGGGCAGCCAGGTTATCGCCGGGTTGCGGCCCAACCACATTCAGATCGATCCCGAAGGCGCGAGCCACCGGGTGGAGCTGACCGAGGCGTTGGGCGGCACCACGTTCGTCTACCTTACCGCCGGAAATGGTGAGCGCTTGATCGTCGAGGCGCATGACGACCGGCCCATCCAGGAAGGCACGCAGGTGGGCCTCGCATTCGACCCGGCGTCGGCCTTGTTTTTCGACGCTCATAGCGAAGCGCGGCTACGGTAAGGCTTGCAGGCTTTCGGAGCGCAAAAGCTTATTTGTATAAGCTCATCGCAAATTTTGCGGGCTGTTCGTCAAAAAACCGCAGGAATGTGTAAGCGCGGAGCGCGGCGCTACCAGCGGCCAAGGACGGAGAGCCCGCCGAGGATAAGGGCTGCAAGGAACAGCGTTTCGGCCACGATCAACG
>JBCDGW010000047.1:0-23883 GCA_038750765.1 Pseudomonadota bacterium | reverse complement strand
GCGGGGGGGCGCTGCCCGTGGCGCTGGCGACTACAGGCGGGGGGCGCTCCCCCGCGCGCTCACGACAATCGGCGCGGGGCTCGCCCCCGCGCGCTCCCCGAGGTACTTTGAAAAAGAAGAAGAGGTTGCGTGTGAGAGAGGCGATGCATGGCGCGGGTTGAATTGACGATGCCGCAATTGGGCACCGAGATCACCGAGGCTCAGGTGGATTTATGGCACAAGGCAGTGGGCGATAGCGTGGAAACGGACGAGGAGATCGTCACCATCACCACCCCGAAAGTGACCATGGACTTAGAAGCGCCCGCGGGCGGCACGCTGGCGGAGATTTTGGTTGAAGAAGACGCCATCGCGCCGGTGGGGGCTGTGTTAGCCATCATCGAGAGCTGATGCGGGCGCTGTTTTTGCATGCGTTCGGCGCTGACCGGCTGAGCTGGGCCGGGACCACCCCGGCGCTGTCAGGCGTGACCGCGATCACCCCGGATCTGCCCGGCCATGGCAACGCGGTGACTTCCTTGGACGGAGTGTCAGTCGCAGCACTGGCGGAAGCGATCCGGCCCGATCTGGGCGGCGCGCCCGCTTGGTTTGTCGGCCATTCGCTGGGCGGCGCCGTGGCGCTTGCGCTGGCCGCTGCAGCCCCCGATCTATGCCGCGGGCTGGTGCTTCTGGCGCCGCTTGGGCTTGGCAAGCGCGCCGACCTCGCCGCGCTAAACGCCTATGCTGGCTTTGAAACCCCAGAGGAAATGCGCGGTTTTCTGCAAAGCCTGGTGGTCGACACGCGTTTGATCGCGCCGCAATTCGTCGATTACGCGCTGGCGCATCTGGCCAAGCCGGGCGCGCGCGAGGCCGCCGCGCGCATCGCCGTTGCTCTTCCCGCGATGGCGGCAGAGGCGGCCCAATATGTGCCCGCGATCGCGGCCGCGGGCCTGCCGGTGCAAGTGCTGTGGGGCACAGAAGACCCGGTGGCGCAGCCCGACCATGCGCTTATCCAAAGGATCGGCCCGTTGACCGAGATCGCGGGCGCAGGCCACATTCTTCATGTCGAGGCGATGGCGCGGGTAAACCGCCTATTGGGAGAGTGGATTAGATGACGTTTAGCGATGGCACTTGGCTTAACCCGCCGCCCGACACTCAGATCGACGCGGCGCAGCTTACGCTTACCACCGGCGATCGCACCGATTTTTGGCAAGACACCCATTACGGGTTTCGCCGCGATGACGGTCATTTCCTGGGACAGTCAGCGCCCGACACCTTTGACGCGCAGCTGCATTTTGAGGGCGATTTTACCGCGCTTTACGATCAGGCGGGGCTGATGCTGCGGCAGGACCCGCAGAACTGGATCAAGGCGGGGATCGAGGTATCCGATGGGCTGATCCAGGCGTCTTGCGTGGTCACGCGGGCGGGTCGGTCGGATTGGTCGGTGCAGCCGCTGGGCCCGGTCGCGCCCGGGCGCTTCGGCATCCGCGTGATCCGGGTGGGGGCGGCGGTGATGGTGCACCGGCCCGAGGGCGCTGGATGGGTCCTCATGCGCTTGGCTGATTTCCCCGCGGGACCGGCATTGATCGGGCCCACCGCCTGTACGCCCGAGCGCGTCGGGCTGACAGTGACATTCAGCGATTTCAGCCTAACAACCCCGCCCAGTGACCCCCTTCATCTGAGCGAGGCATAGGGCATGCGCGTTCACTTGCACGAGGCGATGTTTGATGCCGCGGAGCGGGCGCTTCTGCGGGCGGGCGACATCGATGTGGCCACGTTTCGCTACCCCTCCGGCGTGGCTGCCCTGCGCGTTACCAGCCCGCGCGCCTCGCTGATCGTGCTGCCGTTCAAAGGCCAACAGATTTGGCGCGCCGCGTTTGACGGCCGCGATGTGACGATGCGCTCGATGTTCCCTGAGCCCGTCGATACGCAAGAATATTTGGCTACTTACGGGGCGTTCTTCATCCATTGCGGGCTGACGGCGATGGGCGGGCCGGGGCCAGAGGATACCCATCCGCTACACGGCGAGCTGCCCAATGCCCGGCTGCAGGAGGCCTATCTGGAGATCCGCGACGGGGCGCTGGTGATCGGCGGGCGCTTTACCCATGCGGTGGCGTTCACGGTGCATTACTGCGCGACGCTGGAGATCACCTTGGCGCCCGATGCAGCCGAGATCGCGGTGAGCGTGTCGGTGGAGAACAAGCGCGGCGCGCCGATGGATCTGATGTATCTGGCCCATGCCAATTTCCTGCCGGTGGACCATGGCGAGTTGATCTATGCCGCGTTCTACACGCCGGAGGCGGTACGGGTGCGCCAATCGATCCCGGCCCATATCACGCCGCCGCCGGGCTATATGGATTTTATCGAGGCGCTGGCGAAAGACCCGACCCCGCATCATGTGCTTAAGCCCGGATTGGCGTTCGATCCGGAAGTGGTGTTCGAGGTTGATCTCCTGCCCGATGACACGGGCTGGACCCATGCGATGCAGCGCCATCCCGATGGCAGCGCCGATTTTATCAGCCATGTGCATGATCAGGGCCCGCGCGCGACGCGGTGGATCTGTCGCACCGCTGATCAGCAGGGGTTGGGCATCGCGTTCCCGTCGACTGCGGGTGTTGAGGGCTATACGGCAGAGAAAGCCAAGGGGCGGATCGTGGTGGTGGCGCCCAAGGGCATATGGCGATGCGATATGAAGATGGGGCGTCTGGCCCCGGCTGAGGCCGCCGACATGGCGCAGCACTTGAACAGAATCGGGGGCCGCGCCTAGCATTCTTCCCCATCAGGGAGGAAAGCCGATGTACACGAAGCACGCGTTGCACGCGTTAGGATTTTCCGGGCCGCTGTTGACTGAAGAGCAGCGCCACGCGCTTGATCAGCATGGGTTTTTTATTGTCGAGGGGGTGTTGAGCGCCCAGGCGGCGCAAGAAATGGGCGCCGCTTTTGACCGGCTCACCGAGGCGGAGGGGAGCCAGGGCGGCCATGAGGTCCATATCGAGCCGGGCGCGCCGCGCGTGTCCAACATCTTCAACAAAACCGAGGCCTATGACGCCTGCCTCACCTGCGCGCCGATGCTGGGGGCGAGCCAGCATTTGCTGGGTGAGTTCAAGCTCCACGGTGCCAATCTGCGCGAGCCTGCGCCGGGTAAAGGGCACCAGGATATCCATGCCGACGTACCGAAAAAGTTCGCCGATGATTGGTGGGTGTCAAACGGGCTTTTCCTGTTTGACGACATGACGCGCGATAACGGGCCGACGCGGGTGATCCCCGGCTCGCATAAATGGCCCTCGGTGAACATCCCGCATGTAAACTGGGGCGATTGGGAGCCGCCTGAACTAACGCCAGAGGAGGCGGCACTGATCCCAGACGATCTGGCAGGCGCCCATGAAGACGAGGTGCTGGTAGAGGCGCCAGCCGGGTCGGTGGTGATCATCAATTCGGCGCTTTGGCATTCGGGCACAGTGAACCAGTCGGGCAAGCGCCGCCGGGTCTTGCACCTGACCTATACGCGCCGCGATCTGCCGCAACAGCTCTATCAGCGCGATTACCTGACGGAGGGCCTCTACGCGCGGCTCAGCCCGGCGCAGCGGTTTTTGTTTGATGTGGAGCCCCTGCCCCAGGACGCAGCCGAAAGCGGGCGGATGCCCAAACGCGACGGCGGCAATGGATGGTGGAATTAGCGCGTTGGCGCGATGTAAGCACCGGTTTAGCCGATCTGCCGAGTGACGCGGCCAAGCCCCGGGCTCGTACGCCGGGCGGCGATTACAGCGCGTTAACGCGCAACCATGGATCACGCGCGCGGTGCCTGAAGCGGCGGCATTTGCTGAAGAATTCGGCGCTGTGACGGAGCATATCTTCTTGACGCTAGGGTAGAAGGACGCTTTGCTAGCGCCATAAGAACGGGAGGAAATACTATGAAAACCAAAGCCCTTGGGCTCGGCGTTGCCGCGGCCCTTGCCCTGCCTGCCGCGGTGCAGGCGCAAGATTACAGCGGCGTGACCGTTGAAATCATGACCCGCCCCGGCCCGGTCATCGCGCAGCGGATGGTCGAGCGTGGCGAAGAATTCACCGAGATGACGGGCGCCACGATTAACGTCACCGAGGTGCCGTTTGCGGAACTGTTCCAAAAGATCCTGACGGATTGGGCGACCGGCACGAACTCCATCGATGTGGGGGTCTTCGCCTCCGGTTGGGGCGTGGAATTGGTCGATGGCGGGCTCGTGGAGCCGCTCGACGCCTATATCGCCGCCGATGACAAGATCAACGTGGACGATATCGCGCCCTACTTCCGCGAGTTTAACCAAAAGATCGGCGGCGAGACCTACCTGATCACCGTCGATGGCGATTTTCAGATGCTCTATTATCGCCGCGATATCCTAGACGAGCTGGGCCTCGAGCCGCCGCGCACCTGGGATGAATACATGGAAGTGGCCGCTGCGATGCACGGCAAGGACCTCAATGGCGATGGCGAGGCTGATTTCGGCTCGTGCATCTTTAAGAAGCGCAACGCGCAGAGCTACTTTGCCATGGGCTCCATCGCCGCTGCCTTCGTGCAGACACAAGGCACCGGTGAGGGCATCTTCTTCAACAACGATGACATGACGCCCAAGGTTAACAATGAGGCCTGGCAGGAAGCGTTCCGCATCTACAAGGCGACCGGCGAGTTTGGCCCGCCCGATGAGCTGAACCACGATATCGGCGACACCCGCGGCCTCGTGCAGGCTGGGCGTTGCGGCATGGTGATTGACTGGGGCGACATTGGCCCGCTGTCGATTGACGAGTCTGGCGCCGCGATCAGAGACAAGATGGGCGCGACGATCATGCCGGGCACCACACGGGTGCTGGATACCGAGACCGGCACGCTGGTGGATTGTACACCAGAGATCTGCCCCCATGCGGTGGACGGCATCAATTACAGCCCGTTCGCGGCCTTCGGTGGCTGGGCTGGTGCGATCAACGCGGCCTCGGACGATCAGGTGAAGCAGGCGGCCTATGACTTCCTGTCATACATGAACCAGGCGGAGCAGTCGAATGTCGATGTGACCATCGGCTGGACCGGCTACAACCCCTATCGCAACTCGCAGCTTGAGAACCTCGGCCCCTGGATCGAGGCAGGCTTCAGCGAAGACTTCGCCAACAACTACCTTGGCGCGATCAAGGAGAGCCTAAACCACCCCAACATGGCGTCGGACCTGAAGATCCCAGGCTCGCAGCAATATACGGGCGTGGTGCTGGACCGCGAATTGGCCCGCTTCCTGGCTGGTGAGATCACCGCCGAAGAAGCCACCGCCAATATCGAGGAAGCGTGGGAAGAGATCACCGAAGATTTCGGCCGCGACAGCCAGCAGACGATGTACAACCTGTCCCTCGGCGTCACCAACTAAGCCTTGGTACAGATAGACAAATCCATGCGGCCCGGGGAAACTCGGGCCGCTTCTGCCAGCGGCACGGCATCGGGTGAGACACCCCGGACGCGGATCGCCGACTGGCTTGACCGCAATGCGTCAGAGATCTTCATCTGGCCCGCGGTCGCGATGATTTTGATCTTCTCGATCTTCCCGCTGGTGGCCTCGCTGATCATGGCGATGAGCCGCATCCGCCTGCGCGCGGGCTCCTACCAGGTGCGCTTCGTGTGGTGGCAGAACTTTGAGAAGCAAATCTTTGGGTCTGAACAGT
Source organism: Pseudomonadota bacterium (assembly GCA_038750765.1). Lineage (GTDB taxonomy): Bacteria > Pseudomonadota > Alphaproteobacteria > Rhodobacterales > Rhodobacteraceae > Psychromarinibacter. The sequence goes on along the minus strand of JBCDGW010000047.1, from coordinate 18,237 downwards.
TTCACTTCCTCGGCAAGTTCGATGGGATGGGCGCGCTGGGGTGGATTTTCGCGATCTTTATCACCGGGATCACGGTGTGGTGGATCGTGTCGTATCTGCGCGGTGGCTTCACCGTTCTGGGCTTCGTCGGGCGGCTTTTTACGTGGGGGCTGTTCATGGGCGTCGGCTGGCTTTTGGCGGCCACGTTCTTTTCGGGCCACGCCTTCGGCACGCTGGGTACGACCCTGTTTTACGCCGTCTTCGGCTCGATGGTGCAGTTCGGCATTGGCCTCGGGCTGGCCTTCCTCTGCTCGCTGCCGATCTGGGGGCGCAACTTCTTCCGCGTGGTGTTCTTCATCCCGCTGATGATCACGCCCATCGGCGTTGGCTATGCGTTTCGGATGATCGCCGACACCACGAAAGGCCCGTTCGCGCCCACCTGGCAATGGGCGGGCTTGGGCGATTTCTCCTGGGCGTCGGACCCGTGGGCGGCGCGGTTTTTCATCATGATTGGCGATAGCTGGCAGTGGATCCCGTTCATCTTCGTAGTGATGCTTGCGGCGTTGGAATCGGTGCCCCGCGACTATGTGGAGGCCGCCCAGGTCGATGGCGCCTCGTCGTGGGAGATTTTCAAGGACATCACCTGGCCGCAGGTGCTCCCTGTGGCGGCGACGGTCCTGCTCATCCGGGTGATTGAGGCGTTCAAAATCGTGGACCTGCCAAACATCATGACAGCGGGCGGGCCCGGGATCGCGACGGAATCGATGACGCTCCATTCATACCTCGCCTGGCGGTCGCTGGACTTGGGCCAATCCGCCGCGGTGGCCTATCTGCTTTTGTTTGTGACCGTGGTGACATGCGTGTCGTTCTTCAACCTCGTCGTACTGAGAAGGCTGCGGCAGTGACCCTGTGGGAGCGCCTGTTTGAGCCACGCAGCATCCAGACGATGGCGCCTGCGACGAAGGTGGTGGTCTATACGATCCTCGGCGTTTGGACGGCGTTTGTGCTGTTCCCGATCTATTGGGTCTTCATCACCTCGTTCAAAACCGCGGTCGACGTCAATTCCGGCCCCGTTTACCTGCCATTCATTGATTTCCAGCCGTCTTTGCACGCCTGGAAAGACCTGTTTGTCTTTGATTTCGCCGATACGATGCGGGCCTATATGAACTCGCTGATCATCGCCCTGTCCTCGACGGTGGGCAGCGTGCTCATCGGCGCGATGGCCGCCTATGCGCTGGCGCGGTTTGAGTACAAACCCAAATTCGGCGTCGTTTTGATGTTCGTGCTGGTGATGATTTTAGCCTTTATCGCCGTGGGCCGGTTCGGCGTTGATTGGCGGATTTCCTGCGCTGTCGGCGTCGCGGTTTTTGTGTTTCTGGCGCGCGCATTAGGCCGGTATTTCAGCGGTCGTCTCGGCAATGGCGATATCCTGTTCTGGATGATTTCGCAGCGGATCCTGGCGCCGATTGTGGTGGTTGTGCCGATCTATCTGATGTTCCAGCAAGTCCGGCTCATCGACACCCATATTGCGATCATCCTGACCTATACGGTGGTGAACCTGCCCATCGTGATCTGGCTGATGTATGATTTCTTCCGTTCGATCCCTATTGATCTGGAGGAAAGCGCGCAGCTCGACGGCGCCACGCGGATCGGGGTGTTTTGGGATATCGTGCTGCCCCTCAGCCGCACCGGCCTCGCGGCGACCACTTTGCTCGTGATGATCCTGGCGTGGAACGAATACTTGCTGGCGCTGTTCCTCTCCACCAGTCAGGCGCAGACGATGCCGATCCTCGTCGCCGCGATGAATGCAGGCGAGCGCGGCATTCTGTGGTGGACAATGTCGGTGGTGATCATCGTGATGATTATCCCGGTGATCGTGCTCGCCGTAATCCTGCAACGCTACATCTCCAAGGGCCTCCTAACCGGGGCTGTCAAAGGGTAAGCCATGACCGTCGTGCTCGATGCCGTTTCCAAATCCTTCGGCGCCGTGAAGGTGCTGCATGATCTGTCGCTGGAGGTGCAGGACGGGGAGTTTCTGGTACTGCTAGGCGCGTCCGGCTCGGGCAAGTCGACAGCTCTGCGGATGGTCGCGGGGCTCGAGACAGTGACGGCGGGCTCAATCTCCATCTCGGGGCGCGACGTGACCGAGGCGCTGCCAAAGAACCGCGATGTGGCGATGGTGTTCCAGTCCTACGCGCTCTACCCGCACAAGACGGTGGCGGAGAACATCGGCTACCCGCTGAAAATCCGCCGGGTGAACCGGGTGGATATGGATAAGCAGGTGCTGGATGTGGCGAGCCAGGTTCAGTTGGACAAGCTGTTAGAGCGCTACCCGCGCGAGCTGTCTGGTGGTCAACGTCAGCGCGTCGCCCTTGCCCGGGCGATGGTGCGGCGGCCGGCCGTGTTTTTGATGGATGAGCCGCTGTCGAACTTGGATGCGAAGCTGCGCGGCCATATGCGGGCGGAACTCAAGCACATGCAGCACGAATTGGGGATCACCACGATTTACGTGACCCACGATCAGGTGGAGGCAATGACCCTCGCCCATCGCGTGGCGCTGCTAGAGGGCGGCAAGCTGCAGCAACTGGCCACGCCCAAGCAGATCTACGAAGACCCTGAAAACCTGTTCGTGGCGCAGTTTATCGGCTCGCCGCCGATGAACGTGGCCCATGGCCGGTTGGACCAGGGAACTTTTATCGTGGGTGACGACCGCGTGGAGACCGGCGGCAGCGAGACCATTCCCAATGCGGTGATCGGCCTGCGGGCGGAGGATTGTCGCGTGGTGGCGCCGGGCGAAGGCGCTTTGCGCGCGCGCCTCTATGCCAGCGAGTTGATCGGCGACCACACGCTCGTTACCGCCAAGATCGGCGAGGATATGCTTTCGATCAAAGCGCCGAAGGATTTCGAAGGCGGGTTCGATGAAGCGATCGGTATCGCGTTCGACCCTGACCGGCTTTACCTCTTTGACAACGATAGCGGTGCCCGGATACGGCGACACTAGCAGCGCGACGCGCCTTTAGGCTCTCGCGCGGGGCTTGGGTGTCGTCAAGGGGTGGCGCTACGCCTCTTGGGTGCGGGAACAGTTTATCAAGAACGCAGCAGCGGAAGCCAAAAGATCCGCGCCGCTGAAAAGTGAAGGAACACGCGATGAGCAAAATAGCATTGGTCACGGGCGGTGGCTCGGGGATCGGGCGCGCCTGCGCGCTCGCCTTGGCCGAGGCGGGCTATACCGTGGTGGTGACCGGCAGGCGACAAGCGGCACTCGATGCGGTGGTGGCCGAGATGGGCGGCGGCGCAGCGATCAGCTGTGACGTGACCGAGCCTGGCCAGGTTGACCGCCTGTTCGCTCAAGTCAAAGAGGCCCATGGTCGGCTGGATGTGCTGTTTAATAATGCAGGCGCCAATGTCGCCGGTGCGGTGATCGGCGATGTCACGCCGGATGACTTTTTTCAGGTGATCAACGTCAATCTATACGGCGCGTTTTTGGTCGCGCGGGGCGCTTTCAACCTGATGCGCGCGCAAGACCCGATGGGCGGCCGGATCATCAATAATGGCTCGATCTCTGCCGCAGTGCCCCGCCCCGGCTCAGCGCCCTATACCGCCTCTAAGCACGCGATCACCGGGCTGACCCGCTCAATCTCGCTCGACGGGCGCCCGTTCAACATTGCCTGCGGGCAGATCGATATCGGCAATACCGCCTCCGATATGACCGAGCGGATGAGCGGCGGCGTGCCGCAAGCAGACGGATCGGTGCGGCCCGAGCCGGTGATGGATGTGAGCAATGTGGCTAGCTCAGTGGAGCATATGGCGGGCCTGCCGCTCGATGCGAACGTGCAGTTCATGACAGTGATGGCGACCAACATGCCCTTTATCGGCCGCGGTTAGAGCGCGAAAGGTCGAGCCCGCGCGGCACCGCCTGCCAAGCTGGCGGCGCACGGCGCGCTGTGGTGTCAAAGCCTGTCGGAAGTAGATGCGGAGATAGGTCGGGAACGGCCCAACATGGCCCTTCGACCGCAGTGGCTACGAGCCAGATCTCAACCCGGTTCATCCGCCAAAAGCGCCTGGGCCGTGGGCAGGTCAGTGACCAGATCGGTGGCGTATCCACCCCGCAAGGTCGCCGATATCGCCGCGCGTTTCTCTGCACCGCCCGCCACGCAAAGCCGGGTCGGGATCGCCACGAACTCCGCCAACGAGATCCCCATCATCCGATCATGGGCAGGGGAGATCAGCTCGCGCCCGTCAGGCGCCAGAAAACGGCCCAGGATCGAGGCGGCCGCGCCATCGCGCACCATCTGGTCGATCACGTTATCGCCGTGCAGCTCGCTGGCCCGGATTGTCGCCGCGCGGTCGAGCGCACCCACCCCGAACAAAACCTTGTTGGCCGAGCGAATGATGTCGAGCTGGTTCCGGATCGACGGCTCTTGCAACAGCATCGCGCGCAATTCGGCCGATGAGACGATGGCGGGCGCCAGCAGGTTGACACTGCGCGCTTGCAGATTGTTGGCGCATAGCGACGCGCACAGTTCAGGCGAGAACGCCGCGGAAAGCCCGTTAGGGCTTGGCGCCACCTGCACAACAGTCAAATCGGGGACAGGCGTTTCGAGGAGAAGGTTGCGCGCCACCGCCAGCACTGTTCGGCCCCAGGCCACGCCGATGACATCCGCCGGTTTCAACCCCTCGACCAAAGCAAACGCACCCACCTTGCCCAGACGCTCAACGAGCGGGGCGTCCTGATTGTCGGGGATCAACGTCACCGAGTTGAGGCCGAAGCGCGCAGCGAGATCGCGCGACACTGACACCCGCGACGCGAGCGTGGGGTTAATCCGAACACTCACCAGGCCCGACTTCTTGGCGTCGCTGAGCAGTTTGATCACTGTCACCCGCGAGACGCCGATCGCCTTGGCAACCTCGCTCTGGGTCATCTCATCGACGAAATAGAGCCAAGCCGCCCAGGCCAAGATGTCTGGGAATTCAGCGGGTTTGGTCGGTCGCGACGAGGGTGCCGCGGTTTCAGCCACACCGGCGGGTTGGATCGATTTCGCCATAGGCTTCCTTACGCGGCTGGCGGCGATCGGGTCAACATTGGGGCCGTGCCGGGCAGCGATGGGCAGCGACGGCATGTCCACCGCCGCCTCCCGGGCGACCCGACGTGTCATTCAGCCGGGAGAGGGCTCGGACGCCGTAGGATCGGCAGGCCCACCTTTAACCGTTGGCCGAAGCCTAACAGCAGCAGGATCAGCGCCGAGGCAATCGTCGGCATGTGCCCGATCAACTCGATGAGGGCGTTCTCGTTCTGATTTTGCACCAAGAACACGACGTTCGACAGCAGCATAAACGCTGAGATGACGAAGGTGTTGAGGCGCGTCACCACGCCCAGCACCATGATGATGCCGAAGGTGACCTCGACCATCCCGGCAGACAGTACGAAGAGCTGATCGGAATACCATTCTAGCCCGAGCGCGGGCATGAAGTTCCACGCATAGATCGCCATGAACGATTGCCCCAAAACCGCGCCCAGCAGCTTTTCACCAAGACCTAACGCGATCAGGGCGATGCCGGTAAAAATGCGCAGCATGTCGACCGAATAAGGTTTCAAGCGCATGCGCAACCGCTCATCAGGTACATAATTGAAGAACAGAAACAGCGCGATGCCGATCACGTTGACATACTCGATGGTCAGCGCAAACCCGAATTTCACCATCGCGCCCATGTACAAGATACCCGTCAGGATCGCCGCGTGGTGCACCAGATTATTGCTGATCAGTAAGATGCCGATCAGCGCCTGCAAAAACACCAACGCCGTACCGAACCCGCCATAGGCCAGCAGATGCGGCGCCAATAATTGCCCGCCATACGCAGTGAGCAACAGCGACATGCCCGTGAAGATGCGCAGCAATTCAATCGCGTCGTGGCGGTACTTTGATTGGATAATCGGTGGGCTCGGCAGCCTGCCGTCCAAAAAGATCGCGGTCGCAATCAACGCCGTCGCGATGCCGAGCCAAATGAGCACCGCCGGATCGGTGAGCGCGTATGTGGGAAAGCTGGCCAGCATCGGGTCGTTTGGATCGGTGAACCAGCGCACATGAGCTTGCGCGGCACCCGCACCAAAAAGGCCAAGGCCGATCAGGAGGCCCCAAAGGCGCCAGGGGCTTTGCATGCTCGCGCGTTGCATTGACTGCTTTCCTTCCAATCGCTTGCGTCAGACGGGAAGTAGGCGGGCGGGTCATGCTGCGTATGCGGCATCCGACCGCGCATGCGCAGAAAGCATCGCCGCCATGCGCCGCTTGCAAAGCCGAGGCCGCGGGATGGCACTGCTGCTGCAACGGCGGACACGCGCCCTGCGCCAACGCACAGAGGCGTCAGTTGCACCCTCTCGCGTCAAGGCTACTTTAGGCGACAAGCCAAGGAGTGGTTCGACCATGCTAGCCAACACTGCGGAACGTTACGGTGACGTCGCCAAAATTTTTCATTGGCTCACCGCCCTGTTGATCCTGACATCCATCCCCCTGGGCGTCGTTGCCAATCAGATCGCGATCACACCCGAGACGCTTCCGTTGAAAGCGCAGCTGTTCACAATCCACAAAACGCTTGGGGTGGTCACGTTTTTCGTGGCCCTGGCCCGCATCTTGTGGGCGCTGTCCCAGCCCAAACCCGCGCTGCTAAACGCTGACAAAAAGCTAGAGAGTTTTGCCGCAGAAACCGTGCATTGGGTGCTCTACGCCTCGCTGGTGATCGTGCCGCTTTCAGGCTGGATCCACCACGCTGCGACCGAAGGCTTCGCGCCAATCTGGTGGCCGTTTGGTCAGTCGCTGCCCTTTATCCCGAAATCAGAGGCGGTGGCGGAGTTCTTTAAGGAATGTCATCTCGTCTTCGTGAAAGTGTTGATGGCCTCGCTGATCCTGCATATCGGCGGCGCGCTGAAGCACCATGTGATCGATAAAGATGCGACCCTGCGCCGGATGCTGTTTGGCCAGGTGAGTTTGCCCCAACTGGCCCACAACGCCCATTCCGAGGCGGCGCCTGCCGCGGCAGCCGGCGTGATCTATGCGGCCGCGTTAGGGCTTGCGTCGGTTCTCGCGCTCAGCACCCCCCATGACGCAGCAATCGCGTCGGAACTGGCGGAGGCGGAGGCCGACGCACCCGCAACTGTCGCTGCGCCCGCAGGAGACGGCCAAGCCTGGACCGTTGAGGAAGGCACGCTCGGGATCGAGGTGGTCCAATTCGGCAGCGCCGTCGCCGGAACCTTCGCCGATTGGGATGCCGCGATCACGTACGACGAAAGCGCCGCGCCTAATCACGGGGCGGTCTCGGTCACGATCAACATCGGCAGCCTGACCATCGGCACGGTGACCAATGACGCGCTCGGCGCCGCTTTCTTTAACGCCGAGGCCTTTCCCACCGCTACGTATATCGGCGATATCAAGGCTGCGGAGCCGGGCAGCGAAACTGCCTATGTGGTCGAAGGCGCGCTGCTGTTGAAGGGTGTCGAAGCAGCGGTACCGCTGATGTTCGATCTTGCGATCGACGGCGACACTGCGACGATGACGGGCGCCACCCAGATCGACCGCCGCACGTTCAATGTGGGCGAAGGCTATAACGACGAATCAACAGTTGGTTTCGGCGTTTCGGTCTCGGTCTCGCTCACCGCCACCCGCGCTGGCGCTGGCGGCTAACCGCCTGGTCGCCGCGCTTTTGCGGGCATTCCCCCTCTCATTTGCCACTCTCGCAGGGCAATGGCGCCACAGTGCCGCGACGGCAAGTCGCCGCAAGTTGCCGCAAGTTGCCGCTGTCATAAAACTGTTACGCACCCGTCACAAAACCGCAGTCGAACCCGCCTAGATGGCGGCGCAGGGGGGCTGATCTGGGGTCCCTGACAGTAGCAGGAGTGCTCAATGACACTTGGGAAACTGACCGCATCGACGCTGGCAATCGCCGCGATAACCGCAACCACAGCTGCCGCGCGTGACACAGTGGCAGTGGCCGGATCGTCAACGGTTTTGCCCTATGCCTCGATCGTCGCCGAGGCTTTCGGCGAGAATTTCGACTTCCCCGCACCGGTAGTGGAATCGGGCGGCTCTTCAGCTGGCCTTAAGCGCTTTTGCGAAGGCGTGGGCGTCAACACCATCGACATCGCCAATGCTTCGCGCGCAATTCGCGAGACCGAGCGGGCGGCCTGCGCCGAAGCCGGTGTGACCGACATCATCGAAGTGCGCATCGGCTATGACGGTATCGTTTTCGCCAGCCAAATCGACGGGCCTGCGCTGACCACGTTTGAACCTGCCGATATCTTCAACGCGCTCGGCGCGAAGGTGGTCAAAGACGGCGCGCTGGTCGACAACCCCTATACAAGCTGGTCCGAGTTTAACGCCAATCTGCCGTCTACCGAGATCATCGCGTTTATCCCGGGCACCAAGCACGGCACGCGGGAAGTGTTCGAAGACAAGGTGCTGGCTGCGGGCTGCGAGGCCACGGGCGCGCTTCAAGCGATGATCGACGCCGGAATGAGCCCGGACGACGCCGAAGACGCCTGCATCGAAGTGCGCGCTGACGGCGTGTCCGTCGATATCGACGGCGATTACACCGAGACCCTGGCGCGGATCGACGCCAACCCCGACGGCATCGGCATTTTCGGCCTCGCCTTCTACGAGAACAACCAAGACAAGCTGAAGGTCGCCACGATGGGTGGCGTTGCGCCATCGACCGAGACGATCTCGAGCGGAGAGTATCCGGTTTCGCGGCCGCTCTTCTTCTACATCAAGAAGGCCCATATCGGCGTGATCCCCGGCCTCAAAGAGTTCGCGCAATTCTTCATCGCCGACGAAGTGGCTGGCCCCGACGGCCCGCTCGCAGCCTACGGTCTGGTAGCCGACCCCGAACTGGCCGAGACCCAGGCCAAGGTGAACGCCGAAGAAGTGATGGGCGGCGGCTCCTAAGGGTTTTGACATCACCGGAGGCGGCGCGACTACGTTGGCGCCGCCTTCGACTGTGGCGAGGCGAATGGCGAGGGGGCCCATATGCCGATCCTTTGGAACATCCTGATTGTCCTAGCGCTCGGCGCCTTGGGTTACGCAGTGGCACGACGGCGGATCGTTGCTGCGGTCGACGGCAATACCCGCGTTCTCCACTCGCTGCCTAACTACTACGGCTGGAACGCGGTCATGGCGACTGTGGTGCCCGCGCTTCTAGTGATGGCGGCATGGCTCTTGATCGTGCCGATGCTGATCGAAAGCCGGATCGCCAACGCGCTGCCCGACAGCGCCTTCGGCCAAGAAGCGTCACGCAGCTTGGTGATGGCAGAGGTGCGCCGCGTCGCCACTGGCCTGGCGAGTGCGGTTGAGACCGGCGCGCTGAGCGAGGCGCTCGCGAGTGACGAAAGCCTCGATCCAGCCGATCTGACCACGCGCTTGAAGGATGCGGGCTTCGTCATCAGTCAAGCCATCACCCAACCCGTCCTTGATGCCGCGCGGGCCCTGCGCAGCGCGTCGGCCTGGGCTAGCACAGCGATTAGCATCGTGGTGATCGCGCTGGCGCTGGCGGGGTTCTTCTATGCCCTCACCCGCACCTCGATTACGTTCCGCGCCCGCAACGCGGTTGAGCGGGGCGTGTTGGTGCTGTTGCTGGCAGCGTCGGCCATCGCGATACTGACCACCTTGGGCATCGTGCTATCGATGCTGTTTGAGACGCTTAACTTCTTCCGCGCTTACGATTGGCAGAGCTTCTTCTTCGGCACCCAATGGGCGCCCAGCTTCTCAGGACGCGGCGGCGGCTCAGATCTGGGCATCCTGCCGCTTCTCTGGGGCACGCTTTACGTCTCGCTTGTGGCGCTGTTGGTGTCAGTGCCCATCGGGCTCTATGCCGCGATCTACATGGCGGAATATGCCAGCCCCCGCGTGCGCGCTTTCGCCAAGCCGTTACTGGAGGTGTTGGCGGGGATCCCCACGATCGTCTATGGCCTGTTCGCACTGGTGACTGTGGGTCCGTTTATCCGTGATGCCATCGCCGAGCCGCTGGGCCTTGGCACCTCGTCCTCGTCGGTGATCACCGCCGGATTGGTGATGGGCATCATGCTGATCCCGTTCGTCTCATCGCTCTCGGACGACATCATTAACGCGGTACCCCAGGCGATGCGCGACGGCTCGCTGGGTCTGGGTGCCACCAAATCTGAAACCATCCGGCAAGTGGTGGTGCCTGCCGCCCTGCCCGGCATTGTCGGCGCCGTGCTGTTGGCCGCGTCGCGCGCTATCGGCGAGACCATGATCGTGGTGATGGCGGCAGGCGCCGCCGCAGCTCAGTTTGCCGATGGCGCCTTTCTCAACCCGTTTGAGGCGATGACTACCGTGACGGTGAAGATCGTCAGCCAGCTTACCGGCGACACCGATTTCGGCAGCCCTGAGACGCTCGTCGCCTTCGCGCTTGGCCTCACCTTGTTCGTGATGACCTTGTCACTAAACGTGCTCGCGCTCTACATCGTGCGCAAATACCGGGAGCAGTATGAATGAGCGATGTCAGCCTTTCCCCTCCCGCCACCAGCGTCACGCACGGGGTAAGCTCGATCAAAACCATCGACGCCCGCACCAAAGCGCGGAACGCCAAAGAGGCGCGCTTCAAGCTACTGGGGCTCGCGGCGGTGTTGGTGGGGCTGGTCGCGCTGGTGTTGTTGCTGGTGTCGATCCTGGTCCAGGGCGTCACCGCGTTTAAGCAGACCTTTATCGATATGAAGGTCACCGTCACCCAGGCCGAGTTCGACGACGCCGAGGCCTCGATGCTGAAAACATCGAAGTACAAAGCGCTGATCCAGGCCTCATTCGAAGCGGTCCTGGCCGAGCGTGGCCTGGCCGACACCCTCGACATCAAAGACGCGATGGGCCTGTTCTCCGATCAGGCGGCGGCGGATTTGCGGGTCGCCGCGCTGGCCAATGAGACCTGGCCGATGGAGGCCGACTTTGCGTTTCTCGCCCATGGCCGCATCGATGGTTACGTAAAAGGGCGCGTGACGTTGGAAAGCGCCGCGCTCGACAGTAAAATCTCGCCTGAACAGCTTGGCCTCGCAAAGCAACTTCGTGAGGCCGGCGTGCTCGATTACCGCTGGAACCTAGGCTTTCTCACCCGGCCCGACGCCTCACCCACGCGGCCCGAAGCGGCAGGCTTGGGGGTGGCGATACTGGGCTCGCTTTACATGATGCTGGTGGTGTTGTGCCTGGCGCTGCCGATCGGTGTTGCGGCGTCGATCTACCTCGAAGAGTTCGCACCGAAGAACTGGATCACCGATGTGATCGAGGTGAATATCTCAAACTTGGCTGCGGTCCCGTCTATCGTGTTCGGCATTCTCGGGCTGGCGATCTTTATTAATGCCGGGGGGCTGCCGCAATCGGCGCCAATTGTGGGCGGCTTGGTGCTCACGCTGATGACGCTGCCCACCATCATCATCGCCACCCGCGCCTCGCTCAAATCCGTGCCGCCGTCGATCCGCGACGCCGCGCTCGGGCTCGGCGCCTCAAAGATGCAAACCGTGTTCCACCACGTGCTGCCGCTTGCCGCGCCTGGCATTCTGACGGGCACGATCATCGGGCTGGCCCAAGCGCTGGGTGAAACGGCGCCGCTGCTTCTGATCGGGATGGTGGCTTTGGTGCAAAACTATCCAGGCGTGCCGCCCGAGGGCTTGCTCGATCCGTCGACCGCGCTGCCGGTGCAGGTGTATTTCTGGACCACACGGTCTGACCCGGCCTTTTTCGAGCGGGCCTCAGGCGCCATCATCATCCTATTGCTCTTCCTTCTATTCATGAATGCGCTGGCGATCTTGCTGCGGCGGCGCTTCGAACGCCGCTGGTAAGGAGATCGCTATGACCGATATGACCACCGTTACGGCAAAAAGCGCTGATATCGTCGACCAAACGGCGCATAACCCGGCGCGCAGCGGCGCCAAGTTTTCCGCTCGCAACGTTCAGGTTTATTACGGCGACACCCACGCGATCAAAGACGTGGATGTCGATATCGACCACAAAACCGTCACCGCCTTCATCGGCCCGTCAGGTTGCGGCAAGTCAACGTTTTTGCGCTGCCTCAACCGGATGAACGACACCATCGATATCTGCCGCGTCGAGGGCGAGATCACGCTGGACGGTGAAAACATCAACGATGCCGATGTCGACCCTGTGCAGCTGCGCGCCAAGGTGGGGATGGTGTTTCAAAAGCCCAACCCGTTTCCGAAATCGATCTACGACAACATCGCCTATGGGCCCCGCATCCACGGGCTGGCCAGAAACAAGGCCGAGCTTGACGAGATCGTGGAAAACGCCCTGCGCCGCGCCGCGCTGTGGGACGAGGTCAAAGACCGGCTCACCGCGCCTGGAACCGGGCTTTCGGGCGGTCAACAGCAGCGCCTTTGCATTGCCCGTGCCATCGCCACCGAACCTGAGGTGCTGTTGATGGATGAGCCGTGCTCAGCGCTCGATCCTATCGCCACCGAACAGGTGGAGAACCTTATCGATAGCCTGCGCGCGAACTTCTCGGTGGTCATCGTCACTCATTCGATGAACCAGGCTGCCCGCGTGAGCCAGAAGACCGCGTTTTTCCATCTGGGCAATCTTGTTGAATTTGGCGAGACCGACCAGATATTCACCAACCCGCAAGACCAACGAACCGAACGCTACATCTCCGGTAGAATTGGATAAACCGATGCATGACAAGCATATTTCATCCGCTTTCGACCACGATCTTGAAACGCTGCAAGCGCTGATCATGAAGATGGGCGGGCTGGTCGAAGCCTCGATCCAACAAGGCGTGCAGGCGTTTTTAGAGCGCGATGAAGTGTTGGCAGGGCAAGTGCGCGCCAACGACAGCAAGATCGATGCGCTGGAGAGTGCGGTCAACGACGAGGCCGCACGCGTGATCGCCATTCGCAACCCGATGGCCACCGACCTGCGCACGGTGATCAGCGTGATGAAGATCAGCGGCAATCTGGAGCGGATCGGCGATTACACCAAGAACCTGGCCAAGCGCACCACCGTGTTGGCGACGATGCAGCCGATCACCGGCGTCGCGCCCGCGATCCGCCGGATGGCACGTGATGTCGAACGGATGCTCAAAGACGCGCTCGACGCCTTTGCCCGCCGCGACGCGGAACTGGCCCATCAAGTAATCGGCGCAGATGAGGAAGTCGATCAGATGTATAACGCGGTGTTCCGCGAATTGCTCACCCATATGATGGAAGATCCGCGCACGATCACCGCTGGGATGCACCTGCATTTCATCGCCAAGAACATGGAGCGCATGGGCGACCACGTCACCTCGATCGCCGAGCAGGTGTTGTACCTTGTAACCGGCGAGACGCCCGAAGAAGCGCGCACCAAAGGTGATCGCACCGCGCTCATGGATGCTGACGGAGTGGTATAATGGTCGCTGCGCAACCGCGCGCTCTCGTGGTTGAAGACGAGCCGTCTCAGCAGGAAGTGCTGGTGTACAATCTTCAGGCCGAGGGGTTTGCCGTCAGCCGCGCTGCCAGTGGCGACGAAGCGCTGTTGCTGGTCGCCGAAGAGCCGCCGGACATCATTTTGCTCGATTGGATGCTGCCCGGCGTGTCAGGTATCGAAATCTGCCGCCGCCTGAAAACCCAGCCGAAAACGCGCGCTTTGCCGATCATCATGCTCTCCGCCCGCTCGGAGGATGTGGACCGGGTGCGCGGGCTCGAGACCGGCGCCGACGATTACGTGGTCAAGCCGTTCTCGGTGATCGAGTTGATGGCGCGGGTGCGCACCCAATTGCGCCGCACGAGACCGGCCACGCTGGTGGATCGGCTTGAATACAAAGACATCGCCCTTGATACCGAGACCCATAAGGTTACCCGCGCCGGAGCCGAACTAAAGCTGGGACCGACTGAGTTTCGGCTTCTTTCGGTGCTGATGGAAAAGCCAGGCCGCGTTTGGAGCCGTGAGCAATTGCTCGACCGCGTTTGGGGCCGCGACATCTATGTCGATACCCGCACCGTGGACGTGCATATCGGGCGGCTGCGTAAAGCGCTTGGCGCCCATGGCGGCGACGACCCCATCCGCACGGTGCGCGGCGCGGGCTATGCTCTGGGTTAGGTCGGCGGCTCACCAACTGATTGAAGATCCCGCCGCAAAGCTCTGATTAAAAGTGGTTTTCTTACCCCTCCGATCACACCCACCCGTCTGATCTAGCGGGCCAACAGCCAATAGTTGACAGCAATAGAAGCGCGCCCTTTACTGCGCTGACGGCGACATGCCGTAGTGATGCGAGTGTTTGGGGGACGAGTACATGTCGTTTGTGCGACTGACGCAAGTTTTGGAAGATGGTAATGGCTTTGACTGGGACGTCCAAACTGACGGGCGGATCCAAGACGGCGAGAACGACGCATTTGACGATGCCTTTGACTGGACCAGCCTAAGCTCGGTCAGTTTTGCGCAGCGCGACGGCACCACGCTGTCCTTGCCCGAGACATTCAACACAAGCGGCCTGGTGTTCAAACGCGAGATCACGGTGCCGAGCAATGAGGCTTGGGCACGGTTTTTTGACACAGTAACCAACGTGTCGAACCAAGCGCTTACCTATACCTACACCCTTTCAAACAGGTTCGGGCAAGACGGGTCGACGGTTTTCACCACCTCGACTGGAGACGCTGTTCTATCGGCGCAAGACACATGGGTTGCGGTCAGCTCATCCGACCCAAACGATACCAACACGCAATCGGGGGTGCTGTTCGGCGACGGGACTCTGGCGCCGAGCCTTTCGTTTGTGTCCGATCGGTTTACGCTTTCCTATGACATCACGCTGGCGCCGGGGGAGAGTGCGTCGTTTCTCAATTTCGGCGTGCAGGCGAATTCAGGCGGCGCGGTCAGCAACACCCTTAACACGCTGGAGCAATTGGGCTTTGACGCGCTTGACGGACTGGACGGTGTCCAGCTTAGCCAGATCGTCACTTGGGACTTGCCCGATTTCGCGCTCGATATCATCGGCACCGGCGCAGGCGAACACATCTATGGCGGTGCGGTAAACGATGTCCTCACCGGGCTCGGCGGATCGGACACGATCTTTGGCCAAGGCGGCGATGACGTGATCGCGGGCAATACCGGCAATGACGATCTCTTTGGGCAAGACGGCAACGATCAAATCTTCGGCGACAGCCCCGCCACTGATGTCACGGTGACCAATCAAACGGTTCTGGCCAACGGTGAGGACCTGGCAATCTCGCTGTCGATGCCCGACCGCGATAACAGCACCTCGATTGACATCTCCGGGTTCCTGTCGCGGCAACCGGTTACGTCAGAGCTGGCCGATGTGGTGTTCGCCATCGACGTCTCCGGCAGCACCGACGATCCTTTCATCGGCACACGCCCAGTGGGCGACCGCAACGGCGACGGCTTTGCCGACCAGATCATCGATGCCGAGATCGCGGCGTTTGAGGCCCTGCTCGCCTCGATCATCGACGACGCGCAATTGCCCGACGCCAATATCACCGTGATCAGTTTTGAAAGCACGGCGTCAATCGTCTATTCCGGGCGCGCCTCAGCGGATCTGGACGCAAACGGCACGCTCGATGTGCTGGAAACCGTTCGCGCGCTGGATTCCGGCGGCGACACCGACTTTGAAGCTGCGCTCGAACTCGCAACCCAGCATTTTCAAACCGCGCCCACCGGTCAACGCGCGCTCTATTTCCTATCGGACGGCGCCAATAACCGCGGCGGGCCGATAAATGATGATGCGGCGGCCCTGCAAGCGCTCAATGTGCAGACCCAAGCCATCGGGATCGGCCAAAATGCTGACGAAGACGACCTCGATATCGTCGATGACGGCATCAATAACGACAGCGCTGTCATCGTGTTGGACCCGGATGCGCTGACCGATACCCTGCTCGATCCAGGTATCGCCGCCGCCGATATCAGCCGCATCGAGGTGCTGTTGAACGGGGCGGTCGCTGGCACCATCGACCCCAACGCGTTGATCGTGACGCCGTTCGGGCTGCGCTATTTCGAGTTCACTGTGAACGGACTGAACCCCAATGCCGATGACATTGTCGCGCTGCGCGTCACCGCCGATGATGGCGCCGCGACCGTGCTTTCTGTCTCGCAGAGAGTGGAGAACGCCGTTAGCGCGGATGGGCGTGACTACATCCAAGGCGATGACGGCAACGACTCGCTTTTTGGCGGCGGCAACAACGACACCCTGCTCGGCGGTGATGACGCCGACCTCATTGATGGCGGCGCGGGTTTTGACATGGCCAGCTACGCCGATGCCACCGCCGCGGTGCGGCTCGATCTGCTCAACCCGCTGCGCAATACCGGCGACGCCGCCGGCGACGTGTTCCGCAGCATCGAAGCCTATCAAGGCGGCAATTACAGCGACCAATTGAGCGGCGCCAACAGCAACGATTTTCTGATGGGGCGGCTCGGCAATGACACGCTGGCAGGACGCAATGGCAACGACTCGCTGAACGGCGATGGCGGCGACGATTTACTCCAGGGTGGCAACGGCTTTGACCGGCTCACGGGCGGGAATGGTCGCGACACGCTCAGCGGGGAGAACCAGGCCGACAACATCTTCGGCGGGTTCGGCGATGACGCCCTCTTCGGTGGCCAGGGCTTTGATCGTCTCTTTGGCGGGGTCGGCAATGATTTTATGGATGGCGGGGCGGACACCGATGCGCTGTTCGGTGAGTTGGGCAACGACACCATGCGCGGCGGCTCAGGCAATGACCGTCTGTTCGGCGGCGCAGGCTTTGACCGGCTTATCGGCGGCTTCGGCAATGACCAGCTCGAAGGTAACTTTAACGCCGATACCTTTGTCTTTTCGAACGGCTTTGGCCGGGATGTGATCACTGATTTCGCCGCGACCAATGACTTTGAGCGCATCGACCTGGCCCAGGTATCCTCGATCGTTAACTTCTCCGATCTGGTGAACAACCATCTGCGGCAAGTGGGGAACAACGTGGAAATCGACGCTCTGGGCGGCAATGTGATCACTTTGCTCAATGTGCAGCGCACCGATTTGCTGGATGGAAACGACTTCATCTTCTAGCTCCCGACGGGCCCACCGATGCGCTCTGGATGCTGGCCATATGCGTTGAAACGCCGCGCGGCGCCGCTACCTCTTGTGCGTGCGTGCACACGCGCTGTTGAGGCACCGCGAGTTGCGAATTCACCCGGCAGCGCGACATTGCAGGCATCGGCTTTTCAAAGGAGATCCCCATGCTGATCAAGACCCTCGGCGCAGCCGCCCTCGCTGCAAGCCTCGGCACCGCCGCTTTCGCTGACGCCCAGTCCTTCACGCTGGACCCGAGCCATAGCCAAGTCATCTTCAGCTACGACCATCTCGGTTTCTCGACCACCTTCGGTATGTTCTCGGGTTTCGAGGGCGAGATTATGTTCGATGAGGATGACCCGGCCGCCTCGTCGGTCAATGTGTCGATGCCGGTCAAATCGATGTTCACCGGCTGGGAGCAGCGCGATTCTCATTTCATGTCGGCCGATTTCTTCAACGCCTCTGACGAGGACCTGGTCACCTTCACCTCCACCGCAATCGAAGTCACCGGCGAGAACACCGCGATGATCACCGGTGATCTCACCATGAACGGGATCACGCAGTCGGTTGTGCTCGACACCGTGCTCAACAAATCAGCGATGCATCCGATGGCGAACACGCCGTTTATCGGCTTCAACGCGACGACGACGATCCTGCGTTCTGATTTCGGCGTCGGCCGCTTCGCCCCGGCAGTCAGCGACGAAGTGTCGATCCAGATCTCGATTGAGGCAGCGCAAGCGGGCGCGTAACGCAACAGCGCGCCTGTTCTTTTCTTCTCCCTCGCAATCATCGGCCCGCGTATGCGCGCGGGCCGATTTTGTTTCGCCACGCGCATGCCAGTGCCGCCCCTATGGCCGTCCACCTAAGCCCTTATGTGGGTCCGCGCGCTCAGTTCTGGTGAGCAATATCGAGGCCCACCGCACCCACCCCCCGCGGGTCCTAGCTCAGATCGGTGAACCCGTGTTGCCAACAACGAGCGTCGCTGGTCAGGCGGGCCTCTGCGTTCAAGACGGGGGTGACCCGGCCGCCTGTCGCGTAGTGCCCGCTTCCCGACCGCCGCGCGGCGGGCGTAAAGCCAGCGGCACCACCAGCCGCCCCCGCCCGCAGGCAAAAGGCGCATCGCGCACAGCATTCTTGCGTGCCAGCGCGTCCACGACGAGCATGGCAACCGGCGTCTGTCTTTACAGCGTCGATGACGCGCCTGATCCACTGGCTGAAAGTCGC
>JBCDGW010000046.1:0-24152 GCA_038750765.1 Pseudomonadota bacterium | reverse complement strand
GCGCCCGCCACCTTGGAACTGGCGCTGATCTCCGGGATCTTCGCGTTTGTGCTGGGGATCGTCTTGGGCGTTTTCACCGCGATCCGCCGCGACGGCTTTGCCGCCAACGCGATCATGACCCTGAGCCTCATCGGTGTCTCGCTGCCCACATTTCTCATCGGCATCGTTCTGATCTACGTGTTTTCAGTCGAGCTAGGCTGGTTTTCCAGTTTCGGTCGCGGCGACACGGTTTCGCTGGGCGGCTGGTCAACCGGGTTTCTAACCTTAAGCGGATGGCAGGCCTTGGTCCTACCCTCGATCACGCTCGGGCTATATCAGATGACGCTGATTATGCGGCTTGTGCGCTCGCAGATGCTCGAAGTGATGCGACAAGACTATATCCGCTTTGCACGGGCGCGGGGCCTGCCAGAACGCGTGGTGACGTTTCGCTATGCGCTGCGCAACACGATGGTGCCGGTGATCACCGTGGCGGGCTTGCAGCTTGGGGGCCTTATTGCGTTTGCGATTGTCACGGAGACGATCTTTCAATGGCCCGGGCTTGGCCTTCTCTTCGTTAACGCCATCGAGTTTGTCGATATCCCGGTGATGGCGGCGTATCTGATGCTGATCTCGGTCATGTTTGTGGGCATCAACCTCATCGTCGACCTGCTTTATGTAGCGATCGACCCGAGGCTTCGGGCATGAGCGCGCTGCGCCGCTTTTGGGATAGCGATGTCGGCTGGAGCTTTCGCCATTCCCCGGTCGCGATCATCGCCACCGCCGTTGCTTTTGCGCTGTTGATCCTGGCGGTTTTCGCCCCGCTCTTTGCTGTGATCGACCCCTTCAATCCGGTCAATCTCAACATCATCAATGCCTTCACGCCGCCGGGCTCGCCCAATGAGTTCACTGGCGAGACCTTCTTGATGGGCACCGACAACCAGGGGCGCGACGTCTACTCGACGATCCTGTACGGCATGCGCATTTCGTTATTCGTCGGCGTCGCCGCGGTGACGCTCGGCATGGTGATCGGGGTTATCCTAGGCCTAGTCGCGGGCTATTTCGGCGGCTGGACCGAAACGCTGATCATGCGTGTTGCTGACATTCAACTTACCTTCCCGTCGATCTTGGTGGCGATGCTTATCTTCGGTGTCGCCAAGGGCATCACGCCCGTTGAGTATCGCGACCAATTGGCGATTTGGGTGCTGATTCTGTCGATCGGCCTTTCGGATTGGGTGCAGTTTGCCCGCGTGGTTCGCGGCGCGACACTGGTCGAGAAAAACAAGGAATACGTCCAAGCAGCGCGATTGATCGGACGCGGCTGGCTGCCGATCTTGTGGCGTCACATCCTGCCGAATGTGCTATCGCCGGTACTGGTGATCGCCACGATATCGCTTGCGCTGGCGATCATCGCGGAGGCGACGCTGAGCTTTCTAGGTGTCGGCGCCCCACCCTCACAACCCTCGCTCGGAACGCTCATCCGCATCGGCCAAGAATTCTTTCTTTCCGGCGAATGGTGGATCCTGTTCTTTCCCGCCGTCACGCTTTTAGCCTTAGCGCTTTCGGTGAACCTGCTGGGTGACTGGCTGCGCGATGCGCTGAACCCGAAGTTGCGCTAGATCGATGGCGCTTCTCGATATCCGCGATCTGAGTGTTGAGTTTCCCACAAGGGGCCGCGTGTTTGTCGCGGTCGATGCTGCGGATCTGACAGTGGAGCCCGGCGAGATACACGGGCTCGTCGGTGAAAGCGGCGCAGGCAAGTCCACCATCGGCGCGGCGATCATGGGCCTGTTGGAGCGGCCCGGCCGCATCGCAAGCGGCGCCATCACGTTCCGCGGCGACACGATCAGCGGGCTCGACGATGAAGCCATGCGCGCTTTGCGCGGGCGCAAGATTTCGATGATCTTTCAAGACCCGCTTACATCGCTCAACCCGCTCTTTACGATCCGACAGCAATTGGTGGAGACGATCACCACCCATCTCGATGTCACCGATGATGAGGCGGATGCGCGCGCCCGCGATCTGCTAGACCGTGTCGGCATCCCCGACCCTGACACCCGGCTTGACCAATATCCGCACCAGTTCTCGGGCGGCATGCGACAGCGCGTGGTCATCGCGCTCGCGCTTTGCTCGGAGCCGGACGTGATCATCGCCGATGAACCAACCACCGCGTTGGATGTTGCTGTGCAGGCGCAGATCCTCGATCTGATCCGCGCGCTTACAGTGGAACGGCAAGTGGGTGTCATTCTCATCACCCACAATATGGGGGTCATCTCCGATACCACCGACCGCGTCACGGTTATGTACAAAGGGGAGATCGTCGAAACCGGCCCGACAGCGCGGGTGATGGGCGCGCCGCGCCACCCCTACACGCAATCCCTGATCGCGGCTGTTCCAAGGCCTGGCCGCAAGCTTCATCGATTTCCCAAAGTGAGCTACGGCGATGCCGACCCGCCGCCTGCGATCGATGCGCTGGCTGGCAGTTGGCCGCGCTACCAAACCAAGCCGGGCGAGCCACTTCTCGAAGTGCGGGGCCTGACCAAACGTTTTATCGCGCGCCGCAGCCTACTGCCGTGGAAACACCGCTATTTCACCGCCATCGATGACGTGAGCTTTGACCTCCGCGCCGGAGAGGTGTTCGGCATTGTCGGCGAAAGCGGCTCAGGCAAGTCCACTGTCGCGCGGGTCATTTCGGGGCTCTACGCGGCGGATGGTGGCAGCGTTACCTTCGACGGCGATTTGGTGAGCGATTTGAGCAACCGCGCTGTCCAGCAAGCCTATCGACAAGAGATCCAAATGATCTTTCAGGATCCCTATAGCTCGCTCAATCCAAGGATGCGGGTGGACGATATCGTCGCCGAGCCAATTCGGCACCACCGGCTTTTGCAAGGCGCGGCGATCCGGGATCGCGTAGTGGACCTGCTGGAACATGTCGGCCTAGACGCTGGCGCCGCGCTCAAATTCCCCCATGAGTTCTCAGGGGGTCAGCGCCAGCGCATCTCGATTGCGCGCGCCCTCGCCACGCAGCCGCGGTTTTTGATCTGCGATGAGCCCACCAGTGCGCTTGACGTCTCTATCCAAGCGCAAATCCTCAACATCTTGAAAGACCTGCAAGAGCATCTGGGCCTGACGATGCTCTTTATCAGCCACGATCTCCCCGTCGTTCGGCAAATGTGCGACCGCGTTGCCGTGATGCGCGATGGGAAGGTGATGGAATTGCAAGAAACCGAGGCCCTGTTCGCAAAGCCTCAGACGGATTACACAAAAGGTCTGCTCGATTTGATGCCCAGGCTCGAGGCCCTGTCAGAGGGGCCCGTTATCGACCGTAGCGCGTGATATGCGCCTCGAACGCCGCAGCCAACGTGTCGGCCTGATTGGGACCCTGTAAGACGTTACGCACTGCACCGTTGCCATCCAACAGCAGCAGCGTGACGCGCTGTGCCCCGTTGCTGGTCGCATAGGCTGAGCCTTCGGCAGTGCGGATATCGGCGATCACGTAATCGATGCGGTCGCTGCCGACCGTCCTTAACGCTCTGCGGGTTTGCCGCTGCAGGGCGCTGCATTCGCTGCATTGCGGATCGTGGATTTGCACCACCGTCGGGCGGCCCTGACCAATGCGGGTCAGGTCGTATTCGGCCATCGTCGCGCGCACCGAACCCACGGAAAAGTAGCCAGCGGCCCCCAAACCGACCGCGGCGATAGCGCCGTTTCGCACCCAGCGGAGCGCGTTGCGCCGATCTGGCTGGGTCGGCGCCTCCGCCTGCGCCACAGCCACTTTACGCTTCTTTGCCTTTTTCGCTCCGTTGCGCGCGCTCTTCTTCATCGCTGACGACCTTTCACATCCGCGCGAACTGTAACGAAGCGGGACCTCACATCACAATCACGAGCGCGTGTCAGCCACCGGAAGGCTTGGCGACAAGCCCGCGCGATACTTCATCCAAGATCACGTCTAGCTCAATCTGATGGCCCGACGCGGCCAATTTGCCATCGATCTGCAGGAATGAGAGCCCATGCACAAAGCTCCATAACAGAAACGCGGTTTGTCGATCTGAGTCGGAAACCACGTTCGCACCCCGGCATTGCGCTACCTCGGTTTCGACCAAAGTGCGCGTTTTACTGCCGGTTGCGACCAATTCCTCGTCTTCCTCATGGTCTTCAGAGAGGCCAAACATAAGCCGAAATACGCCGGGCTCGCGCATCGCAAACGTCACATAGACCCGGCCCAAAGCATTGACCCTGTCAAGCGTGCCAGGCGTGAACTTCGCTAGCTCATCAAGCATGTTCTGCCGCTGTCGCTCCATCCCCGCCAACGCGACAGCGCGCAGCATTTCCTTTTTATCTTTGAAGTGCTTATACGGCGCGGCCGTAGACACACCGGCGGCCCGACAGGCCTCGGAAACCGAAAAACGATCAGGGCCTTTCTCCTCGACCAAAACACGCGTGGCTTCGATCAATTGGGCTCGAAGATCGCCGTGATGGTAGGACTGCCTTTTTTGCGGTTCGTCAGAAATTTTCATGATCCGATTGATTTCAGACACCGTATCTCTTGTCAAAGTAAGACACTCTCACATATGTTAGACATGCTAACTTTGCTAGAGGTTGCAATCATGTCTGATACGGAAAAATCGCGCCGTCCATTCGTCATTCGTGTTTTCACTGGTTTGGTTTCAACCAGCCTCACCCTCTTGGTGGTGGCCGGCGCGGGTGCCGCCGTGTTCCTCGGTGCCAACAGCTTGGCCGAACGGGCCGCCGCAACCGAGATCCCGCCTGGTGCACCCGATATCAAGGTGGCGGTGGCTCGCGCCTCTTTCGAAGATGGCTATGCCGTTGAGCGGCGATTTATCGGCCAGGTCGAAGCCGCAGCAACGGTCAGCATTTCCTTTGAGCTGCAAGGCCGCCTCGTCTCGCTCAGCGTGGCAGAGGGCGATAGCGTTGAGAAAGGCGATGAGCTGGCGCGGCTCGACACCTCATTGATCTTGGCCGAACGCGACCGGCTGATCGCATCGCGGGCAGGCATCGAGGCGCAACTCAAGTTTGCTGAGGCGAAGCTCATTCGGACCGAAAAGCTCAACGAAGAGGGGTTCGCCAGCCAAGAAGCGCTGGATCAGGCTCTGTCGACGCGGGATGAGTTGATCAACCGGATGGCCGAGACCGATGCCGGGCTGGCGTCCGTCGCAATCAACCTGGAAAAGTCGGTCCTCTATGCGCCCTTCTCCGGCCGTGTCGGTGCTCAATCGGTCGATGTCGGCACGACGATGGCGCCTGGTCAAACGGTCATTTCGCTTATCGAAACCGCAGCCCCTGAGGTACGCGTTGGCCTGCCGCTGTCAATCGATCAAGCGGCGCTTGCTTCGGTCGAGATCGAGATTGCCGGTCGAGTCTTTCCCGCGCAACTCACCCAATTCCGCCCCGATGTCGATCCTTTGACGCGGACCCGCACAGCGCTGTTTACTATCGAAGCCGCTGATACGCCCCTGTTCGGCCAAACAGCTACGCTGGTCATGGATGTCCCTGTTGCCGCGCGGGGGACATGGTTGCCGATTGACGCTTTGCAGGAGGGTTCGGGCAGCGCGTGGACGGTTTTAATTGCTGACAATGGCACAGTGCGCCCCGCGCTGGTCGAGGTGATCCAGATCGACGGGCGCCGCGCCTACGTTACCGGCACTTTTGCTGAGGGCGCGATGGTGATCCAAACCGGAGCTCATCGTCTGGTGCCGGGTCAGGCTGTCACACCGATCGCCCCAGGGAGCTAGCCCGATGGAAACGCTAACGTTTCGGCAGCCGCGTTTGGTTGCCCTGATCCTGCTCGTCCTGGTGTCTGCTGGCGCCTCCTCGCTCCTCTCGCTCGGGCGGCAAGAAGATCCGACGATCACCAATCTCTTCGCGACGATCACCACAAGCTTCCCTGGCGCCGATCCAGCGCGCGTCGAAGCGCTGGTGACCACCGAGATCGAGGAAGAACTGCGCGAAATCGCGGAAGTCGACGTGATCAACTCCGTTTCGCGCACCGGCGTCTCCGTGGTTTCGGTTGAACTGCTGCAAACGCTCGATGAGGCCACGATTGAGCAGGTTTGGTCCGAAGCCCGCGACGCTGTCACCGATGCAAGGCGAAACTTTCCGGCCGGGGTACAAGCGCCGGAATTCAATGCAGAGGGCATTAGCGCCTATTCCGCTGTCATCGCGCTGACCGCCGATCATGACAGCGTGCCTTTAACGCTGATGAATACCCATGCCGAGCGCGTCGCTGATCGGCTGCGCGCCATTCCATCTACCCGCGCGGTAGATCTGTTTGGCGAGCCGGAGGCGGAAATCGTCGTCGATGTCGATGCTCATAAAGCCGCCTCTCTAGGGCTGACGATTGCTGACATCTCGCGCCTGATCCAGGCTGCGGACGGCAAGGTGCAGGCCGGGCGGTTCGAGGATAGCGAGACGAACCTCACCGTAAACGTCTCGGGTGAAATCGAGGCGCTCGAACGGTTGCGCGCGGTCGTCCTACGTGAGAGCGCAGACGGCGCCACTGTCACGCTCGCCGATGTTGCCACGATAGAACGCGGCGTGCTTGACCCCGCTGAGAGCCGTGCGCTGGCCAATGGCCGCCCCGCGATCCTGATCGGCGTATTGGCGCAAGACGGCGTGCAGATTGACCGCTGGATGGGCTTTGTTCGCGACGAGTTAGCTTCTGGCAAGGCAAACGTGCCGAGCGGGATCAGCCAAGCATTGATGTTCGATCAGAGCACCTACACCGCTGACCGTTTGGCCGATGTCGGTCTCAACATGGCAATCGGTGTTAGCTTGGTTGTTGCTGTCTTGTTTGTCACCCTCGGCGTACGCGCTGCAGCGATTGTTGCCTTGGTTCTACCGGTGGTGTCATTAGCAACGCTCGCCTCGATGAATTTTATCGGCCTGCCGATCCACCAGATGTCGGTCACTGGATTGATCGTGGCGCTCGGTCTGCTCGTTGACGCCGCAATCGTGATGGTCGACGAAGTGCGCAAACGTATCGAGGCGGGCCTTGACCGGCAAATCGCTGTGGGAGATGCGACGAAGCGGTTGGCGGCCCCGCTTTTAGCCTCAACCGTGACGACAGCACTCAGCTTTACCCCGATGATCCTGTTGCCCGGACCCGCGGGTGACTTTGTCGGATCAATCGCGATTGCGGTGGTTTTGATGCTCATCTGGTCGCTGTTCGTGGCGCTGACGGTGACGCCTGCGCTGGCGGGATGGTTCCTCAAAGGCAAGCCAGCGGTGGCGCCCGAGCCGTCGCGCTTGGCCCGCAGCTTTGCCGCGACGATCCGATGGTCTTTGCGCAACCCAATCCGCTCGGTGGCGCTGGCGCTGATCCTGCCGGTGCTTGGCTTCGCGGCGTTGCCCACGCTCACAGCGCAATTCTTTCCCGGGGTTGAGCGTGACCAGCTTTATTTGGAAATCGAGATGCCGCCGGGCACCGCGATCAACGCAACTGCCAGCGTGGCCGAGCGCTTCGATGCGATCTTGCAAGACGATGCTCGGGTCTCTGGCGTCTATTGGAGCATCGGCAAATCCGCCCCGGCGTTTTACTACAACATCACCGGCGGGCGCTCACAGGAGCCGGGGTTCGCACAAGCGATGATCACCACCACAACCGCGGAAGACGCGGCGGCATTGGTGCCCGAACTTCAGGCGCTGGCAAATGATCTTTTCCCCGAGGCGCGCATTATCGTGCGCGGTCTGGTGCAGGGCCCCCCTGTTGCAGCGCCGGTGGAAATTCGCTTCGTTGGCGCGGATTTGAGCACGCTTCGCGCCATCGGCGAGGACGCCCAGGCGGTCATCGCAGGCCTGCCATTGGTTACCCAGACGCGTAGCACTGTCACCGGCGGCGCGCCCCAGATGCGGTTTGAGATCGATGAAACCGCCGTGCGCCTGCTCGGTCTCAACGTGGTGGATGTTGCGGGGCAACTGCAAAACGGGCTCGTTGGCGTCACTGGCGGCAGCCTCGTTGAAGGTACCGACCAATTGCCGGTCCGGGTGCGTTGGGACAATGCCACCCGCAGCGACACCCAATCCATCGGCGACACGCCGATCCTCTTGCCCGGCGCGGCGCAACTCGCGGCCACAGGCATCTTGCCGTCGGTGCCGCTCTCTGATCTCGCCAATCCGGTGCTCGAGCCCGCCGAAAGCGTGATCACCCGACGCAACGGCGAGCGGATCAACACCGTGCAGGCCTATATCGTGCCTGGCGTCCTGCCGGAGGAAGCCCTACAATCGGTACTGCAGGCGCTCGATGCCGCGAATTTTGCAGTGCCCGCTGGCTATCGGATCGAATTGGGGGGCGACAGCGACGCGCGCTCGGACACAATCGGCAACCTGATGGCCTCGGTCGGCCTGATCGTGACGCTGACGATTGCGACGATCGTCCTGACCTTCAACTCATTCCGTCTCACCGTGGTGGCGTTGATTGTGTGCGGCCTGTCTGCCGGTCTTTCGATGCTGTCGCTGGCGGTGATGCAATACCCGTTCGGCATCAACGCGGTGATCGGTGTGATCGGCTCTATCGGGGTCTCGATCAACGCCGCCATCATTATCCTGTCGGGGCTGCAGAATGATCCGCGCGCGGCGCGGGGCGACCGGGAGGCTATGGCCGAGGTTGTCACTGGGTCAAGCCGCCACATCATCTCCACCACGATCACCACCTTTGGCGGGTTTCTCCCCTTGATCCTGGAGGGCGGCGGCTTCTGGCCTCCCTTCGCGGTGGCGATTGCCGGTGGCGTCCTGCTTTCGGCAGTGGTGTCGTTCTATTTCACCCCGCCGATGTTCGCGCTGATCCATCGGCGCGAGAAGGCGGAGCCATCGACAGAGGAAGCGGCCGCCCCACAGCCTTTACGCTTGGCGGCGGAGTAGATTTACTCCACGCCCAGCGTGCCTAGGATACGGGGGATCTTCTGCTTGACCTTGAAGAACCCAGCCGTAGCGAATGGCCATGTCTCCGCATCCCAAGCGCGGCGCCACTCGGCCAGCGTGATACCCGCGTCATCGAGAAGCGGGCGCGCCTCGGACAACCAATCGCGCAGCGGACCCTCGGGGACGTAACCGGTGGCGATTTGCTCAGCACCGGCCGCCTGCGCCCAGCCCACCAGATCCTTGGGGCTGCGCGCTTCAAGCGGGGTAGCACCGGGCGCCAACCGCTCGGCCCCGTCGGCCAAGGCGGCGGTTTCAAAATCAATAACGGCCTTCGAAACCTCTTGATCAGAGCGGAGATGGCTGGCTGCTAACGTGGCGCGAGCGACAAAGTCAGTGCCCGCGGGAACCATATCGCCGACTTGCAGATCCTCTTCGGTGATCAAGAGCGCGGTCGGCTTGCTCGGCTCTGGTTCGACCACCTCGCGCAGTGGCGTGACCGAGGGCAGGCCTTCTGGTTCGGTCTCCTGCAGCGGTGTGATCCCGACGGTCAGGTCGCTATCGCGCGGCGAGAACCGTTGATTGGTGAACTTGGTGATGTTCCACGCCTTGGCCTCATAGGCCTTGCCCCGCGTATGTAGCCCCGCCACCCAGCGCCAGCTTAGCGTGTTCGAAGCGGGATCGCCGTCGAGCAGATGCCGGTAGAAGAAATCCGCGCCAAGACGCCAGGGCAATTCCAGCGTGAAAATCCATATCGAGGCAAACCACATCCGCGCATGGTTATGGAGGTACCCGGTCTCGACCAACTCGGCTGACCAAGCGTCAAAGCAATCAAGCCCAGTTTGCCCGTTTTCGGCTTGGTCCACCCGCTTACGCAATCCGCGGTCTCGTTCTAGCGCGGCGCGATCCGCTTCTAAGCCGGCTTTGTAAGTCGTCCAAATCGAGGGGCGACGCTCTAGCCAACCTTTGAAGTAAGTGCGCCAAAAGACCTCCTGAATGAACTTCTCAGCCCCCTCCAGCCCATGGTCGGCCATCGCACCGCGCACGGCTTCTTCCTCGGTCACCATCCGGCGGCGTGTGTAGGGGGACAGGCAGGACACCGCAGAATGTTGCCCAGGTCCTTTGTCGTAATTGCGGCCGGACGCATAGCGCCGTCCCATCCGGGGCGCGAAGGCCTCTAACCGGTTGAGCCCGGCAGCGCGTGTTGCCTCAAACATGTGCTTTGGTTCCTAGTTTCTCGCCCGCTCGAGCCAAAATGGCGCTGGGACGCGCGAGGTCGAGATAGGACGCCAAAGCGCCGCAGCTTCAGCCTCATAGTTATACAAATTCGATAATTGATACCCTATTGATCTACTAAGCCTGTCTGGGTAACGATCGCCCAGCGGATGCCGTTGCGGACGTTTACGCGGATTTATCTTGCCAAACCGGGCAATTCATACGCCCATAAGGCTAAAGCGTCATTCGCCAACGAAGCGAACCAAACGCGCCACGCTCCAAAAAACGGAGCAAACAAGACGCGGAAAACGCGTCACATGGGAGGGCCTGCATGGGCGTGCTACTGACGGTGCTCAGGCCGCTGGGTTGGCTGAACAGCGCCGTTCTGAAGATCGGCCGCGCAATTGGTGGCGTCGCAGTTGCGCTGATGGTTCTCGCCATCCTGATCCAGGTGTTTTTTCGCTACGTGCTCAACAATGCGCTGCCGTGGCCGGATGAAGCGGCGCGCTTCTGCATGCTTTGGATGGCCGGACTGATGGCGCCAACCGCGTTCCGCCGTGGCGGTTTCGTAGCCATCGACGTCGCCGTTCGAAGCCTGCCTCGGGTTCCGGGCCAAATCGTTACGCTCTTTCTGCTCTTCCTCTCCCTTTTGGTGTCGGTCGTGGCGGTTGTCATCGGATGGGGCGAGGTGACGGGCTTCGGCGGGCGTTTTGCCACAGCGTCACTCTACCTGCCCACGTCGCTTGGCTTCGATGAATGGTTCCGCGTGCCGCGCTCCTGGATGATGCTGTCGCTCTTGGTCGGGGTCATCTTGCTGATCTCAGTCAATATCGAGTTGATCCTACGCAGCATCGCCGCGCTCCTGGGCGGTGCAGAGCAGCTTCCAGCGATCCCTGACGCGGCTACGGCGGGGGCAGAGTAATGCTGATCTGGTTCCTGCCCGCGTTCCTGTTCTTTCTGCTGATCGGGCTGCCCGTGTTCTTCGGGCTCTTGGCCGCACCGGGCTTACTGCTGTGGCTGAACGGGCAGGAACGCGACATCACGCTGCTCTATCGCAACGTCTATAACGGGATGGATAGCTTTCCGCTGATGGCGATCCCATTTTTCATGCTGGCCGGTGAATTGATGAACCGAGGCGGCATTACCGTGCGGCTGGTTGAGTTCAGCCAAGCGCTGATGGGCCACCTGCGGGGCGGGTTGGCACAGGTCAATATCCTCTCCTCGATCCTATTCGCCGGGCTTTCGGGTTCGGCCGTGGCCGACACATCCGCGCTTGGCTCGATGCTGATCCCGGCGATGGAAAAAGAAGGCTATAGCCGCCGCTTCGCCGCAGCGATCACTGCGGCCAGTTCGGTCATTGGGCCAATCATCCCGCCATCGGGCATCATGATCATCTATGCCTACGTGATGGGTGAAAGCGTGGCGGCCCTGTTTCTCGCAGGCATCGTGCCCGGAATTTTGGTGGGCGTCGGCCTGATGGTGATGGTGCGGCTGATGGCCGATCGCTATGACCTGCCCGCGGCAAAACGCGTCGTTCTATCGGGCGTGCACCTTGGTGCGGTCGAATGGTGGGTCGCGTTCGCACTTGTGCGGCTAAACGTGGGGCTTTTGCTTTGGTCCTTCATCCCCACGCCCGAGGACGGCAGCCGCGCCTTCTACTGGGGCACGCTGCTCGGCGCGCTTCTGATTGCGCATGGCATTTTCGTCGGATTGCGGCGGGCGGTCAGCCACGATTTCCGTATGGTGTGCAAACGGGCGATGGTGCCGCTGCAAACACCGATCCTGATCCTCGGCGGCATTCTAGCAGGCGTTTTCACCCCGACAGAGGCCGCGGCAGTGGCGGTGGCCTACGCGTTGCTCGTGGGCTTTTTCATCTTGCGCACGTTGCGTTTTGCCGACCTGCCGCAGGTGTTTGTCAATTCGGGCATAACCTCGGCCGTGGTGTTGCTGTTGGTGGGCGCCGCCATGGCCTTCAAAACGGTGGTCAGCCTGTCGCACGCGCCTGAACAACTGGCGAGCTTCATCCTGGCGCTAAGCGAAAACCCCTTGATCCTGCTGTTCCTGATCAACCTGCTGCTGTTCATCGTCGGCATGTTTCTTGACGCGGGGCCCGCCATCATCATCTTGGGCCCAATCCTCGGGCCGATCTTCGTCGATCTGGGGATCGACCCGATCCATTTCGCCATCATCATGAGCGTCAACCTCACCGTCGGGCTTGCGACGCCGCCGATGGGATTGGTGCTCTTCGTGGCCTCCGCCGTGTCAAAAGAGCGGGTGGAGACCATCGCCAAAGCCATTCTGCCATTCTTGGCCATCGAGATCTTGGTGATTTTCCTGATCACCTTCGTACCGGCCATATCAATGACGATCCCGCGCCTGACCGGGTTCGCCAACTGAGCCAAAAAACCAGGGAGGTCCTTCACGTGCTCAAATCCATCCTCAAACCCGTCACGCTCGCCGCGATGTTTGCCGCGACGACGATTGCGGCCCAGGCGGCGGATTTCACCATCCGTGCCACCGCTAACTCGAACGAGAATGACGAGGATTACGACGGCCTTGTCGTGTTCAAGAACTACGTCGAGCAAGCGTCGAACGGCGCCATCGAAGTGGAGATGTTTATCGGCACGCAGCTTTGCGGCAACGGCGCCGAGTGTCTGCAGGGTGTCGCAGACGGCACGATTGACGTTTTCATTTCCACCTCAGGCGGTGCCTCGGGCATCTTCCCCTTCGTTCAGGTGCTCGATCTGCCCTACCTGATGAGCGATGACCGCGTTGCCGAAGCCGCGCTTGCCAATGGCACCGACTTCGTCAGCACGATGCAGCGGCTGGTGATGGAGACATCTGGCGGGGCCATTCGGTTGATGACGATCGGCAACACCGGTGGCTGGCGCAACTTCGCGAACACGCAAAAGCGGATCGCCAACCCCTCGGATATGGAGGGCCTCAAGATCCGCACGGTCGTCGCTGACTTGCCGCAGGAATTGGTCAAAGCGCTTGGCGCCTCGCCGACGCCGATCCCGTGGCCCGAGCTTTTCACCTCGTTCCAAACCGGCGTGGTTGAGGGGTCAAAGAACGGGATCACCGACATCATGAACATGAAGTTCCCCGATGCCGGCCTGCAATACGTGACCCTTGACGGCCATGCCTATATGGGCGCGCTCTGGTTCATGAATAATGAAAAGTTCGCCAGCATGTCGCCCGAGCTGCGCCGTGTCGTGGTCGATGGGTTCTATCAGCTGCAGCAAGCCACATTCGCATCGCCCAAGCGTAAGTCCATCGCGGCGTATGAAGAGTTTGTTTCCGGCGGCGGCGATCTCTATGTGCCGACACCTGAAGAAAAGGCCGCCTTCAAAGAGGCTGCCGCCCCGGTTTTCGACTGGTTCAAAGCCAATATCGACGGCGGCACCGAGGTGTTTGAAGCGCTGAGCGCGACGGTTTCCGAAGTCGAAGCCGAGATCAACGCAGCGCGCGACGCCGAGCTTCAGTAACGGCAGGTCCGGGGCGGCGTCGGGCTGCCTCGGACACCTTCCCTCTAGCGAAACGGGTACATCCAAACCTTGTAATCGGCGACAAGGATCAGCGCTTGCTCAATCTCGTCTTGGGTCATCTTTTTCACCACCTCTTCGAGGCTAATAGCGGCGTCGGGGTCGCCGCCGATGGCGCTCAGCGTATACCACATATAGGCGCGCACGAGGTCAGGCGCTGGGAGGCCGCGACCAACCTCGTAGTACCAGCCGATGCCCGATTGCGCGCCCGGATGGCCCTTCATCGCCGAACGCAGATACCATTCGAATGCGCGCCGATCATCGCGCTCAACACCGAGGCCCATCGCATACATCACGCCGATGAGCTCCTCGGCATCAGCATTGCCCGACCGCGCAGCAGGCCAGAGCGCCTCGTAAGCCGCCTCAAATTGGCCGCTCTCCATCAAGTCGCGCGCCTCCTCAATCGACGCGCTGTTCGCAGGGGCCGCCACGAGCAGGCAAAGCGCCGCTACGGTGTTACGCATCTTGTGCTCTCCTTGATGTTGGCCGGCCCTGTCGGTGCAAGTCAGCCGCTCGAAGTTGATTTGCCGCCACCGCTGACAGATGCGGACTTTCTAGATTTTGATCCTAAACAGGCCGCGCTTGGTCACAAGCTGTTCTACGACCCGATCCTTTCGGGCAACCACAACATTGCCTGCGCCCATTGCCATCACCCCGAGCACGGCACCGGGGACGGCCTGTCGCTTGGGATCGGCGAGGGCGGCGAAGGGCTTGGACCGCTGCGCACGCCCGGCGTCGGCGCGGACCGGATCGCCAAGCGCATTCCCCGCAATGCCCCCGCGCTGTGGAACCTCGGCGCACGTGCGCTCACGGTGATGTTCCATGATGGGCGGCTGTCGATTTCTGAGCGCTACGGCAATGGATTTGACAGCCCCGCGGAGGAATGGCTGCCGACGGTGTTTAACTCGCTGCTCGCTGCGCAGGCAGTCTTTCCGCTCTTGGCCCAATTCGAAATGGCGGGTAACCCCGGTGAGAACGAGGTCATCGGCGCTGTCCACGACCGGATCGATGCCGCCTGGCCTATCTTGGCGAAACGGGTTCGGATTGACCCGGAATACGGCCCGCTCTTTGTGGCGGCGTTCCCCCATATCGATAGCCCCGAACAAGTGACCATCGTGGAGATCGCGAACGCGCTCGCGGCATTCCAAGCGGTTGAATGGCAGAGCTTCGATAGCCCGTTCGATGCCTACCTCGCGGGGGACACAGCAGCGCTCGACGCGGCGCAAATGCGGGGTATGGACTTGTTTTACGGGGCCGCCCAATGCGCCTCGTGTCATTCAGGACCGCTCTTGAGCGATCAACAGTTCTATGCGCTGGGATTGCCGCCGTTCGGCCCGGGGCGCACAAGGCCCTTTGATCCCTACGCGCGCGATGTGGGCCGCATGGGCGAGACCGACCGGGTTAAGGACGCCTACAGGTTTCGCACGCCGATGCTTCGCAATGTTGCTCTGACCGCGCCCTACGGACATAACGGCGCCTTTCCCACCCTTGCGGCTATGATCCGTCATCACATCGACCCGGAGGCAAGCCTAGCTGCCTGGACGCCTGAGACTGCGGCGCTGCCGTCGGTGCCGTGGCTCGCTGCCGCAGATTTCATCATTTTGGAAGATCGTTTGGAATTGGCGCGGCAGGCACGCGCGCGGGATGTAGCGCCGGTGAGCCTAAGCGATGATGAGATTGCCGATATCGTCTCGTTTCTCAACGCCCTGACCGGCACGTATAGCGTCGAAAACCCGCCCTTTGGCGTACCAGCTGATTTCGACCCTTAGGCGGATAACTGGCGCAGACGCGTCAAAAGCAAACGGGCGCCGCTTGGGCGCCCGACGCTAAGTGTTAAGCGGTGGACTCTTCCAATAGGCCCATCTCAGCGGCCTCTTCCCAGAGCTCTTCCATCACGCGGCCTGCGCGGCCCCGGAGGCGCGCGCCTTTTGCTTCTTCCATATTGTCGAGCTTGCCTTCGCCCTCGACAATCACGAGCGCGACCATGCCCATTGACAGGTGCGGTGTGCACTGCACGCCGTAGATACCCGGCTTGTCGAATGTCACGGTCACATCCTGGCTGATGCGGCCTTTCCACTCTTCGGCACCTTCCGGCAGCATACCGTCGATCGACTCGCTGTTGTGGCCTTTATCGACCGAGGTGAACAGCACCGTCTCACCCGCTTCCACTGACAGGATACGGGGGTTGAAGACCATCCGCAGGCTCGGATCATCGGGGTGCTTGTTGAGCATCTCTACGGTATGGCTGTGACCATCGGCGAACGCCTTGGTAACAGACAGCGCCGGGATTGCGGCACCTGCCGCCAGCACTTGGCGGCGGTCAAGTTTGACAGACATAGTTATCTCCCACATTGCTGAATTAACGAGCGGCTTGGCCGCTTGCTGGCTTAGATAGGGCAGTGGGTGCTGAATCAAACATCACTCAAGCAAATCCATTCCCCCACATGTCCCGATACCTGTATCTGAAGCCAATCCCAGGATCGGCGCCCGAGGCAGGCATCCGAATGACATTTCGGTCGCGTGCGCTGGGCTGGAGGCACCGTAGCACCGCATTCTTTAAATCCAAATCTGCGTCTCGGCAACTATCACCGATTGGAAGCTGCTAAACCTTTGTTAAAAAGAGGATTAATTTCGAAGACGCGCAGTGTTCGCAGGGCTTTGCACCGACTGCGAAGCTTGCCACCGGTGCTCAAACCCAGAGAATGCGCGCAGGCCGCTAGGCATATCGGCGCAAGCGATGCCGGACACCCGTGCGTCAATTCGACCGTTCACGTCTTTGCTACGCCTTGTGCGGCAGCCAATCGAGACATCGCGAACCCCGCCTATTGAGATACCTGCCAGCCACGCAGTTCTGACTTGATATCAATCCGCCAAGCGCCCAGAAATGAGGCGCTCGAAAGGGACGCGCGGCGACGGCGCGGCGCGGCGCGGGCAGGAGATAAGACATGTATATCGCGATGAACCGATTTTTGGTGAAACCCGAGAACGCCCCCGACTTCGAAGCGATGTGGCTGGGACGAGATAGCAGACTCAAGGAGCTTGATGGCTTCGTTGAGTTTCACATGCTCAAGGGCCCCGAAAACAGCGACGGCCACATTCTCTACGCTTCCCACACGGTCTGGGAGACAAAGGACGCTTTCATGGCATGGACCCGCAGCGATGCGTTCCGCGACGCCCACAAAAACGCGGGCTCAAGCAAGCGCCTTCACGAGGGCGGGCCGCGTTTTGAGGGGTTCGAAGCTATTCAGCATATCCACTGAAGAGCGATCACCGGTGCGCGGCAATGGTATGCCTCAGGAACGCGTAGCCGAGCGCTCTCTCCAGCGCTGCCTCATGGGTGGCGCCACCGCCGCCATGACCACCCGAGCGCGCGTGGAAGTAGGCAGGCTGCCCAGCCGCTAACAGCGCGGCGGCAAAGCGGCGCGAGTGCGAAGGGTCGACCCGGTCATCACTATCATTGGTCGTGACCAGGCTTTTCGGGTAGGCACGCTGGCCGTGCGCATCGACATTATGCAGCGGCGAATACGCCAGCATCGCTTCAAGATCGGCGGCGTCGTCCGGATCGCCATATTCGTCAATCCATCCCGCGCCGGCAGGAAATAAGTGGAAGCGCGCCATATCGGTAACCGCAACGCTGGGCCAAACCGCACCGAAGTGATCTGGGTAGCGCGTGAGCATCACTGAACAGAGAAGGCCACCGTTCGACCCGCCATGGCAGGCGATTGCTTTGGGCTCGGTGATACCGCGTTTCACCAAATCCTCGGCAATCGCAGCAAAGTCTTCGAAGGCCCGCGCGCGGTCGCGCCGCTTGGCAGCGAGATGCCATTCAGTGCCGAACTCACCGCCGCCACGGATATAGCCCAAAACGTATGCGCCGCCGCGCTCAAGCCAGAGCTTGCCGGTGATCGCGTTGTAGGTGGGCGCCATCGACACACCAAAGCCCCCATAGCCATATTGCAGCACTGGCAGCGGCCCTTCCCCGCGCTTGGCGGGCAACACCAGGTGGTAGGGCACTTCTGTGCCATCTGCCGAGATGGCGCTGAGCAGCTGCACCTCCATGCCGGTGGCGTCGAAAGCGGGCGGCTCCTCGGTCAGCTTCGTGTAGGTGACCGCGTCAAGCCCGGCCTCGAGATCGAATAGCCAGGTCTTGGTTGGCTCCAAAAACCCGGTCGTCGATAATTGCAACGGCCCCTCGCCGCGTGGTGCGGCATCGTGCGGGTACACGAAGACCGATTGCGCCTCGCATGGCAGCGTCAGAACTTCCGGCGTCGCGTTCGGTGCGGTCAGGTTCAAAACCCAAATGGTGGGTTCTGTGCGATTATAGATGGTCCACAAAAGCCAGCGGTCGCGCAGCAGAACCGAATCCGGGCTCACCGAGACATAGGGCTCGGGCCGAAACAGAACGCGCCGCGCGCCACTATCGATCTCATGCAGCACTAAGGCGCCGATAGGGATGTCATCGATAGCAGCCCCAGCGACGAAGGCGTAGTGCGTCGTGCTCACAGCCGCTTGCGTGTTTTTCGGCGTTTCAATCGTGATGCCAGCGCTGCCAATGCCCTCACGATAGAGCGTTTTCTCCGTCTCACCGATGACCCGAATGCGCCCCGTCACCTCAGCGACCGTCCCGTCGGGTGCGGGCATGGCATAGGCAAAGGCGACCAAGTCTTCGTGCGACACTTCAAAGACAGCTGGCGCGTCAGCAAGCGCCCCGCCGCGCCGTAGACGCACCACACGGCCCGGCCAGCCCGAACGCGTCGCCGCGCCTTCACCGAGCGAAGTCGAGACCAGAAGCGTGTCTTTGTTTACCCAGGAGGCGCTACAGCGTTGCGGGCCGATATCGAAGCCGCCGGGCACGGGCTGCTGATTGCCCGGATCCCACTCAAGATAGCGGGTCTGATCCGAGCCTTGCCAAGACAAGGCAAGCAGCAGCGCGTCGCCATCGAAAAATGCCGTTTCAGCCCCGCGCCAATGCCAGTCTTCGCCGGTCTGCGCGCAAAACGCATCAAGGTCGAAAACCGTTTCCCAAGGCGCGTGATTGGTGGCGGCAACGTCTTGCGGGATGCGACGCCAAAGCCCTTTCGGGTTATCTCCGCTTCGCTTGAAGTTATACGTCCAGGTTCCGCGCCGCCTGAGACCTTGCAAGTAGTCTTCGCGCTCAAGAATGCTCTTGGCGAGTGCCACGTCCGCATCGAACTCAGCATCGCAAAAAGCGGCCTCCGTGCGCGCTGTCTCGCGATCGCGAAAAGCTGCGATGGCGGCCGCGTCACTTTCAAGTTCCAGAAAGGGAATATCGCTCATCAGAGGATCCATAAAATTTTGCGGTGGGGTACGCTTTCTCAAGATCACATTAACACCATGCCGCCAAGGGGGATTGCCGCGCGTGAGCGGTTGGCGCAAATACGCCGCCAACGACGATGGAGCGGCACTTGATGAACGGGCTCACTTTAGGCGTTATCGGAATTGATCATCGCCATATCTTCGGCCAGTTGGGCAATATGTTGAGCCGGGGCTGTCGCTGCAAAGGCTGGTGGACCGAGGGCACGCCGCAACCGACCGAGAGCTTTGCCAAGCGCTTCCCCGATATCCCGCGCGTTGCTGACAGACGCGTACTCCTCGACGACCCCGAGATCGATATGATCCTGATTGCCGATATCCCGGTCGCGCGCGCCAGCCGTGCCATTGAGGCGATGGAGGCCGGTAAGGACATCATGGTCGACAAACCTGGATGCACCACGCTCGATCAACTGGCCGCGATTAAGGCCTGCGTGGCGGCGACCGGGCGCATCTGGTCGGTGAATTTCTCCGAACGGTTTGAAGTACCGGCGATGACGCGCGCAACCGAGCTTGTCGCGGCTGGCGCTATCGGCAAGGTGGTACAAACGGTCGGCCTCGGTCCGCATCGGCTCAATCATGGAACGCGGCCCGACTGGTTCTTCGACGAGGCCCGATACGGTGGGATCCTGACCGACATTGCGTCGCATCAGGTAGACCAGTTTTTGTTTCTCACCGGCTCAACCGAGGCAGAGGTGGTTGCCGCAAGTGTGGGGAATTTTGCCAATCCCGGGAACGCAGGCTTGCAAGACTTTGGCGAGATCCTGCTGCGTTCAGATCAGGGCCAAGGCTATACTCGGGTCGATTGGTACACCCCCGACGCGTTGCCCACCTGGGGCGACGGGCGCCTAACCATTCTCGGCACCGAGGGCACGATTGAACTGCGCAAATATGTCGATATCGCCGGGCGCGAGGGCACCGATCATCTCTTTTTGGTCAATGGAACTGAGTACCGGCACATCGACTGCGCACAGGCTGGTCTGCCGTACTTTGACCGGCTCATTGCTGATGTGTGCGATCGGACTGAAACCGCGATGCGCCAAGCTCATTGCTTCACAACGATGGAACTGGCGCTGCTCGCACAAGCCAAAGCGACGCGTCTCGGGCATCTAAAATGCTAGAGCGAGCAAGCGCCTAGCGATAACCCGCGCCGGCCCCCATCGGTTAGCTCAGCAGCCGCCTTGCGATAAACTGCGCCTGGATCTCCGCGTGCCGCGGAAGCGAGCGTCCACTGGACACCCGCTGACATCGGTTAGTTCAGCAAGCGACGGGCAATCACCTGCGCTTGGATCTCCGCGGCACCCTCAAAGATGTTGAGGATCCGAGCGTCGCAGAGGATGCGGCTGATCTGATACTCGAGCGCGAAGCCGTTACCGCCGTGAATTTGCAAGGCGTTGTCCGCCGCTGACCAGGCGACACGCGCGCCGAGCAATTTCGCCATGCCTGCTTCCAGATCACAGCGGCGGTCTTCGTCTTTCTCTCGGGCTGAGAAATAGGTGAGTTGTCGCGCGACCATGGTCTCGACAGCCATCATCGCCAACTTCGATGCCACCCTCGGAAACGCGATAAGCGATTTACCGAACTGCTTGCGATCGATGGCATATTGCATGCCCACATCAAGCGCCGATTGAGCCACGCCAACCGCCCGCGCCGCTGTTTGGATACGCGCCGACTCGAACGTCTGCATCAACTGCTTGAAGCCCTGACCCCCGACGCCGCCCAGGAGGTTTTCGCCTTTCACCGCGAACCCGTCGAACCCCAGCTCGTACTCCTTCATACCGCGATAGCCCAAAACCTCGATCTCGCCGCCGGTCATTCCCGGTGTTGGGAAAGGATCATCCTCGGTGCCGGGCGTCTTTTCGGCCAGAAACATCGACAGGCCGCGGTGATCGGTCGAATCGGGATTTGTCCGCGCAAGAAGCGTCATCACATGGGTGCGCGTCGCATGGGTGATCCAGGTTTTATTGCCGGTGATCTCCCAATCTCCGCTTTCAGTTTGAACCGCGCGGGTGCGCAGCGCACCGAGATCAGACCCGGTGTTAGGCTCTGTGAAAACCGCAGTGGGAAGGATTTCGCCGCTGGCAAGTTTGGGCAACCACTGCGCCTTCTGCTCATCAGTGCCGCCGCAAAGGATCAGTTCCGCCGCGATCTCTGAGCGCGTGCCAAGCGAGCCGACGCCGATATAGCCGCGCGACAACTCCTCCGAGACCACCGCCATCGCCGTCTTTGACAGTCCGAAACCGCCATGCTCTTCCGGGATGGTCAGGCCGAACACACCCATCTCGGCCAGTTCTTCGATGATCTCGATCGGAATGAGCTCATCCTTCAAATGCCAGTCATGGGCAAACGGCGCGACCTTTTCATCGGAAAACCGGCGGAACTGGTCGCGGATCATCTCCATCTCATCGTCGAGCCCGCTGTAGCCAACCATTGCGTGACCGGCGTTTTCCTGCATCAGCTCTACCAGCCGCATACGTGCTGCTTGGGTGTTGCCCTGCTGTGTCAGCGTCATGACAGACATATCCATCATCGCCCGCTGATCCTCTTGGGTGAGGCCGATATCCTGCGGTCGGGCAATCTCACCCTGGCTCATCGGGATGCCGCCGTAGACCTGCCACAGATACTCGCCAAACGCGATTTGCAGGATCAACGCTTCTATCTCGCCGAACTTCCCTGCCGCATCGGCTTGTTCCGCCCAAACCTGCATCTCTTCAAGCGCGACGACATAGGTGGCAAGCCAGGCCAGGGCGTGGGCCGCGTTTTGGTTCTGCTCAAGCGCGGCGCCACTGACGCGGCCGTCAACACGAACAGCATCGCCCACCCGCGTTTTAGCCTGCTCCAACAGGGCCTTGCAGGGACCAAGCGCCGAGCGCGTCGTCTCCAACAGATCGGGCAAAAGAACCGGCGAAAGCGTTAGGTCCTGACCGTCATGCGCCATGGGATTGCTCCTTTGGATAAGCCACGAGGCTCGATAATCCTTTCGCACTCGCAGCGCAACAATAATTCAAAAGCAGGTGCTCCGATGTTCGATAATGTCGCAAACACTTCGCCGCTGTGTCTGGGAAATGAACACTGTAGAAGAGATCTGGCAGGCACCGGAGGTTTCTTGGACATCTTTTCGCTCATCGGGTTTTGGCCCACGCTCGCCGCGATGGCGCTCGGTCTTGTGGCGGGTTTCGTCAAAGGTGCCGTTGGTTTCGCTTTGCCGATGATCTTGATCTCGGGCCTGAGCTCATTTTTGGAACCCAAAACGGCCCTTGCCGCGCTGATCGTGCCGGCCTTGGCCACCAATATCTGGCAGGGGTTGCGCGACGGGCCCCGAAACGCGCTGCAATCGGCGCGCAAGCACTGGCTCTACATTGCTTTAATCCTGTTTTTCATCATCGTGAGCGCTCAGTTCATCGCCGTCATCCCGGTTTGGGCCTATTTTTTGTGCCTTGGCATTCCTGTGGTGGGTTTTAGCGCTGTCCAATTATTTGGTTGGCAACCGCATATACCCCCGCGGCGGCGACGGCTGGCCGAAATCGTCATCGGCACGTTTGCGGGCCTAATCGGCGGTTTGTCAGGCGTTTGGGGACCGCCAACGGTTTTGTACCTAACGGCGCTCGGCACCGAGAAATCCGAGCAGATGCGACTTCAGGGGGTCATTTTCGGCATGAGCGCTTGCATGCTTTTGGTCGCCCACATCCAATCGGGCGTGCTGAATGCAAGCACGCTGCCGCTCTCAATCGCGATGCTTGCGCCTTGCCTCTTGGGGTTGGGGATCGGTCTGTGGGCCAATGACCGGCTCGACCAAGCGCGGTTCCGTCAGCTCACCTTGATTGTCCTGATTATCGCTGGGCTGAACCTGGTGCGACGCGGCCTCGCTGGCCTGCTCAGCTGAGCGGCCTTAACTCAGCGGCGTGGCACCGCACGGCGTTGGCGGCATCAATCCCGCATCCAACACCTCGAAATCGACAGAGTAGACGGTGCCGTTTTCGGCCTCCGCTGAGAGGCTCCACGACCCAGTCACAAGCTCGTAGGCCATGTCGAAAGTGTACCCCAGATATTCCGGCTCATCGGCCCCGATGGAGGTCTCCCACACTTGCTTGGTGACTCCGTTGGGCCCCATCGGAGGATGCTCGATATAGACTGTGACAGGCCCGGCGAACTCAGGCAGAGCGCGCACATGGACGCCGAAGCCGATGCCGAGTTGAGCCGGAACCAAAGACCCTTCGCTGATAAAGCTGGGCACATCGGCCACAAAACTCACCGTTCCCGAAATCGTGCCTTCGGCAAACGCCTCGTCGATCGGTTCCACCGCGCAAAAATAGCCGTAATTGAGCGACGCCGCCCCAGGGCTGGACGCCGCAATGGCCGAAACCGCCCCGAACAAAAGCGTGAGAAGTGCTGCGATACTTACCTTCATGGCCAAAGATGTAGGACCACCAGGGGCGCGATGAAAGACCGCCGCGCCCGCGTCGGCTTACTTTGGATCATCAACCAATCGCGACGGCCTTCACATCTTCGTGGATGTTGGCAGCGAACGGCTCAAAGTTATCAGCAAACATCTGAACCAGCTTCTTGGCTTGCGCGTCATAGGCCTTGCCATCTTCCCATGTCCGTCGCGGATCGAGGAGGATCGGGGCCACACCGGCCACGGCGACCGGCACGTCAAAGCCAAAGTTGGGATCCTTGCGGAAGTCGGCATCCGCTAGGCTGCCATCAAGCGCTGCAGACAACAGACTGCGGGTGGCCTTAATCGGCATGCGCGAGCCGACACCATAGGCACCACCGGTCCAACCGGTATTGACGAGCCAGCAGGTGGAGCCGTGCTTCGCAATCTTCTCACGCAAGAGAGCGCCATAAACTTCCGGTCGTCGCGGCATGAAGGGCGCGCCGAAACAGGTGGAGAAGGTGGGCTGCGGCTCGGTGATCCCACGCTCCGTGCCCGCCACTTTAGACGTAAAGCCCGAAAGGAAGTGATACTCGGCCTGCGCCGGCGACAAGCGGGCAATGGGCGGCAAGACCCCGAACGCATCGCATGTCAGCATGATGATGTTTTTGGGCATGCCCCCCAAGGCTGTGTTCGACGCATTTGAAATGTAGTGCAGCGGGTAGGCGCAGCGCATGTTTGCGGTCAGCGTGTCGTCCTCAATGTTCGGGACGGTGATCGAGAACATGATCTACGACCCCGCCACGCTGGCGTTGGACTTTGAGGACGACACGCTG
>JBCDGW010000045.1:0-24313 GCA_038750765.1 Pseudomonadota bacterium | reverse complement strand
TGCGTCATATCGATGATCGACAAAAGTGAGCCGGTTCGCCCGCCTTGCATCGCCTCGGTCAATTCTAGGTTGCGGCGCGTCGCAGCGTCGATCTGAACCGCATGGGCCAAGTTCTCTCGCACAGGCGGGCGTAACAGGGGTAGGCTGCCCTTCTGCGTTACCTCAAGATAATCGATGACGGCACCCAAGGCAGCAATCTCGACGCGCGTGAAGGCACCGAAGGCGTCGAGCGAGGCGATGTTAAAATGTTCGCGCAACCGCTGATCCGCCCTAGCGCTGTCAAAGCTTGCGCGTGACCGCGTTGTGCCCACCGCACCGAGCTCTGCCAAAACCCCGCTGAGATCTTGCTCAAGCGCTTCGGGGACGAGCACTTCGCTAGGCGCCAGCCGGGCCAGCTCTGGTGAGAGGCTGTTTCGTGGGCAAGCTGTTACCCCAAACGCGCCGGTGGACATGTCGACCCAGCTTAGCGCGCCTTCATCGCGCAGCTCGGCATACGCCGCTAAAAAGTTGTGTCTGCGTGCCTCTAATAAGGTCTCCTCGGTCAGCGTACCAGGGGTGACCAGGCGCACGACATCGCGTTTCACCACCGACTTTGAGCCACGTTTTTTGGCTTCGGCCGGGTCTTCGAGTTGCTCGCACACGGCTACTCGAAAGCCCTTGCGGATCAATGTCAGAAGATAGCCCTCAGCCGAATGAACCGGCACGCCGCACATCGGAATATCTTCATCGAGGTGCTTGCCGCGTTTTGTTAAGGCAATGTCAAGGGCGCTGGCGGCCGCCACCGCATCCTCAAAGAACATCTCATAAAAATCGCCCATGCGGTAGAACAGCAGGGCGTCCGGGTATTGAGCCTTGATGTCA
This sequence comes from Pseudomonadota bacterium, assembly GCA_038750765.1. GTDB lineage: Bacteria > Pseudomonadota > Alphaproteobacteria > Rhodobacterales > Rhodobacteraceae > Psychromarinibacter. The sequence goes on along the minus strand of JBCDGW010000045.1, from coordinate 23,452 downwards.
GTGTATTGCGCCATCATCGGCGTCATTGCGGCCCCCAGCGCAGCTTTGCGCTAGGTTACAAATGTCAGACGCCGTGCAAAAGCCGGTTGTTCTGGGCTGATGGCTTAGTTGCCAACAAATGGTGCGGCGTCACCCCAGATCTCTGCAACACGGGCGTCACGCCCACACGCTGCCCGGTAGCGCTTGTAAGCGCGTTCCTTTGAAATCGGGCCAAAGCGGCTCAGGATCAGGTCGCGCTTTTTATAGTAGTCTTGGTGGTATTCAGGCGCGTCATAGAAGGTCATCGCGTCCCGTATCGGGGTGACTATCTCAAAACCAAGCTCGCTATTTGCCTGCGCGATGGCCGCCTCGGCTGCAGCCATTTCATCCTGATTAGAGACGAAGATTGCCGTGGAATAGCTCTCGCCGCGGTCGCAGAATTGGCCGCCGCTATCGGTGACGTCGATTGATCGCAGGAACATGAACAAGATCTGCTCATAACTTATCTGATCGGGATTATAGACGATCTCGACAGCCTCAAGATGCCCTGTGCCACCGGAAACAACCTGGCGGTAGCTTGGGTTCTCAACCGTGCCGCCGGTGAAGCCCGAGACAACCTCGACGACACCGGTCACCTTCTCAAAGTCAGCTTCAACGCACCAAAAACAGCCACCTGCAACGACTGCAGTCTTGGTCTCAGCGTGCGCGCTGCCGATCATGCAGGCCATCGTTGCCAAAACGCTTACGATCATGCTTTTCATAGCTTCCTCCTGAACCTACTTCCAGGCGGAGAAAGAGGCGCGATGCCTTCAAGATCAACTCAATGATACGTTATTTCATGCGCCGATCCCGCGTCGCGAGGAGCCGTAAGCGCAGCGCGTTGAGCTTGATGAAACCGGCGGCATCCGCTTGATCGTACGCACCCGCGTCGTCCTCAAACGTGACATGCGCCTCTGAATAAAGGCTGTAACCTGACCAGCGCCCGACAGTGCGAACCGACCCTTTGTAGAGCTTGAGCCGCACCGTACCGGTTACAAACTCCTGGCTTTTATCGATCAGCGCTTGAAGCATTTCGCGCTCGGGCGAGAACCAAAAGCCATTGTAGATCAGTTCGGCGTAGCGCGGCATGATTTCATCTTTTAGATGCGCAGCGCCGCGGTCGAGGGTGATCTGCTCGATCCCGCGATGCGCTTCCAGGAGAATTGTGCCGCCCGGGGTTTCATAGATTCCGCGAGACTTCATGCCGACAAAGCGGTTTTCCACAAGATCGAGTCGCCCCACACCGTGCTTGCCACCAAGCGCATTTAACTCTGTAAGCAGCGATGCGGGGGAGAGCGATTTTCCATTGATTGACACCGCATCACCGCTCGAAAAACCGATTTCGATGAACTCGGGGTCGTCAGGCGCCTGCTCCGGATCTGTGGTGCGTTGATACACATAGCCGGGTGCTTCCTCGGCGGGATCTTCCAGGACCTTCCCTTCCGACGAGGTGTGCAGCAGATTTGCGTCAACTGAGAAGGGTGCTTCGCCCCGTTTGTCTTTAGCGATCGGGATCTGATGTTTCTCTGCAAAGTCAATTAGTTTGGTTCGGCTGGTTAAGTCCCATTCCCGCCAGGGTGCGATGACCTTGATGTTGGGGTCGAGCGCGTACGCGGACAATTCGAACCGGACCTGATCATTGCCTTTGCCAGTCGCGCCGTGGGCCACGGCGTCAGCGCCTTCTTGCTTTGCGATTTCCACCAAGCGCTTTGAGATCAGCGGCCGGGCGATCGAGGTTCCGAGCAGGTAAAGCCCTTCATAGAGAGCGTTTGCGCGGAACATCGGGAAAACGAAGTCGCGCACAAACTCTTCACGCACGTCGTCGATGTAAATCGCCGAGGCACCCATCCGCTCCGCCTTTTCGCGGGCGGGTTCCAACTCTTCGCCCTGGCCCAAGTCCGCGGTGAACGTGATCACCTCGCACCCATATTCAGATTGCAACCATTTCAGGATGATGGAGGTATCCAAACCGCCAGAATAGGCGAGAACAACTTTCTTCGGTGCGGCGGACATGACGGCTCCGTGTGGTGAGATCGGAGCCGTGTACTGAAACCGGTGCGGCTCGGCAAGCGCGCTTGCAGGCGCGGGGCGCGCGTGATTGGGTTAGGTTATGAGGGTTATGTCATGAGCGACTGGATCGATCTTTCCCGGGCTGTGGTCCATCCATGGCATCATGATCATTTTGGCCACATGAATGTGCGCCACTACGCGCCTTTCTTTGACGATGCCACCTATCATCTCTGGACGCGGATCGGTCTGCCTTACTCCGAGATGCTGCGCGATTACGGCATTCACACCGTATCTGCCAGCGCGACGACATCCTTTATCAAGGAGTTGGTGGCGGGAGACTTGGTGCGGATCGATGGCGCCGTGGTTCGGGTCGGTGGGCGAAGCGCCAGCTTCCAATTGCGGATGCACCACGCTGATCGCGGCGACCTCCACGCAACATATGATTTGGTGGAGGTGTTCTTCGATCCGAAAACGCGCGGTTCAACGGCTATTCCCGACGCCATGCGGGCAAAGCTGGATGCCCACTTGGTGACCGCCGACTGACCCCTGTGACTCGCGCATAGCTGCCCCTCTAGCTCTGGTGACAGACGTCAAGCAGCCGCCGGATCACCGAACCGTGACGCAAACGCAGTCTTCGAACGTTGGAAAACGTCGCGCAACGCGTTGAGATCAACGTATCCGGTTTCTTGTTCATTGGCCGCGCATCTCTCAGCCTGCGATGCCAATTCGGCAAGGCGCTCAAAACCGATGTTAAGCGCGCATCCTTTTATAAAATGCATCGATTGTTGGATCTCGGCGTGGTCTTGATCCGCCGTGAGGCTTCCGAGGACATCGTTTAACTCGTCAATAAAAACGTCCGCCACTTCGGCGAAATCCTCCTCGCCGATCTCGCGCAGCAATTCATCGGCTCTATCCCAATCAATCATATCGGTTCCAAACCATTTGGGCTTTGGCTAGCCATGACAGGAACCTGTCATCATATCGTTAAATCCTTTGCCTGACGGCGCTGCCGCGAAATTTAGCGGCTTGTTAACGCCGTAGCGGTACCAAGGGCGCGCGCATCACGAGGGTCCTTTGTCAACGCTCACAAGTATGTCTGACCGCAAGCCTCGGGCGGACGCACCGGCGACGGTGTTGGTCGTCGATGATAGCTTGGGCCAACGGTTGCTCCTGTCGCGGATTCTCGAAAGGCACGGGTTTTGCGTTTTTTCAGCTGGTTCCGGCCAGGCCGCGCTGGATATTGCGGCGACCGAGCGCCCGGACGTGGTCCTGTGCGATTGGATGATGCCCGGGATGAGCGGCCTTGAGCTATGCGGTGCCCTACGCCGGCAGTCGCGCGCGCGGTTTAGCTATTTCATTCTGCTAACGTCAAAAGACCAAAAGCAGGACGTGGCGCATGGTCTCGACGCGGGCGCGGATGACTTTCTTACCAAACCCGTGAGCCAAAACGAATTGCTGGCGCGCATTCGAGCGGGCCAACGCATCGTCTCTATTCAGCGCGAACTCTCCAAGAAAAACCGGATGATCAGCGCCACGCTCGATGAGATGCGTGAGCTGCATCTCAAGCTGGATCACGACCTGCTCGAGGCGCGGAAGTTGCAGCAATCGCTGGTACCCGAACGTCATGCATCTTTCGGCGATTTCGCGGTTTCTCTAGCGCTGTTACCCGCTGGGCGCGTCGGCGGTGATCTGGTCGGTATGTTTGGCGTGAACGAGGCGGAGTTTTGCGTGTTTGCAATCGACGTCTCGGGGCATGGAATTGCCTCCGCCTTAATGACCGCCCGGATCGCTGGGTACCTATCAGGGGCGCGCCCCAACCATAATGTTGCGATCAGCAGCACGTCAGATGGTAGCCCAACAATGCGAAGCCCGTCGGACGTGGCGCGACGACTGAATACGATTGTCACTGAGGAAATGGAGACGGATCAGTATTTCACGATGGCTCTTGCCCGCGTAAACATCCGAAACGGCGCGGTTGATTTTGTGCAAGCAGGTCACCCGCATCCGGCGCTTCAGGATGCAGATGGATCGGTGCGCTTCGTCGGCGAAGGCGGCCTTCCCATCGGGCTCATTCCGGATGCGTCCTATGTCGAAACCCGTATCACGCTATCCCCTGGAAGTCGGCTCTTTATCGCTTCTGACGGCATAACCGAATGTATGAATCCCGGCGGTGAGCTTTTGGGCGAGGCTGGTTTGGCGAAAACGCTTCGGGTTGAGCACGCGACGGAAGGCCAAGCGGTCTTTGACAACGTACGTGAGCATCTTGTGCAGTTTAGCGAAAAGCCCGATCTCGATGACGACGTGTCCGCGGCGCTGATCAAACGTCAAGCGCACGCTTGACGAAGGCGCTATCGCCCGCATTGGCAAACACATCTACTGCTACCTTGGGCGCCATCCAAAAGACGGAGTGATGTGGCTCGGTTGGCGGCCCGTAGCGTCTAATTGGGCGCCCGATATAGACACTGCATACTTTCTCGGCCCAGATCTTGAGTTCTGGAAGATATGCAAATCGCCGATACGCCCCTAGCCGGCGCAGATAGCCGATGCGCCAGCCCGTTTCCTCGAAAACCTCGCGATGCAGCGCGGCAATGGGCGATTCTCCGGGGTCGATCCCGCCGCCAGGAAGCTGAAATTCTGGGATCGGTTCTGCTTGATGGGTCAAAAGAAGGCGCCCGTTAAGCGGTAAAATCACATAGGCGCCCGGTCGGTGGACGTATCTGATTTCGTTGCGAACAGGCTCATCATACCGTCTGATCATAAGTCCTATGCCTTTGCTGCATCGGTTTCGTGGCTATATGCACGCGTGACGGAGAAATCGAGGGTAAGGTAGCACGCATGGCGCGCGACACAGAGATTGTTGGGGATGATTCGGTCCTCCCGTTTCAGCTTGACCGCTGTGATATCCGCGGCCGGTTCGCGCGCTTAAACGGTGTGCTTGAAGATGTGCTCGCCCAACATGATTACCCCGCACCTATTGAGGCGCTTGTCTGCGAGGCAGTCCTTCTGACAGCGCTTATTGGTCAAGCCATCAAGCTTCGTTGGAAGCTGTCGCTACAGGTTCGCGGTGACGGCCCTGCGCGTTTGATCGCGACCGATTTCTTTGCTCCGTCAGCACAAGGGCAACCGGCAACGATGCGCGCTTATGCCAGCTTCGATCCGGACCGCTTGCGCGCCGACACCGAGCCTTTTTCTCAGATCGGCAGCGGCTACTTCGCTATCCTCATCGATCAGGGCAGCGATATGGTGCCCTATCAGGGGATAACGCCGATTGCCGGCGGCTCGCTTTCGGCCTGTGCAGAGACGTATTTTGCACAGTCTGAGCAGTTACCGACACGCTTTATTTTGGGCTATGGCGAGTCTGCTCTGCCTGGCGTCGGCAAAGGGTGGCGCGGCGGTGCCATCATGCTGCAGCACATTCCAGAAGCATCGCCGTTTGCGACCGATGGCGGGTCGGGCCAGGATGGCTTGCTGCAGGCGGCGGATATCGTCCAAGGCGACGACAAGGAAAACTGGAACCGGGCAAACGTGCTTTTGGACACGACCGACGTTCTTGAGCTGATCGGACCGTCGCTGCAACCTTCCGAGCTGTTGGTAAGGCTGTTTCACGAGGAAGCGCCGCGGGTCTTTCCCGAACAAGCCGTGCGGTTTGGTTGCACCTGCTCGCCGGAGAAAGTGCGGCAGAGCCTTTCTATCTATTCGGCCAAGGACATCGCCCATATGACGACTGACGAGGGTATTGTCACCGCGGATTGCCAGTTTTGTGGTGCGCATTATGAGTTTGATCCTGCCACACTCGGCTTTGAGGCTGAGGAGGAGCGCCGTGTCCAATGACGTGCGCGACCGGTTGGTGCGCGCGATTGCGCTTGGGTCCGAACCATCGTCTGATTTTGACCTAAACCCAGGTACATTTCCCGCCCAGATGAAGGCCCGCGCCGCGAGTGTCTTAATCGTATGCACGCCTTCTGAGACGGGCATTGATGTTTTTTTGACGAAGCGTTCTTCGGCGCTCAAGCACCATCCGGGTCAGATCGCGTTCCCGGGCGGTAAACTCGATGCCGGTGATGCAACGGTGGTCGATGCTGCATTGCGCGAGGCCCACGAGGAAATTGGCCTATCTCCCGACGCTGTCGATGTGCTCGGAACACTCTCATCTCATCGCACGGTTACCGGCTTTGACGTGACACCGGTCCTCGCATGGCTACCGAGAAGCTTCTCGCCAGTGCCTGAGCCGAATGAGGTGGACGAGGTATTCGTGGTACCGCTCGATCACGTCACGGACCAACCGCGTTTTACGGTTCAGTCTCGGCGATGGCGGGGGAGCAGACGTGCGTTCTTCACGGTCCCGTACGGCCCATACTATATTTGGGGCGCGACGGCGCGGATCTTGCGTGGTCTTGCCGACCGATACGCCCGATGCGGCTAAAGGCAGACTGGCTCGAAGATCCACGCGCACAAGCGGCATGCGCGCTGCTCGTCGATGCTGGGGCGCAGGCGTTTTTCGTTGGCGGTTGCGTGCGAAACACGCTGCTAGGAACAGATGTCAGCGACATCGATATCGCCACGAACGCGCGCCCGGACGCAGTGATGAAAGCGGCTGAGGAAAGCGGGTTTCATGTCGTGCCAACCGGCATTGAGCACGGCACCGTGACCGTTGTCATCGAGCAAATGCCGTTTGAGATAACCACGTTTCGCCGCGATGTAGAGACGGATGGACGCCGCGCGGTCATCGCTTTTGCGGACCGTATCGAGGACGACGCCCTGCGCCGTGATCTGACGATGAACGCGCTTTATGCAAAGCCAAGCGGCGATGTCGTTGATCCGCTGGGTGGGTTGCAAGATGTCTTGGCGCGCCGCATCCGGTTTATTGCCGACGCGCGCGCGAGAATTCGTGAAGATTACCTTCGTATTCTTCGCTTTTTCCGGTTCTTCGCTTGGTACGGTGACGCTGAACACGGCTTGGATGCCGAAGGTTTGGCGGCGTGCACAGAATTGGCCGATGGGCTGTACCAACTTTCCAAGGAACGCATTGGTAATGAGCTGACCAAATTGCTCCAATCCCCAGACCCCGCGCCAGCGATGGCGGCTTTCGCGCAAACCGGTGGGCTGGAGCGGATCTTGCCTGGCGCCTCAGCCAAGGATTTGGGCGCGCTGGTGCAGCTTGAGAAGCATAACCGGTTGGCGCCCAGCGCGACACGGCGGTTAGCATCTCTTGGCCGCACTGATTTTCGTGCGAGGTTAAGGCTCAGCAAGGCTGACGCAAAGGAAGTCGATGACATTCAAACAGCGGCTTTTTCCACGCGATTACCCGCCGAAATCGGCTATCGCCTCGGGTACCAAACCGCTCAAGACGCGTTGATCCTCCGCGGTGTTTATAGCGATGCTCAAAACCTGCCGAAAGATATCGCCGCGGCAGAAAGAGGCGCCAAAGCGACGTTCCCGATTAGCGCCGCTGATATAATGCCGCGCTTTTCCGGTGTCGAACTAGGAGCTGAATTGCGGCGGCTGGAGGCGATTTGGATCGCCTCTGACTTCACGATGCGCCGCGACGCCCTACTCTCCTTTTAGCGGTCGCACTGTCGCCGTTTCATTCCGATTGGCGAGAGCCTATATCGAGGCCCTGAGCCAGAGACTCACTGATGTTTCGCTACTTCGAATCCCTCATTGATCCGTACGGATCTTATCCGGCGCGTGATCGTCCGCCGCAGAAGCTGCTGCCGTTTTTGCTCGAATATGCGCAGCCGTTTCGGCGTGTGTTTTGGGTGGCCGGGATTTTGTCGGTGCTGGTCGCCGCCGTCGAGATCACGCTGATTTTCTACATGGGACGCGTCGTTGACCTGCTCAATAGCGGGACGCCCTCTCAGGTTTGGGCAGATTACGGCACCGAGTTGATCCTCGCAGCCCTGTTCGTGCTGTTCATCCGGCCGCTGGTGCAAGCGCTCGACGTGTTGGTCCTCAACAACGCCATCCTTCCGAATTTTGGCGCGTTGGTGCGTTGGCGGGCGCATCGACAGGTCATGCGGCAATCTGTGGGTTGGTTCGAGAACGACTTTGCAGGACGCATTGCCAACCGGATCATGCAAACGCCAACCTCAGCAGGCGATGCGATTTTTCAGGTGTTTGACGCCTTAACCTTCGCGCTGGCTTATCTGGTCGGCGCGGCCATTCTGCTGCTCGATGCAGACCCACGCTTGGTGGTGCCGCTGTTGATTTGGTTCGCGCTGTATGCAGTGCTTGTTCGCTGGACAATGCGCCGCGTGGGCCCCGCATCGAAGGCGGCCTCCGATGCACGCTCAAAGGTGACGGGTCGCGTCGTCGATAGCTATACCAACATCCACTCGGTCAAGCTCTTTGCGCATCACGACAGTGAACTCGATTACGCCAAAGAGGCGATCGAGGAGACGCGAAAGACCTTCGGGACTGAGATGCGGCTCTACACGATCATGGATGTGGCGCTCGTGTTGCTCAACGGGCTGCTGATCGTCGGTGTCGTGGGCTGGGCCATTGCGCTTTGGATGGCTGGCACGGCTTCGATTGGTATCGTGGCGGCTGCGACTGCGTTGACGCTGCGTCTTAACGCTATGACCGGATGGATCATGTGGGCGATATCGACGTTTTTCCGCTCGCTTGGCGTGGTGGCTGAGGGCATGGAGACCATTGCCCAGCCGATCACGCTTATTGATACCGCCGAGGCAAAGCCCCTTATGAGGGGCGCCGGTGAGATCGTTTTCGATAAAGTGACGCATCATTATGGTCGAGAGAGCGGCGGTCTGAGTGATCTGTCGCTGACAATCCGACCGGGGGAACGCATCGGCATTGTTGGCCGCTCAGGCGCCGGTAAGTCTACCTTGGTTAAGCTTTTGTTGCGCTTCTATGACGCCGAGCGTGGCTCTATCCGGCTTGACGGGCAGGATGTCCGCCACGTCACGCAAGACAGTCTGCGGGGTGCGATCGGGATGGTGCAGCAGGATAGCGCCTTGCTTCACCGATCCGTGCGCGACAACATTTTGTACGGGCGGCCCGACGCGACTGACGCGGAAATGCGCGCTGCGGCCGAGCAAGCTTCGGCGCTTGAGTTCGTCCACGACCTCGAAGACCCGGAAGGACGGGGCGGTTTTGAAGCGCATGTTGGGGAGCGCGGCGTAAAGCTCTCGGGCGGACAGAGGCAGCGTATCGCCCTGGCCCGGGTTATCTTGAAGGACGCGCCAATCCTGGTGCTGGACGAAGCCACCAGCGCGCTCGACAGCGAGGTGGAAGCCGCGATCCAGGAGACGCTGTACGGCATGATGCAGGACAAAACCGTGATCGCTATCGCGCACCGGCTGTCGACGATTGCCCGGCTTGACCGAATTGTGGTGCTCGATGGCGGGCGCATTGTCGAGGACGGCACGCATGCGGAACTGCTGAAGAAAAACGGGCTCTACGCGAGCTTCTGGCATCGCCAGTCTGGCGGCTTTCTGGCAACGGAAGCGGCTGCCGAATGAGGGCGCTGCTTCGCAAAATGCTTAACCGCGCCGGTGACTTCATCGATTTCCGGGTCCCGGCGGACGGGCCGCCGCCAGACCGTTTCGGCCGCTTCTTAGCGTGGGCATTGCGTGGCGGCTGGCCGGTGATCTGGATCGGCATCACGATTTCCATTCTCAGCGGCGCGACCGAGGTTTTGTCGATTTACCTGCTCGGGGCCATCGTTGACGCTGTCGATACGACCGAGGCGAATTTTCTGGCGGACCACGCTGGGATCATAATTCTTTCGGTCGTCGTCCTGCTCATCGTGAGGCCGCTCCTTTTCGGCGGTCTGGCGATTACCCAATCGGTGATGATTGCTCCCAACATTTTCAGTCAGGTTTTGGCTCGGCTGTTCCGCTGGACACTGGGACAGTCGGTGACGTTCTTCGACAATGATTTTGCTGGCCGCATCGCGCAAAAACAGGTGCAAGCCTCGACATCTTTGACCGAGATTGTCGTCGAAACTGTCAATGCGATCACCTTCGGCCTGGCAACGGTTTTGGGAACCGCCTTCCTGCTGGGTTCGATAAGCCCATGGATGCTCCTGGTCTTTGCAGGCTGGTTCGCGAGCTATCTGGGCTTTCTTGCCGTCATGCTGCCGCGCATCCGTCGCCGTGCCGCTGCCAGGGCAGAAGCCAAGGCGATGGTTTCGGGGCAAGTGGTCGATACGATCAGCAACGTCAAAACCGTCAAGCTCTTCGCGCAAGCGCAGCATGAGGATGACAAAGCGCTCGGCGCGATGGGTGATCTTCGCGAACGCGCGCTGGAGTTTGGCGAGGTCCAGACGCTGTTTCGGTTTGGGCTTATCTTCATCGCTGGCGTCTTGCCGATTGCGTTGGTGACCATGGCCGTCGCGTTGCGAAGCTCTGGGATTTCGCCCGGAGATGTCGCCGCGACGGGTGCAGTCGCCATCCGATTGGCGCAGATGACAGGGTGGATCAGCTTTACGTTGATGGGGATTTATAGCCACGTTGGCGAGGTGCAGGACGGCATCAACACGCTCGCGCCGCCCGATCGGATTTACGATAAAGACCAGGCGCACGCGCTTGTGGTCCCTGCCGCCGCGATCCGCTTTGACGACGTCGCCTTTTCCTATGGGCGGCAGAGCGGGGGCATTGACCGCGTGTCGCTTGACATACCGGCAGGACAAAAGCTCGCCCTCGTCGGCGCCTCAGGGGCCGGCAAATCCACGTTGGTGTCGCTGCTTCTGCGCATCTATGACCCGGAGCGCGGCAAGATCTGCATCGATGGTCAAGACATCGCCGAGGTTACTCAAGAAAGCCTCCGTGCCCAGATCGGTATGGTCACCCAAGACACCGCCATGTTTAACCGCACCGCGTTTGACAACATTCGCTATGGGCGCCCAGATGCGAGCCTCGATGAGGTGATCGAAGCCGCCAAGAAAGCTGAGGCGCACGAGTTTATTGTAGGGTTAGAAGACCATAAAGGCCGCAAAGGGTATGACGCGTACCTCGGCGAACGCGGCGTAAAGTTGTCCGGTGGCCAACGTCAGCGTATCGCTTTGGCTCGGGTCATCCTTAAAGACGCGCCGATCCTGGTGCTCGACGAAGCAACGAGCGCGCTAGACAGCGAAGTAGAAGCGGCGATCCAAGATACTTTGGGCCGGATGATGGACGGTAAAACGGTGATCGCAATCGCCCACCGTCTATCGACCATCGCGCAATTGGATAGGATCGTCGTCCTCAATGACGGGCGGATCATTGAAGACGGAAGTCATCGCGCGCTGTCGGGTATGAATGGCGCCTATGCTCGATTTTGGGATCGGCAATCGGGCGGTTTTCTTGCTACTGCCGAGGCGGCTGAGTGATCTCACTCCCCATGCCTGGCACAAGGAAATCTGATCATGGAATTCAGACCTGCTCTCATTGCGTGGCTTGAACGCGCCTCGACGCGCAATTTCATCATCGGCGTTATCATATTCAACGCGATCATCCTGGGCCTGGAGACCTCGCAAACAGCAATGACGCAGGCTGGTCCGCTGATTGTATTCCTCGATCGGATCTGTCTTGCGATCTTCGTCATTGAGTTGGCGGCCAAGTTGCTTGCGTATGGTGGCCGGTTTTTCCGAGATGGTTGGAACCTGTTTGATTTCGCAATCGTCGCGATATCGCTGGTACCTGGCGCGCAGACCCTAACGGTCTTGCGATCCTTGCGTATCCTTCGCGTGCTACGCGTTATCAGCGCCGCACCGCGCCTGCGCCGGGTGGTAGAAGGCTTCGTGACCGCGCTGCCCGGTATGGCCTCGGTCTTCCTGCTTATGGCGTTGATTTTCTATATCGGCGCGGTGATGGCGACCAAGCTTTTCGGCCCATCCTTCCCGGTCTGGTTTGGTGATCTCGGCAGGTCCGCTTATTCGCTCTTTCAGATCATGACGCTCGAAAGCTGGTCGATGGGGATCGTGCGCCCGGTGATGGATGTCTACCCCTATGCGTGGGTGTTTTTCGTGCCTTTCATCATGGTCACGACGTTTGCCGTCGTTAACCTCATCGTCGGTTTAATCGTGAATTCTATGCAAGACGCGCATCAAACGGAGGCCAATGAGGCGACCGAGACTTACCGCGATGAGGTGTTGTCGCGTCTGATCGCGATTGAAAAACAACTATCGCAGAGCGCACAGGATAAAGGCTAATTCGACCGGGCTATCCAAAGCGTAACCCTTTGGGTATTGTATGATTTGTGAAGCTAGACGCGGGGCAGGCGCAAATGTCAAAATGGCTGGTTCTTATTGCAGCAATGGTGGCGTTGTCGGGATGCAGTTCGAAGTTCAAAACCTATGACGGGCCTGAGGTCACGCGGGTGGTGGTCTATAAAGACGCTCGAAAAATGTACCTCATGCACAACGATGCCGTACTTGTTGAGCATGAGATTGAGCTCGGCTTTGCGCCAGGCGGTCACAAAAGGTTCGAGGGGGATGGGCGAACGCCAGAAGGGCGGTACCTCATCGACCGGCGCAATCCGAACTCAAGCTTTCACCTTTCATTAGGTATCTCGTACCCTAACCCGCAGGACGTCGAGGTGGCGCGTGCCGCAGGGCGCAGTCCAGGCGGCGACATTTTCATCCATGGTCAGGCGCCGTTGATCGGGAAGCGCGGGGCTGATTGGACAGCCGGTTGTATCGCGGTGCCCAACGATGAGATGGAGTGGATCTACGCGATGGTGCAAAACGGTACGGTGATCGATATCTATCCCTGAAGCTCCTCGGGCGGTGCTGTGATCGCGGGGGGTGTCGGGGAAATTGGCGTGCCCGCAGGGCCACCGCCCAACACAAGCGTCCACCAGATTTTGCCGCTGTTCTCTTGATAGAACGCAAAGCCCATATCTTCTGCGACCGGGTTCATGATCAGATTTTTGGTTTCCGGGGCTTGCATCCAGGCTGAGAGCGTTTGCAGCTCGGTCTCATAGGATTCCGAGATATTCTCACCAAGCAGCGTACGCCTGTAGCCAGCGCGCTGGGCCCGCTCGACCGGAGAAGATCCGTCGGAACTGAAATGCCAAGGGCGGTTTTGCACGGACATGTCGCGCGAATGGGTGGCCGCCGCCGCATTCAACGACGAATCAAGGCTCACCTCGCCCAGCCCTGACGCCGCGCGCAACGCGTTGACGCCGTCCAGCATGCGAATCTGCACCCGTCCCTGAGCGCTGTTACTCAGCCGATAGACCGATTGCGTCGAGCCATCTGGCAGAGTCGTTGTCGCTGGGCCACAACTCGCCAGCAGAATCGCGCCGAATAGTACGGATAGAACATGTGCCCGCATTGCTCTTTACCCCATTCTTGCCTGATTATTGCAATAACTTGAACGTGCTAGCGTATCAAATCGAACATCGGCAAAAATTCGCACTCGCGTTTCTTTGATTTTGAAATGCGGCACACAAACCATAAACCCACTGGGTGATTTCACGAATAGGCTTTTGCGACATGAAACCAACCCTGAAACGCACCATCACGCGACGCGGCTTTCTAGGCAGTAGCTTGGCCGCCAGTTCGGCCAGTCTGCTGTCTCCAGCGATCGCGCAAGGCACGGTCTTGTACGAGAACGGCCTCGAGACCGCGCAGCGCAACACGTCCAGCTTTCGCTCGATAGACTGGCGGACGTACTTCTCCAACACGCGCAACGGCGCCATTCTTGTGGACATCCAGTCGCGGGCGCTCCACTTTTGGTCTGAAGATCAGACTGTGTATAAGCTGTATCCCACGTCAATTCCGCTGAGCGAGGATCTTACCCGCCGCGGCCGTACGCGCGTGACGCGTCTGGTGGAGGGGCCATCATGGCGGCCGACGCCAAACATGAAGCGACGCAATCCAGAGTGGCCGGACTACGTTGGGCCGGGCCCCGACAATCCGCTGGGCACCCATGCGCTCTATCTTTCGTGGACCTATTACCGGATCCATGGCACGCACGATACGCGCAAAATCGGCCGCAAGTCGTCCAACGGCTGCGTAGGTTTGTACAATGAGCACATTGCTGAGCTGTTTGCGCTCACCCGGGTCGGCACCCAAGTGTTGCTTATTTGACGATATCTAAGTGAACCTTGTAGCGCGACGCACACGGATTTGCCTTCATGGCGTAAAGCTGCTTACTGAAGATATACGGGGCTCGTGGTATGAGCCACGTGTATCCTAGGGTACAAATAGAAGACTTCTGGAGGCCAAAGATGAAAAAAGTCGCACTTGCTGCTGCCTTCGCGGCATTCGCGTCGACAGCCTTTGCTGGCAATTTCGAAAAGACGGTGGTTGTAGAACCGAAGGTGGTGGTTGAAGAGGCCGCGGCTACGTCAAACCACGGCATTCTTGTGCCGCTTTTCTTCCTGATCCTTATTGCCGCAGCTGTAGACTAGTTTCTAGCGCGCAAGGCTCAGATCAGAGGCGGCAGCCAGTCTGCCGCCTTTTTCTGTCGCGACGAGTTGCTTCTTAGGCGGTATCTACAGCCAACCTTCAAGGTTTTCGTCGATCACTTGACCAAGCGCCGCGATGTGGGCGTCGTCGTCATTGAGGCAGGGGATGTAGGTAAACTCTTCGCCGCCAGCCTCTTCGAAGCTCTCTTTGATCTCTTCGTTGATCTCTTCCAACGTTTCGATGCAGTCCGCTGAAAACGCTGGAGCAAGCACTGCAATCCGCTTTTTACCCGCCTCGGCCAACCGCGCCACCTCTTCCACGGTGTAGGGCTTAAGCCACTCTTCCGGGCCAAACCGCGATTGGAACGCAGTGATAACGCGTTCCGCTGGCCAGCCGAGCCGCTCCCGAAGCAGGCGCGTCGTTTTCTGACAGTGACAATGGTACGGATCGCCAACCTCGAGCAGGTATCGCTCGGGCAGGCCATGGTAGGAGGCCAAAATCACGTCCGGCATCTGATCCATCTTTGCCAGGCCACGCTCAACTGAGTCTGCCAACGCCGAAACATAAGCTGGATGATCAAAGTAAGGCGGTACGGTGCGCACCGACGGCTGCCACGAGGCCTTCATCACTGCGCGGAAAAACTGATCATTAGCAGTCGCCGTCGTCGCCCCCGCATATTGCGGATAAAGCGGGAAAAACAGAATCCGACGACAGCCCTGATCGAGCAGTTTCTGCAACACGCTTTCCGTCGACGGGTTGCCGTAGCGCATACAGAAGTCAACCACGACCTCATCGCCGTAGCGGTCATGCAAACGCTGCGTCATTTTTTCGGTTTGGGCCTTGGTGATGGTCATCAACGGGCTTTCACCCGCTTCTTCGTTCCAAATAGACTTGTACGCCGCGCCTGAGGAGAAGGGCCGCTTCGTTAGAACGAGAAGCTGCAGGATGGGCTGCCATTTCCACGCCGGATAATCGATCACGCGACGGTCGGAGAGAAACTCATTGAGGTAGCGCCGCATCGACCAGTAATCGTAATTGTCCGGCGTGCCGAGATTTGCCAGCAATATGCCGACCTTCTGACGCGTGACCGTTGGGTGGCCGGGCGGCGTTGTCGTTTGTAGTAGCGCCTCGTCTTTCATCGCGCGTCCTTTGCGTGTCTGACAGATAAAGACATTGCCGATGTCACCAATGGCGCCAATGTGCCGCTCCGGCGAAGCCGAGCATGCGGTGCCGCCTGCCGCTCCCGTATCACAAACGCCACTTTCGACAAAGCGGCACACAACCGAACGCGGTTAAGGCGACGTTAACATGGCCGCCGCACAAAGTGCTTTGTGACCGCACCGACGAGCGGCGGGAAGCTGGGTGACTGATTAGATGCAACGCTGTCTCCTTGCGACCCAACAAGATAGGGGAGAGAAATGGGATTGCAAAGAATTGTGCGGCTGGCTTTTCCGCCTCAATGCCTCTCATGCAATGCTTTTGTTGCGGAGGATTTCGCGCTTTGTGGGGCGTGCTGGTCTGAGACGCCTTTTATCCAAGGGGCGATTTGTGACTTGTGCGGTACACCGTTGCCAGGGGAGGCCTCCGACGAGCCCGAGATTTGCGATGATTGCACGGCCATTGCGCGGCCCTGGACGAAAGGCAGGGCGGTCTTCGAGTATAGCGGGACTGCGCGCAAGATTGTCCTCAGTCTAAAACATGGCGACCGGCTTGAATTGGCCCGGCCGGCGGCGCAGTGGCTGCTGCGGGCAGGGCACCCTGTGCTAGACGACGCCGACCTGCTTATTCCCGTGCCGACACATCGTACGCGGTTGCTCTATCGTCGCTATAACCAAGCCGCGATCTTGGCGCGAGCGCTCGCCAACATCACCAGCGCCAGGTACGAACCCGGTTGCCTTCAACGGGTCAGGCGCACGCCGCCTCAGCACGGAAAGTCTTTGGAGATACGCTTTAGCAACCTTTCTGATGCGATCTCGGCGACAGATCGGGCGGGTGACTTGATCGCTGGTCAATCGATTGTGCTCATCGACGATGTGATGACGTCCGGCGCAACACTCGCCGCATGCGCAGAAGCGGCCTGGAAAGTCGGCGCGAGGAATGTGCAGGTGCTAACCCTAGCCCGCGCCGTGAAAGACCCCTACATTGTGCCAACAGCCTATTGATGGGGGTCACGGTGAAGCCAGTCGAAATGTATACGTCGCCGCTATGCGGATACTGTCATGCCGCCAAACGTCTGTTGTCTGGCAAAGGCGTCGCGTTCCATGAAATCGACGTAAGCAAAGCGCCAGAGCGTCGCAGCGAAATGATCGAGCGGGCCGCCGGCCGCCGCACGGTTCCGCAGATCTTTATCGGCAAGACACATGTGGGCGGCTACGATGACCTGCATGCGCTCGAAAGCGCCGGGAAGCTCGACGCGCTTTTGACGGCGTAGGGTTTTGCGCGATGCGCATCGGCTTGGTGCAATTGTCATCGAGTGATGACCCACTCGCAAACCTGCCTATCACCGTTGATCGTGTTTGCGAGGCGGCGGATCAGGGTGCGGACCTTATCCTGACGCCGGAGGTTACCAATTGTGTCTCGACCAGCCGACGGCACCAGCAAGACGTCTTGGTTCTGCAAGAACATGATCCGACGCTCGCCGCGCTAATGGAGGTTGCCCGAGAACGGCAGGTGTGGATTTCCATCGGATCGCTCGGCTTGAAGACCGCCGACACGGACGGCCGGTTCGCCAACCGCTCGTTTGTCATCAATCATCAGGGCGAGATCGCGGCACATTATGACAAGGTCCATATGTTCGATGTGGATATCGATGCCGAGGAGAGCTACCGCGAATCAGATGGCTATCGGCCCGGTGAAAATGCGCGCGCGGTGCGT
This sequence comes from Pseudomonadota bacterium, assembly GCA_038750765.1. Lineage (GTDB taxonomy): Bacteria > Pseudomonadota > Alphaproteobacteria > Rhodobacterales > Rhodobacteraceae > Psychromarinibacter. The sequence goes on along the minus strand of JBCDGW010000045.1, from coordinate 6,192 downwards.
ACCCCTTTCGCGACGATCGGCATGGCGATCTGTTACGATCTGCGATTTCCGCATCTGTTTCGCGATTTGGCTAAGGCGGGCGCGGAGATCCTTCTTGTTCCAGCGGCGTTCTCCCCAGTGACTGGCGCCGCCCATTGGGAGCCGCTTTTGCGTGCAAGGGCGATCGAGAACGGCTGTTTTGTTCTCGCTGCCGCGCAATGCGATGAGCACCAAGCAAGCCGTGGCAAGTCGCGCAAAACCCACGGCCATTCCTTGGCGGTCGATCCTTGGGGCACGATCCTAGCCGATGGTGGCACTGATCCTGGCGTCACGCTCGTAAATCTCGACTTAGATGCGGTGAGACAGACGCGAAAACGCTTGCCTTCTCTCTCGCATGATCGTCCCTACCAGCTTCGCCATGACGGATGAGGCCGAAAACCTATCGGTTGCTCTGTTCAGCGAAATCTTCATGGCTGACCAACTGGCGCGCGCAAAACTGGCGCGCGTTTTGCCGCGTGGCATGGAATTGAATCATTTCTCGGTACTCAACCACCTGGCGAAGTCGAAAGTGGAGAAAACCCCGGGTCAACTCGCCCGCACATTTCACGTCACGCGCGGGGCGATGACCAATACAGTCAACAAGCTCGCCTGGTCCGGTTTTGTGCATATCAGACCGGATTGGGATGATGGCCGGCGCAAGTTTGTGGCTATCAGTCCTGCTGGGCGTCGCGCCTGCGACGAAGCTTTTGAGAGTGTTGCGCCAGTTATCTCCGAACTGATCAGCGCTGTGGGCACCGAGAATGTCCGCGCGGTGCTGCCGATCCTGCGCCTGATCCGCTCTAGCCTGGATGAGCCGGACCTAGGTGGCTGACCCAGGCCGCTTCACGCTGGTGATCACGTAGTTCACCGAAAGATCCCGACTTGAAAGCGACCAATCCCACCGAAAAGGATCAAAAACGAAGCCTTTGCGATCAATCGGTTCGATGCCAGACCGTTCCACCATGTCCGCCAAACTGTCTGGGGCAACAAATTTTGACCAGTCATGCGTGCCCCTGGGCAGCCATCCCATCACATACTCCGCACCGATGATCGCCAACGCGTAGCTTTTGCCTGTTTTGTTCAGTGTCGACGTGATCATCAAGCCGCCTGGCTTGAGCAAAAGCGCGCTCGCATCGATGAACGCTTGCGGATCAGCGACATGTTCGATCACCTCCATATTCAGCACAACGTCGAAGCGTGCGCCGCTTGCAGCCAAGTCTTCCGCGGTGGTGTTGCGGTAATCGATGTCCAAACCGGATTGCGCCGCATGAAGTTGCGCGACCGGAATGTTGCCCGCCCCTGCATCGATGCCCACCACGGTGGCACCAAGCCTGGCCATCGGCTCGCAGAGCAAACCGCCGCCGCAGCCGATGTCCACGATATCCAGGCCAGCCAGTGGATCGCGCTGCGTAAGATCGCGGTCAAACTCCACGCTGATCTGCTGCGTGATATACGCAAGGCGACATGGATTGAGCATGTGCAGCGGTTTGAACATGCCTTCGGGGTCCCACCACTCGCTCGCGATCGCCTCAAACTTGGCGACCTCGGAGGGTTCGATCGTGCTGTCAGGCGCGGCCATTCTTAGCCTTTCAATTCCATTTCCCGGGTTACGACGCAGAATAGATGCCTATATAGCTTCGCTATGGACAAGGTCGCAGACCGACGCAGAAGCAATCAGTATCTGTATCCGCCAATCGACCCGTTCGATCAGCGGATGCTGCCGGTGAGCGATGACCATCGGCTCTACGTCGAGCAATGCGGCAATCCTAACGGTCTTCCAGTACTGGTGCTGCACGGGGGCCCCGGCGGTGGATGCAGCCCTGCGATGCGCCGGTACTTCAATCCGAATGTGTATCGCATCGTTTTGTTCGATCAGCGCGGATGTGGTCGGTCGCGGCCCCATGCCAGCATCGACGCCAATACCACCTGGCATCTTGTGCGTGACATCGAGGTTATTCGCAAAACCCTCGAGATCGAAAAGTGGGTCTTGTTCGGTGGATCCTGGGGTGCCTCGCTCGCGCTCATCTATGCGCAAGCCAATGCCGAGCGGGTCGCCTCGATCATTTTGCGCGGCGTCTTCCTGATGACCAAGCCCGAATTGAAATGGTTTTACGGGGGCGGCGCAGGCCAGTTCTTTCCTGAGCTGTGGGCGCACTTTACCAGCTTGGTGCCGGAAGATGAGCGCGATGATCTGATAAAGGCCTACAACAGTCGGCTCTTCTGCGGCGATCTCATTACCGAGACCCGCTTTGCAAGGGCATGGACAGCGTGGGAGAACGCGCTTGCCTCCATTGATCATTCAGGTCCGGTAGGGGAAAGCCCCGCCGATTACGCCCGTGCGTTTGCTCGGCTTGAAAACCATTACTTCTTGAATGCGGGCTTCTTGGACGATCGCAATCAGATATTGAACCGGATGGATCGCCTGAGCGGCATTCCGGGGCATATCGTGCAGGGCCGCTACGACATGATTTGTCCGCCGATCTCGGCGTATAAGCTGCATAAGGCGTGGCCGGGGTCGCATATCGAGATGATCGGGCGCGCAGGCCATGCGTTATCTGAACCCGGCATCACCGCAGAACTGGTGCGGATTATGGATAGCCTGACGCGTGATCGTAGGCTCGCAAGCCTCTATGCAGGCTAGACTTTACATAGAGCACTGATCGGGTACGTTTGGGCCAAGCAGGACGGGGGACACCTCTTGGCATCGGTACTAGGCATTGTGGCTCAACGGTTGGTGTTGGGCGTCGTAACCCTTGTCGTCGTTTCAATCATCATCTTCATCGCGGTAAATGCGCTCCCGGGCGACTTCGCCCAAGCGATATTGGGTCAGTCAGCGACGCCAGAGGCTGTGGCTGCGATCCGCCGTGATCTTGGATTGGATCAGCCCGCTTTCACGCGGTACTTTTCCTGGATGGGGAATATGCTGACCGGCAACTTGGGGGTCAGCTTTGCGCAAGCCAACTTCACGAGTTTTGTCGGTACGGACAGCGGCGCGGGCCCGGTGACGGTGGCACAACAGATAGCGCCTCGGTTTTACAACACGATGTTTTTGGCAGGCGTAACCGCGATGATTGCGGTGCCGCTGTCTCTGACATTGGGCATCTTGGCAGCGCTTTATCGAAACTCGATCTTCGACCGTATCGCCAACATCTCAACGCTCACGTCGATCTCAAGCCCCGAGTTCTTCCTCGCGAACGTGCTCATTCTTTTTCTCGCCGTGCTAAACCCGATCTTTCCCGTTCTCAGCATGGTCAGCGACGGTATGGGTTTCGGGGCACGGTTGCAGATGACGCTTTTGCCCGCACTGACGCTCACTTTAGTCGTCACCGCGCACATGATGCGCATGACACGAGCGGCGATCATCAATCTGCTCGCGTCGCCCTATATCGAGATGGCACGGCTGAAAGGGATCTCCCCGATACGGGTAATCGTCACCCACGCGCTGCCCAATGCCCTCGCGCCAATCATCAATGTGGTCGCGCTTAACCTCGCCTACCTCATCACCGGCGTTGTCGTTATTGAGGTGGTTTTCGTCTACCCTGGCATCGGCCAATTGTTCGTCGACAGCGTCAAGATCCGCGACATTCCCGTGGTGCAAGCGTGCTGCCTGATCTTCGCGGCGGCGTACATCCTGCTGAACCTGATCGCCGATATCATGTCGATCATCTCCAATCCCCGTTTGAGGCACCCAAAATGACCATTGCGGAACCGACCAACCGGGGTGAGCCTGGGCTGACCTCACTCGCGCTTGCGATTGCTGCTGGCGTGGCCGTCGTTCTCATCACGTGGTTGATCGCGCGCAACGTGGCTGTTGTCGGCGCGATGCCGTTTTTAGCGCAGCTGGTGTACTTTGGCGCCGCGATCGCGCTGGGCGGATGGCTGTTTCGGCTGGTCGGCCAAACCCTGACCGCGAATGCCCCCAAATTTCGCGATATGCCTTATGCCGTTGCGTTTGGGTATGTGTTCGCCGCCGCGGCGATATTGTTCATTGTCTGGACCTACTATCGCGCCCGCACGCTGCCTGAAGCGGAGGCGGTGAAATTCTTCTTCTTTCGCATCGCCGTCGAAGGTCTGATCCTCTTCGCCATCGCCGCGTTTTTATTCCGCCAACTCGGTCGCATGGTTGGCACCTCGGCGACGCGTAAGCTGTTTCGGTCAATGCCGCTCACCGCTGCATTTGGGGTCCTGGTCGTGATCATCTACGCGGCGCTCGCGATTTTTGCGCCTTTGTTTGCACCTTTCGGGCAAGAGCAGGTGTTTCCACTGGCTAACGTGGTGCCCGGGGGCAATCCTGCTCTCGGCGGCAACCCTGACTTTCTGCTCGGCACTGATCAGATCGGGCGCGATATCCTGTCTCGCTTGATCTATGGCGCTCGGAATACCGTGGGTATTGCTTTCGTGACCACGCTGCTGGCCTTCTTCCTTGGTGGCTCGCTTGGCTTCCTCGCCGCGACCTTGGGTGGATGGGTCGACCAAATCCTGTCTCGCGCGGTCGATGCGCTGATGGCGATCCCGTCACTGATCTTCGCGCTGCTTTTGATCACTGTGGCATCCGCCTGGTTCGACGGAACCGGGCTGACAATCGCGATGATCATTATCATTGCTGTGATCGACAGCACCCGCGTATTCAGGCTAGCGCGCGCTGTCGGGATCAATATTGTCGTGATGGATTATATCGAGTCCGCTAAACTGCGCGGCGAAGGCCTCGCTTATCTCATTTTCCGCGAAATCCTGCCTAACGCGACAGCACCCCTGCTGGCCGAATTTGGTCTGCGGTTCTGCTTTGTGTTTCTCACCATCTCATCGCTGAGTTTCCTTGGCGTCGGTATCCAGCCACCGCTCGCGGATTGGGGAACCATGGTGCGAGATCTCGCGCCATTCATCAGCTACGCCTCTTTTGCACCCCAGGCGTCGACCACGCCGCTTTTGGCTGCTGGGGCAATTGCCCTGCTGACTGTGGGCGTGAATTTTGTCGTCGACTGGATGCTACACAAGTCCTCCGGGCTGAAAGAATAAGCAAAATCATACCGCTGGAGTGACGCGATGACACCGCTCGTGGAAATCAAAGATCTATGGATTGAGGGCCGCTCCGATGAGGAATGGCTGCCGATCATCAACGGTGCCAGTTTAAGCCTCAATAAGGGTGAAGTGCTCGGGCTCATCGGCGAGTCGGGGGCGGGCAAATCAACGCTTGGCCTCGCCGCGATGGGATATACGCGTGACGGCGTGCGCATCTCTCGCGGCAGCATCGAATTCGATGGCATCAACCTGATTGGGGCCTCTGCAGCGGTGAAGCGCGATCTGCTTGGCCGTCGGATTGCGTATGTGGCGCAATCAGCAGCGGCGAGCTTCAATCCTGCCCACCGTTTGATTGACCAACATGTGGAAGGGCCGGTCCAGCACAAGGTTGCCTCCCGAAGCGACAGTGAGGCGGACGGTATCGAGCTCTATCATCGCCTGCGCCTGCCCAATCCCGATGAGATCGGCTTTCGCTATCCGCATCAGGTATCCGGCGGTCAGCTACAGCGGGCGATGACGGCAATGGCGATGGCGTGTCGGCCAGACCTGATCATCTTCGATGAGCCGACTACTGCGCTTGACGTGACAACGCAGATCGAAGTTTTGGCTGCCATTCGCAACATCGTTGAGCAGTTTGACACCGCCGCCATCTATATCACCCATGATCTGGCCGTCGTGGCGCAAATGTCGGATCGGATCAAAGTCCTTCTGAAGGGCGACGAGGTTGAAGAATCCGATACCGAACGCATGCTGTCCGCGCCGCAAGAGGAATACACAAAAAGCCTATGGGCGGTGCGTAGCTTTGAGCGGCCAGCAAAAGCGGCGCCTCCCGCTGATGCCGTTCCCGTGATTTCGGTCAACAATGTCACTGCAGCCTATGGTCGGGTCAAAGTCCTCCACGAGGTGAACTTTAGCATTCACAAAGGCAGAACCGTCGCTGTTGTCGGTGAATCAGGCTCTGGGAAGTCGACGACCGCGCGGGTGATCACAGGGCTTTTGCCACCAATTCAAGGGGCCATTGAGCATAACGGGCAAACGCTCCCGCCGGATTACCGCAACCGTGACCGCAATCAACTGCGCCAGGCGCAGATGATCTATCAGATGGCTGATACGGCGCTTAATCCGCGTAAATCCATTGGCGAGATCATCGGGCGC
>JBCDGW010000044.1:0-24595 GCA_038750765.1 Pseudomonadota bacterium | reverse complement strand
GGCTGCTGTCATAAAGAGCTCCTTTGGGGCGGTGCGAACCAATTTCGCATAACGTAGGGCATAATCCGCGAATTTTCGAAAAAATAAGGTAAATACAAGTTGCAATGTCTCAAAGGCCCGTGAGCCCTTTGAAACGAGACGTTCTTCTCAAGCGGGCTGGTTAGGCCGCGCTCACATCTCTGTCAGGCTCTGTGTCTCATGAAACAGTGCGTCTTGATGCAGGAGCGTGCCGAGCCAGCGATTGCGCAAGGTCAGCGAAAATAGAAACTGGGTGTCGTCGATGTGCCGGTGGGTGACGACAAGGCGCCCCGGGCTCATCCAACGCGGCAGCGGGATGCGCCGCTGACCGACTTGGATGAAATAGTGGTCGCTGACAAAGTAAAGCGCCTCGTCATCGGTTTCGACGCGCAGCGCCATGCCGACGCCGTTGCCGATATATTCCTCAAGCCCCGTTGGCCCTGCAAAACGCTTCGAGCTATGGACGACTTGCGGGAAACCCTGGCGGCGGTTGTATTGGCGGATCCAAAACTGGCCGTCGCTGGCGGTGTCCTCGGTTACCGCGACAATGGCCGGTCGGTTGACGCTACTTGGATCGAAAGGGAGCGGGCCGCCGATGAGGCGCGCGCAATGAGCCAACAGTCTGCCGATGCGCGAGATCTGCATGTCGGTGACGAGGCCGCGGTACAAAACGCTCGTCCCCGGGCTGAAGCGTTTGCCGAACCGGCGCCTGATCGCGCCCGGGAGCCGTGCCCAATCACGGTGGCTCAAAAGCCCGTTGAACCGCGTGTCATCAATACGGGGCGGCGGTGCGATCGCTTTGTGCTTCATTTTTCTGCACTTTCTTATCAATCCATCATTTCTGTATATACAGAAATATGCGGTCAAAATTTTTAGGGTTTCTTCTTCGATCTTGGCTTCAGCAGGCTTACCATTCTGTCGCCCATTTTCATCATCAGGTTGAGTTTAGACGTCGGTACTTTGAGCATTTGCGCGTACCAGCCGTCGGCGGTTTGCAGGAAGTCATGCATCGCTTCCATCCGCTCAAGCGCGACAGGGTTAAGCTCGGTCTCATCGCGCGCTTTGGTCAGGCACGCCTCGATCGCCTCAATCGCCGGGTCGACCTCGCGCTCCTTGCGTCCCTGCGCGATACGCAGGGCCATCTCCCAAACATCGGTCTCGGCGGCAAAGTGCTCGCGGCGGTCACCCGGGATCGGCACGCGGCGGATAAGCTTCCAGCCCACCAGCTCCTTAAGTGAGTTGGATACATTGGAACGGGCAATGCCCAACTCGTCGCTGATTTGCTCGGCGTTGAGGGGCGCGGCGCTTAGAAACAGCAGCGCATGGATCTGCGCGACCGAGCGGTTGACCCCCCATTGGCTGCCCATATCACCCCAGTAAAGGATGAATTGCTCTTTGGCTGTTGGTTCAGATGTGCTGATAATTTCTGTCATGACAGATATAATAGATATTACAGAGCAAAAGTCAACGCCATACTATAGCGGTACCGGCTTAATCGGTCCGGGATCGAGCCGGGTGATGTGAGGTGCGGGGCCCGCATCGAAAACGTCGCGCACGATTGGGTCGTGACCCGGCACAATCAGGGATCGCTGCGAGGCCAATTGATCGAGGATGTCGAAGCTTTTGACCATGTCCTCCACATCGACCGCTAAGGGAAACGGCATCGCGCGCGCCATGTTCTCGTAGAAGTGCGTCCCGTCTGAGGCGAGCACCAACCACCCTGCTTTGGTCCGAACCCGCACTGCTTGCAGCCCACGGGAATGGCCGCCCAGGCGGTGCACGGTGACGCCCTCGGCCACCTCGCCGTCGCCGTCATAAAAAATGACCTTGCCCGAGTAGAGCCGCTTGATCGCCTCGCACACATGATTGGCGGTGAACGGGAAGCGAAGCACATCGTGGCACATGCACGGCCCTGTCGCGAACGCCATCTCCGCGGCCTGAATATGCAGCCTTGCGTTGGGGAAGAGGTGCAAGCCCCCGGCATGGTCGTAATGCATGTGGGTGACGATCACATCGGTTACGTGCTCGGGCGTGACGCCGAGCGGGGCGATTGCGTCAACCGGATTTACCTGAATTGGCCTGCCGCGCGATGTGCCTTCGGCTTGATCGTAACCGGTATCGACCAGGATCAGTTCAGCGCCACGCCGCATCACCCAAACGAAGTAATCCATCGGATGTTGCGTGGCGGGTTGGTCGTCGAACAAGAAGCTGTCCGCCCGCACCCGCGTGTTGCGATCGGCGTATTTGACTGCATAAACTTCCCACTCACTCATCCTGTCCTCCCATTGACCCTGATCGTTCGTCGGATTCTAACGATGGCAGGGGAGACAGAGCCAAGCAATGGAGAAGCAATGATCCGGGTCGCGTGTTTGGGGGCGGGCTATTTCAGCCAGTTTCACTATGAAAGCTGGGCGCGGATGGATGGGGCGCGCGCCGTCGCCGCCTGTGATCGCGACAGCGCCAAGGCCGATGCTATTGGGCTCACGGTCTATACCGATCTTGCAGACATGCTGCAGGCGGAGACGCCCGATCTTCTTGACATCATCGTGCCGCCCCCGGGCCATGCCGAGGCGATCCGCACCGCGCTGGCGCATGGGGTGCGCTGGATCATCTGTCAAAAACCGTTCTGCGAGAACTTGGACGAGGCGCGCGCCCTCACCGATGAGGCCGAAGCCGCGGGCGCGACGCTGATCGTGCATGAGAACTTTCGGTTCCAACCTTGGTTCCGAGAAATAAAGCGCGCACTGGACGACGGGCGTATCGGCGCAGCCTATCAATGTGGCTTCCGCCTGCGTCCAGGTGATGGGCAAGGCCCCGACGCCTACCTTAACCGGCAGCCCTACTTTCAGACGATGCCGCGCTTTCTGATCCATGAAACGGGCGTTCACTTTATCGACGTGTTCCGCTTTCTGTTCGGCGATCCCGATCACGCCTACGCGGATCTGCGGCGGTTAAACCCGGTGATTGCCGGTGAAGATGCGGGCTTTTTCCTGCTCGACCATCCCAACGGGGTGCGCACGCTGTTCGATGGCAACCGCTTGATGGATCATGTCGCCGACAATCATCGCCTGACCATGGGTGAGGCCTTGATCGAGGGCGAGGCCGGGGCATTGACCCTTGCCGGTGATGGCAGCGTCGCGTTTCGTGCCAAGGGCTCGAAAACCTCGGAGCAAGTGCTTGGCGCTGATACCGGGCGCGGTTTTGCTGGGGATTGCGTCCACGCGCTTCAGAGTCACGTGATCGCTGCGATGAACGACCAGGGTGCGCTGGAGAACACGGCTCGCGAATACCTTGAGGTGATTGAAATCGAGGCGGCGCTCTATCGCTCTGCCGAAGAGGGGCAAAAGGTCTCGCTGCGCTAGCGCCCGATGGCGTAAGCCTGCATCAGTCGGGGCGTCGCCGCGCCGCGCAAGACAGTGTCGGCGCCACGCTCAACCGCGGTCAGCCGCCCGATGGACCAGGGTTGCGCCACGTCTACACGATGACCGCGCCGACGCAGGGCGTGGATTGCATCGGCACCAAGGTTTGGCTCGACCATCAGATGGCCCAGATTGATGCCCCGCGGATAAAAGCTCGATTGTAGATGGCCGGTGAAAAACAGCGGCGCGTCGATTGCCTGTTGTAGGCTCATCTGCCCATGGACGCGACGCAGGAACAGCGCCAACTGCCACTGATCTTGCTGATCGCCGCCAGGTGTGCCGTAGCATAGGATCTCGCCCTCAGGTCCTCGTGCCAGGCTGGGGGAAAGGGTGGTGCGCGGGCGCCGCCCTGGGCCGAGCGAGGTAGGCAGGCCCTCGTCCAGCCAGAACATCTGCGCGCGTGAGTTGAGCGGTACGCCAAGGCCCGGCACGACCGGTGACGACTTGAGCCAGCCGCCTGACGGCGTCGCCGACACCGCGTTACCCCATCGGTCGATCACGTCGAGATGCACGGTATCCCGCTTAGCGTCGGTCAAATGCGCCATGGTCGGCTCGCCCGCCCCGATCCCCGGGGGCGCCACATCGCGGGCGGCGACATTGGCCAGGAATGCATCGGCCAGTGCCTCGTGCCCCTCAATCACGCCGGGGGTTAAGGCGAGGCTGGCGGATGCGCCGATTGCCTGGCGATGCGCGCCAGCATGCTCGCGTGACAAAAGCCGCGCGGCTGGCACATCGAAGAAATCGGGATCGCCGTAATACGTGTCACGATCAGCGAAAGCCCGTTTAAGCGCCTCGACAGTCAGATGCACCGCGCTTTCGTCAAGCGGTGCGTCGAGCGTGTCGTGTTCAAGGATGCGTAGCGCTTGCAATTGGGCGGGCCCTTGGCTCCAAAATCCGGGTTTATAGACCTGCCAACCGCGGTGGTCGACGCTCAGCGGCGGTTCAAAGCGGGCTTGCCACCCGGCCATATCGTCGGCGGTTAGAACGCCCTTGTGGCGCTGTCCGGTGGCATCGATGACGCAGGCATCGCGCAGGTAGGTGTCAATCGCCTCGGCCACAAAACCGCGATAGAACGCATCGCGCGCTGCTTCGATTTGATCCTCTCGGCCGCTCTTCGTCTCGGCCTCGCGCAGAATACGCGCCAACATCGCGCCCAAGGACTCATTGCGAAACAGGCTTCCAGGACGCGGCGCGCTGCCGCCCGGGAGCCACACTGGCGCGGAGGTGGGCCACTCGGTTTCAAACACCGGCGCAAGCTCGGCGATTTCTGCACATACCCGCGCCAAAATCGGGTGCCCTGCGCTGGCGTAATGGATCGCAGGCTCCAACACCGCGCGCAGCGAAAGCTGACCATGATCGCGCAGCATCACCATCCAGGCATCGAACGCGCCCGGGATCACCGTTGCCAACAGCCCCGATCCGGGAACGATCTCGAGGCCCTCGCCCCGGTAATGGGCAATGGTGGCACCGGCGGGCGCGGTTCCTTGACCGCACAGCACCTCGGGCGCGTCTTGGCCAGCGGAAAGGACAAGCGCCGGTACTTCACCCAAGGGGCCGTTCAGGTGCGGCTCGACCACGTTGAGCACAAACCCCATCCCGACAGCTGCGTCTGCTGCGCGACCGCCCGCTTCGAGAAGCTTCATGCCCACAGCCGACGCCAGATAATGGGTAGAGGCGACCATGCCGAAGGTGCCTAACAGGTCTGGCCGGGTGGTGAATTCCATAGCGATAGCGCCCTACATTGGAACGGATCGTCCCGTTATCGTCACTTTGTGTCCGGTTTGAAAACGAGAAAATCGCTGAAAGCCATGCGCAGCTGCGTTTCCGATGAGGTAGGGCGGCAGAGAACTGACACTAGGCGATTTTTTGAAACTATCGCGGGCCGTACCCGTGGCTCTGGAGGCTGCGTGCGCGTAAGTTGCGCGGACACTTTGAGGCGAGAGGTGCCAAGCGATGGGCACGGGGGCAAAATCAATCATCCGCGCGCCTGTGCTGTGGCTCATGGCGGCTCTGTGCTGGGTCAATGTCGCCCCGGCGCTCTATGCCCATGCCGAGAACGAGAACTATGTCTGGATCAATGTCGAGACCGATCGCCTTTCAGGGCGTTTCGAGATCGCGTTGGCCGACCTTGAGGCGCGGTTAGGCATCGCTATCCCTGACGACCCGGATGCGCTGGAAGCATCGCTCGACGCGGCCTTGCCGGTGCTCCAAGAGTATCTATCGCAGCGCTTTGCGATTGAGATGCGCGGGCAGCCGGTTCCCTTCACCCTCATCGACGCAAGGCCAACCGGTGGCGCTAAGGATTGGTTTGCAACCTTTGCTTTCGAAACCGGCCCGCTTGCCCTCAGCCCGCAGATCACCCTGCGCAACGAGATTTTTATGGAGGAACCGCGCGATCTGCACCGCCCGCTGGCCCTGGTGCTCTACGACCGCGTGCGCGGGCAGGAATACGACGAGGAGTTTGCTGTTTTGGTGTTTGGGCCAGAAAAGCCCCGGCAAATCCTCGATTTCGAGGCGCTTGAGCCGATCCCTGACGCGTCCGGCTTCACTTGGATCGGCATCTTGCAGGTGCTGGGCGGTGCCGATCACCTCCTGTTTGCGCTTGCCTTGCTGCTGACCGCGGTTTGGCACACGCGAAATCAGTGTTGGGTTCCGATTGGCGGTATTCCTGCCATCCTGGGCAATACCGCTTTGATCGGCGCGCTGGCCATGATCGGTATTGCGGCGGTCTTTGCCGCGACGGTGTTGGCCCGGATACCGCATCTGGGCATGGTGGCGAATGCGATGTCAGCGACAGCCATCATTGCGCTCGCGCTGCATAACCTGCGCCCTGTTCTTGGGTTCGCGCGCTATGGGCTCGTGCTGCTGGCGGGGCTGGCGCAGGGCGCGGCGCTGGCGCAGTCGTTTGCCGCTGTTCAGTACCGCATGGTCGATTGGAAGTGGTTGCTCTTTGACACGGTGTTTGGGATGGCGCTTGCGCTGCTGATCCTCGCGGTGTTGTTGCTGCCGCTTTTCGCATATCTGCGCGCGCGTCCGATCTACACCGCGCTGTTTGTGAATGTCGGCAGTGTGGCGATTGCCGCGGCCGCGTTAGTGTGGCTGTTCCTGAACATGTTGGGTGTTGCCGGATGACGAAGCCAGTCTCGGCGCTGCAAAAGCTGCGGTCGCTTTTCGCCGCCGAGGATCGCAAGCGCCTGGCACGGCTCTTCCTGTCGATCGCGCTTACATCTCTGTTGCAAGTGGTTGGGATCGCGTCGGTTTTACCGTTTCTCGACCTGGCCGCGAACCCCGATGGGCTCAACGATGGCGGATGGCTGAGCGGTCTCTACCAAGGCCTGGGGCTCACCGACCCGCAAAGCGCGCTCATCTTCACCGGTATCATGGTGATCATTTTGCTCGCGCTTGCAAACGCCGCCGCCGCGTTCCTGGTATGGCAGCGACAGCGGATCGCGTGGTTGGTGGCGCATCACCTGTCGATGCGCCTGATCGCGGGTTACATCGCGCTGCCCTACACCTTCTTTCTCGAGCATAGCTCGGCCGATCTGATCCGCAAAAACATCAATGATGTGAACGGGATCGTCCAAGGTGTTCTGCTGGAGGGGAGTAATCTGGCGACCTCGCTGATCACCACGGGCTTGATCCTGCTGATGCTTTTGGCGGTTGAGCCGAGCGCCACGCTCATCGCCGGAAGCGTCCTCGTGGTGATGTTCGGCGCCATCGCAATTGCCAGGCGGCGTTACCTGACCGATCTCGGTCGTCGTAGTTTGGCCGTGAATTCTGGCCGGTACGAAGCGTTCGTCGATCTGGTGAGCGGGATCAAAGCTGTCAAAACCGATGGCGCCCACAGCTTCTTTTCGGCGCGGTTCGAGCGGGCTTCTTACGCCTTTTCCGTGCTCAACCCGAAAATGCAGGCGGCGGCGCAATTGCCACGTTACGGGGTGGAGGTGGTGGCGTTTGGCGGCGTTGTGCTGGTTACCATTCTGCTGGTGGGATCGGGCCAGGGCCTGGGTGAAGCGATGCCCGCGATCACGCTATTCGCGGTTGCGGCCTATCGCTTGATCCCGGCGATTTCGTCGGCCTTTGCCTCCTATACCAGCGTCATCAGCAGCTTTCCGGCCATCGACAGCATCTACCGCGATCTCGAAAACCCCGATTTCAACACGCCCGCGCCGCAACAGCCGATCTCGCTGACCCGCGATCTTGTCATCGAGGATGTGTCGTTTCGCTACGACGAGGTGAACCCCCCGGTGCTGCGAGACGTGTCGCTTTCGATCAAGCGCGGTGAGAAGGTGGCGTTTGTCGGTCCATCGGGCAGTGGTAAATCCACGCTCATCGACATTGTCGTGGGGCTTTTGACCCCCGCGTCAGGCGCTGTGCGCATCGACGGGGTGCCGCTGGATCAAACCCGCAAGGAAAGCTGGCGCGCCCAGGTGGGCTATGTGCCGCAAACCGTTTTCATTTATGACGACAGCTTTGCTCGGAACATCGCGTTTGGGCATGATGACGTGGATCGGCAGCGCCTTGAGGATGCCTGTCGTTGGGCGCAGCTTGATGGCCTGATCGCCAAGCTGCCCGACGGGGTTGAAACGCGGCTCGGTGAGCGGGGTGTGCGCCTGTCAGGCGGTGAGTGCCAGCGCATCGGCCTGGCCCGCGCGTTCTACCGTCGGCCCAGAGTTTTGGTTCTCGATGAAGCCACCAGCGCGCTTGATAATGCGACCGAGCGCGCAGTGGTTGAGGCAATTGAGAAGCATCTGCCCGACGCCACAATCTTGATGATCGCGCACCGCATCTCCACCGTGAAGAACTGCGACAGGCTCTGCGTGATGGATCGCGGTCGCATTCTCGCGCAAGGGCCGTTCCAAGAGCTGATTGAGACCAACGCCCTGTTTCAGGATCTAGCGCGCATTTCCTGAGTTTGGCGCGCCGTGGCGTCGGTTTCGAATGCCGCGATCAGTTCCATCAGCGTAGCGCTCAAGACATCGACGTCCGGCGCAAAGAACATCTCTTCATGCATCACCGGCATGTCGATATGGCTGACGCTGTCAACAACCGGATCCCAGTCGTAGGTGCGCGGCGCGCTGTCTTTTGAATGAACGACGGTGACTTCGCCGGCATAGTGATCCATCCGATAGGCGTAGTCAGCGATCAGACAGGCGCGTTTCATCCGCTCGGTATGGATGGCGCGTTGCAATTCGAGATCGGCAGACCAACGCGCCCAACGCTCGACCGTGACACGCCGCGCTTTGCGTGCCAGCGCTTGCGCGAGAAACAGCGGCTTCACCCGACGAAACCGGCTCGGTGTTTTCCTGCGGCCCTCAACGCCCAGCCCGGATTTTGGAAATGGCGGGTGCGTGTCGATCACGATGAACCGGCCGATCTCGCGCCCGCGTGCGCGCAATTGCGCCATCAACTCAATTGCCAGGCGCGCACCGCCGCAATGCCCCATGATATGAACCGGCCCGTCAGGCGCGGCGGCGAGGAATTCCTCAGCGTGGATTTCCGCCAAGGCCTCAAAGCTGAAGATCGGCTGCGCATCACCGCTGACGCCCACCGGTTGCACAGCGAAAAGCGCCCGATCCTTGCCGAGCCGATCTGCGAGCGGCTTGAGGAACGTCACCGGATGCTCCCCGAAATGGAGGAACAAGATCGGCGGTTTCGACCCCTCCATGCGAAACGGTATGAGCGTGCGCCAAGCCGAGCCGCCTTCGACACTGGCCGCGATAAGCGCGGCGAGCTCGGGCACGGTCTGCGCGCGGATGAACTCAGCGATGGGAATGCGTTTGCCGAAGGTCTCCTCGATCCGCGCAAGCACCTGCACCGAGGCGAATGACCGCCCGCCATGGCTGACAAAATCGCGGTCCATCGACACATGCTCGATGCCGAGAACCGCCTTCCAGATCTCTGCGATGGCCAGTTCCATCGGCGTGCGCGGGGCAGTCCCGGGTCCGTCGGTGCGCGCAGGTGCAAGAAGTCGTGCCGGGCCGCTGAAGCGTTTGCTTAGCTCACTGAGCAGCGTTTCGGGTTCAGCGACCACGGTTTCGAGAAGCGTGGGGAACCCTTTCAGGATTTCAAGAGCGCCCGCGGGGTCTGCCACTCGATGGAAAGCATAGCGAAACTCGGCGGCCTCACCGGGCAAAATCACCAGGGTGACCGGAAAGCCCGACGCGACGCCCGATTGAAAACCGCTAAGCGCAACGCCGCCATCGACATCGAGCGCGAGATCCGTCTCGGGAAGCGCCTCAATGGTCAGAAGCGTCTCGGGCATCGGCACCGCGCGGGTATGCTCACTCCCCCCGAAGAGGCGTTGCGGCGGCAGGCTCTCATGGGGTGCGGCCTTGAGATTGACGCGGTGCAGCGCCCGTGCGGCATCGGCGAAGCTGCCCTGCCTCATCGACACACGGCGCGGGGCTGTGGCTGCGAACGGGCCGATCATAGCGTCGATGCCAGGAAGATCGATAGCCCGGCCAGAAAGCGATAACGCGAACGCCGCATCATCGGCGCCGCTTTGCGCCCCGAGCAAGATACCCCAAGCTGCCGCGACGAATGCTGCTGGCGTCACGCCAAGCTCAGTCGCCCGGCGCTCAAGGCGGGGCCATAAGCTGGTGGGGACTTCCAGCGCCCCAGCCGCGTCCTTGCCCTGATGGTCGGTTGGAAAGAGCGCGCCGGTCGGTTGAAAACCGTCGAATTGCGCCGCCCAAAACGCCTCATCCGCCGCGCTGTCTTGCGCCTGGAGATGCGAGATATAGGCGCGCAACGGCGGAACGGGCGGCAAAGCGGCGGACACATCGCGCCGTGTCGCGGCATAAAGCGCCAGCACGTCCTTAAGGACGGTGATCGCGGACCAGCCGTCAATGAGGATCTTATGCGTTGTCCAAACGTAACGCCGCGCTTGGGCGCTTGTGCGGAACGTGTGCACGCGCCCGAGCGACGCGGTGTCGAGCGGCAGCGGCGTTTGCGCATCCTGAGCCAGCCATGCATCGATGGCTTGTTGCTGGTCGGCCGCGCTCAATGTCGCAATGTCTTGCTCGGTCATGCTGATCTGCGCGGTTTTGCGCACCACCATCATCGGCTTTTGCGACGAGGGCGTGTGGACGCTGGTGCGCAGGGCATCGTGGCGGATCAACACCGCCTGCCAGGCCGCATCCATAGCCTCGTCGTCAACGCTGCCGTCGATGCGAAACTGAACCTGGACGATGCCAGGGTCGGGATGGCCGTTTTTGATCCCGTGAAGCAGGATTGCCTGCTGCGGGCCGGTAAGCGGCAGGATGGTCTGAATGCTCGCGCGGTCCATGGGCTAGAGTTCGTCGAGAAACGCGTCGAGATCCGCTTGGTCGAGCCCCGCTTCGGGAAAGTCCGAGGGCGTGAACCCGCCTGCACCCGCTTGTCGGCAATGGTCTACCACGTCGCGTAGGGCGCCCGCGAACCGCTCAGTAAGCCGCGACGCCTCTTGCGCGTAAGGCGCTGTTCCCGCTGCGACGAGCGTGATGTGCAGCGCGCCTTCCGCGACCCAGAGATTGAGCTCATATCCATGCGAGCGCGGACTGTCGGGCGCGCGCAGCCCATCACTTGGCGTAGGCAGTGCAGCGAAGGCGCCGGTACCGGTTTGCTGGCGCCCTAAAAAGTTGAGCAAAATGTCGGCGCCGCGCGTGTCTGGATCGCCCTGCATCGCGTCATGCAACGCCCCGCGCAGCTTTTCTTTAACCGCCTTAGCGCGCGCTTCTGCGCCCTCTGGCAGGGTGAGCGTAACGGCGTACGCGGTCGTGAGCCATCCGACGCAGCGGGTGAGATCGGTATCGGTCCAGTTGCGTTGGCGGCCATGGCTTTCAAGGTCGAGGCGGGTCGTGCCGCTCGCCTCCGCCAAGGCCCACACGATCAAGTCGAGCGGTTCGGTGTTGTAGGCTTGGTTGGCCTCTCCCAGGAGCGCCTCGGTCACGGCGGTGTCGAGCGTTATGCGATGCTGGGATGCCTCATGCTCTAAGCCGTATCCCTCGGGGTGATGGGGGGCAGGCGTGTCGGCCCGCGCCGCAAGCTCGGTCGCCCAATCCAGAGCCGATTTCGCGGGAGCGAGCGCGCGACCGGCCAAAGCTGCCTTGAGGTCGTCAGCCAGGATCGACCAAGACACGACATCAACCACCAAGTGCTGCGCGACGAGCAAGATTTCCGGGGGTCGCGGGGCCGGGTATTGCAGCAATACCGCCGCCAGCATCGGCCCGTCCAAACGGAGCGCGCGCGCAATGCCGCCTTGGAGCGCGCCGATCTCCGCATCGTCTTCAACATATGCTGTTTGCAGCGAATTACCGGTGTCACTCAGCACCTGCCGCCATGCGCCGTCGCCATCACGCTTGAACGTGACCTGTAGCCCGGGATGCGCCGCCATTACCGCATCGAGCGCGTGCTGCAACGCCTCGGCGGTCGTGTCGTTCGGCAAGGTCAGGCGGTGGCTCATGGCCCAATGGGCGGGCTCGGGCATCTCGCGCCCCAGATGCCAGGCCTGTATCGGCAGGAGCGGCGCCTCCGTGACGCTCTCAGCGGGTGCGGTGGCAACCGCGCGCTCAGCGATCCGGGCAAGCGCGCCAAGCGTGGGATGGTCGGCGAGATCGGCGGGTTTGATCGCGAGGCCTTCCTGCCGCGCCATCGAGATCATCCGGATCGACATCAGGCTGTCGCCGCCAAGCGCGAAGAAGTCATCCGTCGGTGATACCGCTGAAACGCCAAGCAATTCGCGCCAGATTTCGGCCAAGACATGCTCGGCGTCGCTCTCCAGCGCGCGCATCTCACGAGGCGCGTCCGGCAGGGGGAAATGGGCGAGGCTGCGGGCGTCCACCTTGCCATTGGGCAAACGCGGCAGGGCGTCTAGGGCGATGACGCGGTCAGGCTGCATATGCGCGGGAAGCACGCCTGCCAAATGCGCGGCCAGTACTGCCTCGGGCTCGGCGCTTTGGGCAAAAGCGATCAGCCGCTTGCGGGCGGTTGTTTCCGCTGCGTGCAAGCAAACAAAGGCCTCAGAGACACCCGCATGCGCCGCCAGCTTGCGGGCGATCTCGCCCGGCTCGATGCGAAAACCGTTCACCTTTATCTGGTCGTCAGAGCGGCCGAGATACAGATAATCGCCGCCCGCGCGCCGCAATGCCAGATCGCCCGTGTCGTACTGCATCACGCCATCCACCGCGCGGAAGCGTTCCGCTGTCGCCTGTGGCAGTCCATGATAGCCGCGCGCGACCCCGGGGCCCGCGATGCTCAGCTGGCCCGCCACATGATCAGGCACCGGGTGCCCAAAACGGTCGGTCAGTTGCGCGAAAGTGCCGGGGATCGGGGCGCCGATGGAAACCGGTCCGCGCGCG
This sequence comes from Pseudomonadota bacterium, assembly GCA_038750765.1. Classification (GTDB taxonomy): domain Bacteria; phylum Pseudomonadota; class Alphaproteobacteria; order Rhodobacterales; family Rhodobacteraceae; genus Psychromarinibacter. Next base: position 11,817 of record JBCDGW010000044.1, on the reverse strand, counting down.
TCGTCATGGGTCATTTGCGCGGCCAGGCACCAAACCGAGGCCTCAGTCGGCCCGTATTCGTTGAAAAGACGAGCATGCGGCGCCACCCGTAAATGCGCCTCAACCAGGTCGGGCGGGCAGGGCTCGCCGGCGACAATCGCGGTGTCGAGGCTGGCAAGCGCCTCTGCTGGCGCGAAATCTAGGATCATCCGGTAGAGCGACGGGATGCACAATAAATGGGTGACCTCATTGGCTGCGATCAGGTCAGCGACCGCTGTGACATCGCGTTCGTCACCCGGGCGGGGCAGGACCAGGCTTCCACCGGTCGACAAGGTCCAGAACAAGCCGACCATGGCGCTGTCGAATGCCATTGGTGACAGCAGCAGGAACCGCGCCGGGCCTGCGCCGTAAACCGCCTCCCGCGCCCGCGTTGAATAGGCTATGTTGCTGTGGTTGATCGCCACGCCTTTACGCGTGCCCTGCGAGCCCGATGTGTGGATCAGGTAGGCGGGCTGCATCGCTTCCGACCCTGGTAGCATGCCGCCGTCGGCACGCGCGTCGAGCGTGATCACCCGTTCCGCCAAAACCCGCGCTTGATCAGCGAGCGGCCGGGTCGCAAGCACCACGTGCAGCCCCGCATCCTCTGCCGACGCCTGATTATGACCGCTGGGATAATCCGGATCGAGCGGCACGAAAGCGGCGCCTGCCTGGTGGATCGCCAGCATACCGCGAACGAAATCGCTCCCGCGCGGCGCGTATAGCCCCACGAAGTCGCCGGGGCGAACGCCTTGGGCAATGAGCGCATGGGCAAGCCCCGCGCTTTCATCGGCCAGCCCGCGATAGCTGAGGCTACCCGCGTCCGAGATCACAGCGGCATGGTCCGGCTGGGTGTCAGCGAAGGCGAGCATATCGGGCAAAAGCGGCGCATGTTCCGCCGCCTCAACCTTAGTTCTTTGCGTTTCCGCGAGCGAAACGCCCACCGCGCTTTCCGCCGACAGCATGCCGCGTAAGGCCCGCTCCAGGCTTTGCAGCACCATCAACGCAAAACCGTCATGAAAGCGGGCGCGATCGTATACCAGCTCAAAGCGCAGCGTCGCGCCTGGGATCGCGAGTAGGGCGAGGGGGTAATTGCTCTGGTCCACGAAGGCCGCGATTGTCGCTGTCAGACCGCTTCCGCTGAGAGCGCTGGCGAAAGCGTCCTCCGCCGCGCCATGGTTTTCAAAGACGACGATGCTGTCGAACAAAGGCTGGCCCTGCGGTATCGCGCTCTGCCGCTGAATTTCGGTGAGCGACATCATGGCATGGCCCTGCATCGCCTGTTGTTCCGCTTGAATGGCCGACAACCACGCGACCATCGGTGTTTCGTCGATCACGGGGCCGATCGGAACCGTGTTGATGTAGACGCCGACGGCCTCCTCCGCGCCTTCCAGATCGTGCGGTCGGGTGGTGATCGTGGTGCCAAAAAGCGGCTGGGGATCATCGCCGAGCGTACCCAGCACACGCGCCCAGGCGCCCAGCACGAGCGTGTTCATCGTGATCTTGGCACCGCGCGTAAATGCGGTGAGGTCATCGGTTAGGGCGGCGCCCAGATCATGGTGCGCATGCCCGCTACCGGCAGCAGGGCGACATTGCGGATCGCTGATCGCTGTGGCGCTGTGGCGGTTTTGCAATCGCGCACGCCAGAAAGCCGCGCTGCTGGCGCTCTCGGTCGCGGCAACGGCGCGCTCAGCAAAGACGCTGTAGTCGAGCGAGCGCGGGCTCGCGCTTGACCCGGCCAGAGCCGCTAGAACATCGCGCAACACGATATTGGCCGACCAGCCGTCAAGCACCGCGTGATGGAATGTCCAAAGAAGCCGCCATGCGTCATCGCCCCAGCGCAACAATACCAGCCGCATCGCTGGGGCGTCGGTAAGATCAATCGGCAACGCGCGGTCTTGGGCGAGATAGGCGTCAAACTCAGCCGGGTCGCGACCACGCCAATCTTCCTCGTGCCAGGGCAGCGACACATCCTCCTTCACCGCGGCGAGGGGTGCGTCTAGCCCGTCCCAGAAATACGCGGTGCGTAGAACCGAGTGGCGCGCGATCACCTGCTCCCATGCATGGCGGAGCGCGTCGGCGTCAAACGGCCCGCGCAGCTCAAGGCAAATCTGTGTGACGAACACCCCGGTTTCGGGGGCGGAGACGCTGTGAAATAGCATGCCCTCTTGGATCGGGGCCAGCGGATGCACCGCCGTGACACCGTCTAAGCCGTTCATCACTTGGCTCCGCTTTTGGCCATAAGAGCGGCCAGTTTGTTCAGATTGGCTTGATCCGTGGCGCCGCGTTTGCGCGCGCGGGCTTGCGGTAGCGCTTGGAGCAATCCCGCGACAGCGCGCTCAAATCGCTGCGCGCAGTCTTCAAGCGCGGCCTTGTCGCCCGGATAGCTCCAGGTCACGGCCAGGCCTTCTGCTGTTAGCGCGAGATTGATCGCAAGGATATGGCGCAGTGGCGCATCGGGCGCGCGCCACAGATCAAGCGGGCCTTGGCTATCGGTGTCGCCGGTCTCCAACTCTGTGGCATCGATGAGGTTAAACACGATACTCGGGCGGCTATCCAAGGCTGGTTTGGCCCGCAATGTATCGCCAAGCGCGGCCAGCGGGTCTGTCGCATCGGCGGGGATTGCAAGCCACCTCGGCACGAACTCAGTGAACCAGCCGATGGTGCGGCTAGCATCGAGTGTGCCGCTGGGTTCGACCCGACCAATGCTTTCGACATCGACCGCCAGGCGCGCGCTGCCCTGACCGGCAAAGCTGAGGCTCAGCGCGGTGAGCAGCCCGTCTTGCAGCGTTGCGCCCTTGGCGCGCAAGCCGGTGCGCAACCGGGCGATTGTCTGCGCCGGGATTTCGGTGCGCCTATGGGCTAGATCAGATGCCAGCGCACCCTCTGGCGCGCGGAGATTGTCTGGCAGCGCCTCGGCTATGCCTGCTGTTTCGACATTGGGAAGTTGGTTGGCCCAAGCGCGCACCGAGCTGGCCTTGCGCGGCAAGGCCTGACCCTCAATCGCAGCACGCAAATCCTCGATCAGGATCGGCCACGAGAGCGCGTCGATCACCAAATGATGCACGGCGATAAGCGTGTCGCCGCCCGAGAGGAGCGCTACTGCAATATGCTGTCCCCTGGCCGGATCAAGCGCGCGCAGCATCGTCGGCTGCGCACTCGCGGGATCGTTCGCATAGCCGATTGCGGGTGCCGCGCCGCTGGCCAGGATTTCAGCCTGCCACCCCTCGTCGCTGTAGCGGAACGCGGTGCGCAGCGCGTCGTGATGGGCGATGAGTTTGGCGAATGCTGTCTCAAGCGTCGGCTCATCCGCTTTCAGGCCGCGCAGTTTGAGCACCTGAGCCTCTGCGGGCGGCATGGATCGGTGCCCCTGAAAAAACCAGCGTTGCGCAGGCAAGAGCGCGACCGGCCCTGGCGCCACCTGCCCCTCAACGCTGCGTTTGCGCGTTGCTGCAAGCGCGCAGAGAGCCTCAACAGTGAGCGCCTCGAAGATGTCGTTGGGCCGCAGGTCGAAGCCCGCGCGCCGCGCACGTGAGTGGATCCGAAGCGCGGAGATGGAATCGCCGCCTAGATCAAAAAAGTCGTCGGTGACGCCGATCTCGTCGGCGCCCAAAACATCCGCCCAAATCGCCGCCATCTTCGCCTCGGTGTTGTTGCGCTGAGCAACGCGCGCGTCGCTTGTCGGGGACCTGGCCGGTGGCTCCGGGAGCGCGGATTTGTCGATCTTACCGTTGCGAGAGAGCGGCATTTCGGCCAGGTGCACGTATTGCGCTGGCACCATGTAGCCGGGCAGAGCCGCCTTCATATGAGCGCGCAGATCCTGAGGTTTGAGCGGCGTCGGCCCGGCGTAATAAGCCACAAGCTCAGGCTGCGGCGCTTCGGGCGCTTTAATCGAATAGCCGATCTCCGCCATCATCGCCTCGACCTCAGCGACGTCATATTCGTCGTCCAGTTCCTCTAGTGCGGCGTCACGCTTTTTGTGTCCCATGCGCACATCCCAGCTATAGGGCAGCGCATAATTGTGATACCCGCGCTCGGTCTTGTGCACGTGGATGCCCACATCGTTGACGCGGCAATTGGTCGAGCGCCCCGTGTCAGAGGGCCGAACCCAGGGCAGTCTGGTGTCGAGATACGCGTACAGATCGTCGAGATCGACATCGCAGTAGCGGTAGAAGTCAACGATCTCGACCTTCTCGAAGATCTCATCGGTCTGGAACACCCGCGTGTCCATGCAGGCCGATACGGCGTCGGGTGTGCGGTGGTAGGTTTTGCGGGCCTCCAGAACCATTTGGTCGATTTCCGCGGTGCGCGGCGCGCCACGCTCGAATAGCTCAGCCGAAAGGCGGGTTTCAAAGAATTGCCCGCGCGAGAGGCCGGTGAAGATGAACGGGATCTTACGCTCAAGCGCCATCGACATGCTAAGCGTGTAAATCGCCTTGAAACAGCCGTTGCAGACATTGGCATGACTCTTGAGGCTATCGGCGAAGATAGCATTCATCTCCGGCACCTCGCCGAAGACATGATCGACCCCCAGCGCATCGACGACACGGGATATGTTGGCTTTGGCCTGGGCCGAGATGAAGCCGTTATCGAGGGTGAAGGCTAAAATCCGAAGGCCCATATCGGCCAAGCGGCCGAGCATGTAGCTGCTGTCTTTGCCGCCGGAAAACAGCACCAGCGCATCATGGGTGCCCTCATGCGGCAGACGGCGGTCGAGCACAGCCTGCAGCGCTGGCATATCCTCAAAATAGCTTTGCGCGGCGTCGCGAATACGATCGTAATCACAGCAGATCGAGCACAGCCCGGCCGCAGTAAACCGAAGGCTGGGAAAGTTCGAAGGCAGGCCGCAGCGCACGCATTGCTGCGTATGGCTTTGCTTCGCGGCGGGGCTGTGGAGGATGACGCAGGCGGCATCGACGCCGGAATGGCGGGTCAGCGTGGTTTCGATTTCGCCGGTTTCGATGCGCACGCCGTTGACTTTGACCTGCGCGTCGATGCGGCCCAGATACTCGATCACGCCATCAGGGCGAAGCCGCGCCAGATCGCCGGTGCGGTACGCGGCAATACCGTCGGGGTCGGTGACGAATGCAGCCGCGCTGGCCTCGGGCCGGTTGTGGTAGCCATCCGCGATGCCCGCGCCCGTCAGCCATAACTCACCGGCCACGCCCACAGGCTGCAACGCGCCCGCAGAACTGCGCACAAACGCTCCCATATTCGTGATAGGTCGCCCGATGGGCAGCGAACCCACGACGTCGCTGGCAGGGTCGAAGCTGTGCAAAACGCAGCCCACCGTCGCCTCGGTCGGGCCGTATTCATTATGAATTGCCACGTTCTCGCCGAAGGCTTGATAGGCCTCATGGGCGAGCGCTGCGGTGAGGTCTTCGCCGCCGACGATCAGTTGCCGCACCCGTGTGTCTTTCATCTCGCGCCCGGCCTGCAGCCGCAGGTGCGATGGCGTGAGCTTGATGATATCCACGGCGTTTTCAGAGACCACGTCGAGAATAGCGAGATCCGGCCCTGAGCTGGGTTCGGGGTAAATGCGGAGCGTACCGCCGCTGACCAACGGCACGAAAAGCGACGTAACAGTGAGGTCGAATGTCAGTGGCGAAAACAGCGGAAAGGTGAGAGGCCCGTTTGCGCAATAGGTGTCGCGTGCCCAGCCGACGTAATGGCTTAGCCCGCGATGGGGCACGATAACGCCTTTTGGCTTACCGGTGGAGCCAGAGGTGTAGAGCACATAGGCGGTATCAGCGGGGTCAAGCGCGACCGGCGCGGGATCGGGATCAATCGGCTGGGCCAGCGTCCCGTCCTCGCCGAGCGTCAGTGTCGCCGTCTCCAGATGCTCGGCCAGTTCTTGAGTGGCCACCACCACCTGGCAGGCCGCGTCCGCGACGATCATCGCGATCCGCGCTTTGGGAACATTCGGGTCGATGGGGATATACGCCGCGCCTGCGCGCATCGCAGCGATCATCGCGATCACCGCGGCGGGGCTGCGCGGCAGCACGAGCGCGACCCGGTCGCCCTTGCGCACGCCCTGTTGTTGCAGCGCCGTGACAAGCGCCTCCACCCGAGACCACATGTCCGCGTAGCTGAGCGTCTCGTTAGAAAACACCAGCGCCGGGGCAGTCGGGATTGCCGCCGCTTGCGCCGCGATCAGGTCAGGGATGAAGCGGCGCTCTTGGGGCGCGGGGTCAGCCTGAGCGAATGATAAGAGTTGCGCGCGCTCGGCACCTCCCGCGATCTCTACCGCATCAATCGCTTGATCGGGCTCTTCCAAAAACGCCCGAAGCATCGCGCTGAAATGCGCCACACCGAGTGACGGATCGGGAAACACATCGGTGTTGAGGTCCAAAAACAGGCGTGGTCTGCCGGATTGATTGAAATCCTCGACCTGCAGCCGCAGCACGTGATTGGGGTCGCAATGGCCAGGATGCAGCCAAGCCGAATGCGTCTCCATCCCCGCGAAAGAGCCAAACTGCGCAGTGATAAAATTCAACACGGTGTTGAACGCGCGGTGATACCCGCTGCCACTTACCCCGGCGTTTGAGTGGCGTAGAAAAAGCCCGGTTTCCTGACGCACCTTACCAAAGAGCGAGGCAAACGTTTCGCCCTCGCTCACCTCCACCTGCATGGGCAGCACGTCGATGAGTAAACCAGCAGTCTGTTTGGCACTGGGCGTGGCGCGGTTGTGGACGGGGGCGCCGATCGACTGTCGGGTCTGGCCGGTGACCCGATTGAGATAGGCAAAGAGAACAGTCGCCAGCATCATGTATTGCGACATCTGCGGGGTTAGCGCGGCCCATCCTCGCTCTTTTGTGCGCGCGGTGAAGGCGGCGGCGAGGTCATCGGGGAACGGCACTTCAAGGCGGACGCTGGCCGAGGCATCCATGCCCGGACGGCGGTTGTAGAGCGGTGCGTTCTGGCCCTGGCGCGCGCTAAAGTGCGCCTCAGCACTTTCGGTTTGCGCCGTCGCAGATCCAAGCGCGATATGATCAGCAAACGCGGGCAGGGGGGCGCCGTCGACCTCTTGGTACAATGCCTCAAGGCGTCGAAACAGCACCGCAAATGAGGACGCATCGGTGAACAGGTGATGTTGGTTGTAGTACCAGATCCAATCCTCGCGACCGAGCCGCAAAAGCGCGCTGTCAAAGCTCCGTTCGGTGAGGTCGAAGGAGATTTGAGAGCGCGCCTCCATCCAGGTTTGCGCAGCATTTGCGGGGTCGGCTTCCGCCTGCAGGTCGATAAAGGCCAGAGCCGGGTCGATCACCGCGTGCACGCGTTGGCTGGGAGCTTCACCAGCTTCAACCACCACCATGCGCAGCGCGTCGGCCTCTTCAACAAGCTTGGCAAACGCGGCAGTAAAACGCTCGGGCTGCAATGGCCCGAGGATGCGGTAAGACAGCGCCATATTGTAAAGCGGCGCGTCGGGGAGCATCTTTTGCCCGGCCCACATCCGGCTCTGGGCCGGGGTAAACTCAAGATGCTTTTCGGCGCCGCTCATGCGGTAAGTCACGGAACCGCCTCACCCTGAGTTTCAAGGTAGCTGGCGAGCGCGGTGACGGTCAGAAAGTTCTCAAAAGTCACGTCCTCGGGCGGTACATTGACGCCGAGATCGCTCTCGATGAAGGCGACCAAACGCATCACGGCGATTGAGTCGAGCAGACCCGTCGTCAACAGATCATCATCCGGCCCAAGCGGCTCACCGGCCTCGCGTGAGAGCAAATCGTCGCTGAGAAATGCGGTCAGCTTGCCCGCGTAGTTATGGCTCATGCGCCATCCTCCTTTGCGTCCTGCAACGCAGCGGACGCGTCCATTTCGAGAGCACGCCGGTCGATCTTTCCGCTGGATGTGCGCGGCAACGCAGATCTGACGTCGATCTCGGCGGGAATTGCGTAGCTGGGCAGACGCTGTTCGAGATAGCTGCGCAGCGTCTCGGGCTGCGCGTTGGCGCCGTCCTTGCTCAAAACTGCCGCGCGAATAGCCAAAACACTGTTGTCATCGCGTCTAACTGGAAAAGCGGCGGCTTCGCCCACGCTTGGATGACCGGACAGGTGTAACTCTACCTCATCCAATTCCACGCGGTACCCCCTAACCTTGATCTGGCGGTCAACGCGGCCAACCAAAACGAGCGCCCCTGTCTCGTCTGCGCGAACAATATCGCCCGTACGGTAGAACGTCTCTCCCGCGTCGCTTTGGTAGAAGGCTTTGCTATTGAGATCGGGACGATGCCAGTACTCGCGCATCATTGTCGCCGAACTGACAACAAGCTCACCTTCCTTCGCGCCGGGCGCCTGGGTTTCGGTGTCGAGGATGGCATGGTTGGCGCCGCGCCAGACCGTACCGATGGGGACCTGGCCGACGATGTTTTCAAGCGCGGTGCCCGGTGCCAGATGGTGGAAGGTGCACTGGTTCACCTCCGCCGGACCGTAGGAATTGCTAAACCACACATGGGGCAGGGCTTGCATCGCGCGGGCGAGCGGTACCGGCGGCATCGGTTCGCCGCAAAAGATCAACCATGACAGCTGGCTCATATCGCGCTTGTCCAAGGCGCCGCGGTCCACCAAAGCCACGACGCCAGAGGCTGTGGTGTAGAAGATGGTGACGCCCGTCTTCTCGATCAGTTGTGCCATCGAGGCTGGCATCCGGGCGACGGCTTGGGGCACGATCACCGACGTCGCCGCCATCGCCGGGGCGGTTAGATAGGCGAACGTGGCAATGTCGAAATGGAGCGGCCCTGAGGTGGCGATCACTGAGCCCTCGCTCACCGCGTAGGTCTCGGCAGAATGGGTGACGTAGGCCAAACCGCTTCGGTGGGTGTGGGCGATTCCCTTGGGCGTCCCGGTGGAGCCCGAGGTATACATGATATAGGCCAATTGCTCGGGGTCGCGGCTCGGCGCGTCGAAGGTGGCTGGGCTGGCCCAAACCATGTCCCATGGCTCGCGAACCCCAAGCGCAAGATCGATCTCTATGCCTGACGTCGCCGCTGCGATCTTGCTCTGCAACGAAGGCACGCTGAGGATATGGCGGATGCCGCAATCGGAGAGAATAGCGCGTATCCGCTCTGCCGGGGCTTCGGGATCCACAGGCACAAACGCGCCACCAGCGCGAAACACGCCATGCACGCAGATCGCTGAAAGGATCGCTGCGGGCATGCAGATCGCGACGCGGTCTTCGACACCCACGCCGTTGGCTTGCAGCACCCCGGCCAGTTGCGCAGTCTGACGTTCGGCATCAGCGAAGGAGACGCTGTCGATATGGTCGCGAAAGGCGATGCCGGTTGGACGCATCTTCGCAGCACGTGCCACCAGATCGGACAGCATCGCGCTCACAGCCCCAGTAGCCCGGCGATAATGTTGCGCTGGATGTCCGATGTGCCGGCATAGAGCACGCCGCCCATCGCATCGCGCAGGTCGCGCTCGACCCCGGTGTCGCTGAGATAACCGGTACCGCCATGAATGCGGATCAAGTCGGTGCTCGACGCAACGAATGCCTCGCTCAAATGCAGCTTGAGCATCGCTGATTGCAGCGCGGCGGGCTGACCGGCGGCAATCCTGCGCGCCACATCGGCCAATAGCAGTTTTGACGTCTCAAGCCGCAGCGCCATGTCAGCGATCCGGTTCGATACCGATTGAAACTTGCCGATCGCCTGACCGAATTGCTTTCGGTCACGGGCATATTGCACAGCGGTCTCGACCTGGCGCCGCATCACGCCGATTTGCGCGGCCAGAATGCAGCAGCGGTCGAATTCGAGGGAGCGTTGCGCAATACCAAAGCCGCTGCCTGCCGCGCCGATACGGTTCTCATCGGGCACAAAACAATCCTCTAGGGTGATCTCGCCGATAGGAACCGTGCGCAGGCCCATTTTGTCCCGGGTTGGCCCAGCGTGATAGCCGGGGCTGTCGCGCTCGACCAAAAAGCCCTGCACTCCCCAGCGCCCTTTGGCGGGATCGGTCGTGGCGAAAAGCAGCGCGACATCGGCGAGCGGCGCCAGCGTGATGAGGTGTTTTTGCCCTGTAAGCCGGTACCCGCCATCGACCTTTTCGGCACGGGTTTGAAGGCTGTAGATATCCGACCCCGATTGCGGCTCGGTCAGCGCGTGACAGCCAATCATCGACCCGTCGCAGAGGGCCGGGAGGTATTTGGCTTTCTGCGCATCGCTGCCGAACTCGACGAGCGGCATGATCACCGTCCACATCTGCGCGCTGAGGCCGAACACGAGGCCCAGATCGCGCACGCCGTATCCCAGCGCCTCCATCGCGGCCACGCCGGTCTCGATCCCGCCCTTGGCAGAGCCGCCGAATTCCTTCGGCACCGCCATCCCGATCAAGCCCCAATCCGCGCAGGCATGCCATGCATCAGCAGCGAACGCGCCGGTCTTGTCACGCTCGATAACATCGTCGGGGAGCGTGGCGGCGAACGCTGCCAGAGCGGCGGGAAAATCTAACTCCTGCACAGAATTCACCAATAAACGTAAGTATTTGCTGGTCCGAGTCTCACAGTACCCGTGTTAGAGGATCGTGTTCGTTTCGTCCAACTTTGTTTGTACAGTGACTGGCGATCTTGCAGATTAGTCATTGTAACGCCCCCTAGACACCTGACTGTCCGTCGCGTAGCGGACGCCCAGCAAGATCTACGGCATCTGACGCGCATAAGTTTCAGCGGCCGCGGTGGCCAAAGCCGAGAGCGCATGATTTCCGTGCCATGGATCGCAGGCGCTCGCGCATGTCCTGCATCTCAAGAGGCCTAACCCATGACCAAGATCACCGCGCTGCGCACCCACGATCTGCGCTTTCCCACATCCGAGCATCTGGACGGATCCGATGCGATGAACCCCGACCCCGATTACTCTGCCGCCTATGTGGTGCTGGAGACCGATAGCGGCATCGAGGGGCATGGGCTTACCTTCACCATCGGCCGTGGCACGGAGGTGTGCGTGGCGGCGCTGCACGCGCTTGAACCGCGGATCGTGGGCCTCAGTCTTGACTGGATTGCCGGGGATATGGGGCGTTTCTGGCGCCATATCACCGGTGACAGCCAACTGCGTTGGATTGGCCCCGACAAGGGCGCGATGCATTTGGCCACCGGCGCCATCGTCAATGCTGCTTGGGATCTTTGGGCGAAGTCCGCTGGCAAGCCGGTTTGGGAATTGGTGGCGGAGATGACGCCGGAAGAGATCGTGCGGCTGATCGACTTTCGCTATCTCACGGATGCACTGACCCCGGATGAGGCGCTTGAAATTCTGAGCGCCGCCGCTCCGCACAAGGCCGACCGCATCGCCCGCCTCAAGGCTGAGGGGTATCCCTGTTACACCACGTCGGCCGGATGGCTTGGCTATCCTGACGACAAGCTCAGGCGTTTGTGCCGTGAGGCGAAAGCAGCCGGGTTCACCCATACCAAGTTTAAAGTCGGGCGCGACCTGGACGATGATATCCGGCGTCTCAAGATTGCCCGCGCGGAGATGGGCGACGAGATGACGATTATGATCGACGCCAACCAAGTGTGGGAAGTGGGCCAGGCCATCGATTGGGTGCGCGCGCTCGATTTCGCCAAGCCATTCTTTATCGAGGAGCCGACCAGCCCCGATGACGTGATGGGCCACAAAACCATCCGCGACGGCGTGCATCCGATCAAAGTCGCCACTGGCGAGATGTGTCAGAACCGGATCCTGTTCAAACAATTCATCAAAGAGGGCGCGATCGACATCGTGCAGATCGACAGTTGCCGCATCGGCGGGTTAAACGAAGTGCTCTCGGTGATGCTGATGGCGCACAAATACGGCCTACCAGTTTGGCCCCATGCGGG
>JBCDGW010000043.1:0-24910 GCA_038750765.1 Pseudomonadota bacterium | reverse complement strand
TAGCCACCACGCTGTTGGGTCACTCAGCGAATTGCAAACGGTAGAGATCGGCGTAAATCCCGCCCTTGGCGATAAGCTCTTCGTGGCGGCCCTGATCAACCACGCGGCCCTGATCAAAAACCACGATCTTGTCGGCTTGCCGGATCGTCGATAACCGGTGCGCAATCACCAGCGTGGTCCGGCCCACGGCCAACTGATCGAGAGCGGCTTGCACCACTGCTTCGCTGGCAGCATCGAGCGCGGATGTTGCTTCGTCGAGCAGCAGGATCGGCGCATCGCGCAGGAGCGCGCGGGCAATCGCGACGCGTTGGCGTTGACCGCCGGAAAGCGCCGAGCCGCGCGGGCCGACCATCGTATCGAGGCCGTCGGCCAGTTGCGGCAGAAAATCTGAGACGTAGGCCGCTTCGAGCGCCGCATCGAGGCGGCCGCTCTCCTGCCCAAGCGAGACGTTGTCGCGCAAGCTCTCATCGAAAAGCTGCGCGTCTTGGGTAACCACAGAAAACAGGCCTCGCACGCGCCCGAGATCAAGATTACGCACGTCGGTGCCGCCCAAAAGCACCCGTCCGGCCTGCGCATCGTGGAGCCGCGTCAACACCCGAAAGACCGTGCTCTTTCCAGCGCCGGAGGCCCCTACCAGGGCCGTGGTTTTGCCGGCTGGCGCCACGAAAGAGGCACCGCGCAAAACCGGTTTGTCGGCATAGGCCACCACCACGTGGTCAAACTCGATATCGGCCGCTTCGGGCGTCACATTGAGAATTTGCGGTCTCGGCGGCGACACAATGCTGGGGACCGCGTCAAAAACCGCGTGCAACCGCTCCAAACTGGCCAGCGCGGCCTGCCAGGCGCCTGATACATTGCCGATGCGGCGCAGCGGCTCGAACACCAAGGCCATCGCGGTGAAAAACGACATGAATTCACCGACTGTTTTGTCCCCGTCGATGATTTGATAGCCGCCGTAAATCAGCACCCCGAAAAAGCCGATCCCTGCCACCAGATCGGTCATCGCTGGAATCGCGGCACGGGCAGCTTCAGAGCGCACCTGCGCGCGCACAAAATCCCCCAAGGCGCCGGAATAACGATCCACCTCGCGGGCCTCGACGGTGTTGAGTTTGATCGTATCGATACCGTGAAAGGTCTCATCCAAGCGCGTGGCAAGAAGCGCGGCGATGGCGCGGGCGCGGCGTGTGGCGCTGCGCACCACGCGTTGTAACAGCAGGACGGGCCCCATCAGGATCGGTGCCCCGGCCACGGCAATCAGTGTCCAGACCCAATCGATCCAAAGCGCCACCGCGAACAAGGATAGCAGCGCGACCACATCACGGCCGATTGCCGAAAACACCACCGGCCAGATCGTCGCCGCCGCTAAGGTATCGCCGCGCAGGCGTTCAATCAAAAGACCGGGGTTGTTTTCCTTAAACCAGCGCGAATCGAGCTTTAGCATGTGACCGAGCATGTCGCGTTGCAGACTGGCCGAGACATTCTGGCCCATTCGCGCCATAAGCGCGCGATGAACAAACCCCGACACCGCGCGGATGACGAAAACCCCGAAGATTGCACCGGCCACAAGGATCACTGCGCTGCGGTCGCCCGCCAGGAAGACGCGGTCGAACATTGGTTGGATCAGATAGCTGAGCGCGCCCATCATCGACCCTTCGAGGGCCATGAAAATCACCGCCACCACGATCAGCCAAAGGTGACGCCGGAGATAGCCAGCCCAAAGCCACCGGCTCAGACTGCGCGGCGCGGTCATGCGGTTTTGGTGCCCGGCACCGGCTGTCCTTTGCGCCCGTAGAAATCGGCGGTGATCGCGTCGGGGTCGTAGCGGGTAGCGACCCACTCGCGGATCAGCATCGGCGCGTCGCGTGTGTCCGCTTCATAGGCGTCTAAAATTGCGTCCATTAAGCCGGTATGGGTCGATTTGAGGTGCAAAAAGCGCAAGGAGAGCATGCGGCGCGCTTGGGTCAGCGTGCATCCCTCTTGGTCCAAAAGCCAAAGCGCCGAGACAAGCCCCGCTCGGTCCGCGCCCGATTTGCAATGCAGCAGGAAGGGTTTTTCGATCTGGTCGAAGATTGCGAAGATTTCAGATAACTGCGCGGGTGGGACCAGCCTTCGCGGATAGATTTTATGGTTGATCAGCGTCAGCCCGAGCGCGTCGCAGGTCTCGCGTTCGAAAAGATGAAAGGCGTACGCGCTGGTGCCGCGAAGGTTTAGAACGCTACGAAGGCCTTTTGCTTTCAGCGCCCGCAACCGCTGCGGCGAGGGTTGGTTGGCGCGCCAGACGCCCGGGGCAATCTCAGCGTGATTGGTCCAAAGGATGCGCAGAAACGCGTGATCGAAGAGGTAGAAGTGCAGCCAAGCAGCGCGTCGCCCGGCGATGGTGGTGATATCGGTGCCAAAGCCGCGTGATAAGCGGCGCCAGGCATTATGTATCCGCCCAAGCATGTGATCGTGCCTATTGCTGCTCTGACGATTTGATTTATCCCTTACGGCACGGGCAAACAAGCAGCCCGGGCCGCTTGCTTGGGTGACCTTGTGTTAGGCGGCTTCGTTTTGAGCGGGGAGTTGGATATGTCACTGGCAAATGGACGCACTTACTTGGCCATCCCGGGCCCTTCCGTTGTTCCCGATCGGGTGCTCAATGCGATGCACCGCGCCGCGCCCAACATCTATGAGGGCCCGATAGTCACGTTGACCGAGAGCGTGGTGAGCGACCTCAAGCGTGTTGTGGGAACCGCCCACCATGCGGCGCTTTACATCGGCAATGGGCACGCCGCGTGGGAAGCCGCGCTCGCCAATACCCATGCGCGCGGTGACAAAACCCTGGTGCTGGCAACCGGCAGTTTCGCTAAAGGGTGGGGGCGCAATGCTGCGGGCCTGGGGTTAGAGGTCGAGGTGCTCGATTTCGGCACAAGGGCCACGTTGGATCTCGACCGCATATCCGCGTATTTGCGCGCTGATAAGTCCCATCAGATCCGCTCGATCCTGCTGGTCCATGTCGATACCGCGTCCTCTGTCAGAAACGACATCGCCGCCTTGCGCGCCTGCGTCGATGAAGCGGGCCACCCGGCGCTGTTGATGGTTGACTGCATTGCCTCCTTGGCATGCGACGCCTTCGATATGGATGCATTTGGGGCGGATGTGACTGTTGCGGCGTGCCAAAAAGGGCTGATGACCCCGCCTGGTATGGCGTTTGTGTTCTTCAACCCAAAAGCCGCCCTGGCGCGCGAGCGGGCAGATTGTGTCACCGCCTATTGGGACTGGAAACCGAGGGCCAACCCCGCAATCTATCCTGAGTATTTCTGCGGGACCACATTGACCCACCACCTGTTCGGGATCCGTGCGGCGCTCGACATGATTTTCGAGGAGGGTTTGCCGGCGGTCTTCACGCGACACAGCATCTTGGCCCGCGCCGCCTGGGCTGCGTTTGACACATGGGGACGGGCGGGCGATCTTTCGATGAACATTGCCGATCCCGACACTCGGTCTTGCGCGGTGACCACAATTCGGTTGCGGGCGCCGGACGGTACCCGCCTGCGAAAATGGGTAGAGCAAAATGCCGGTCTGACGCTGGGGATTGGCCTTGGCATGGCGCCGCCGGATGACCCGGCATGGCATGGGTTTTTCAGGCTGGGTCATATGGGTCACCTTAATGCACCGATGTTGCTTGGTGCGCTTGGCACGATCGAAGCGGGGTTGACTGCGCTTGAGATCGAGCATGCAAGTGGCGCACTGGACGCGGCGGCGCGGGTCTGTGCGCAACCCTCAGCGACGATATCTGAAATAAAGACAAAGGCGGCGATAGCCTAACGCGCCAAACCGCGTGCATGATCGCGGTAGGCACAACAGTTGGGCTCCTCATGGCACGATGCCTGGAACCGAGCCAAGGCGTTTTTGCGTCCGCGCGTCGCAATACGTATTCATTTGGGCCTTGCATTGATCATCGATTTTCAAGCTTCAGTCTTTTTAATTTCCGGCAATTCGGATTTTCATAAAGTGTACGCCTTCTATTTTACACCGTATATTTCATGGCCCGTTTTTGATGGAGTAAAGTCCGCAAAACCACCGCTTAGGCAGTAATTGCTCGGCAGTACGTGGGCCTGTAAGCGGTGAAAAACTCTAACGTGATCAATTATACAGTGAAAGCGCGCTACTGCGAACTGGCAGGCGGCCGGGCCAAACCAAGCGACCAACCAAAGCCTACAGGCGAATTATAGCAACCTTTCTCTCGGGCATTACGAGTGCCCCAGCGAGTGCGGAAGCTATCCAAAAGCGCCTCTCCTTCGCCATAACGCCTGCTAACAGAGCCAACCCTGAATGTTATGGTCGAGACCAAGACTATCGCAACAGCCAGTGAAGCCCCCCCGTTAAACATCGAGGATGCCTCTCAATTAATTGCATCTTCGAGCATTGCCGCTCGCCAAGTTAACGTAAATTGATCGATTTGCAGGCGCGACTAATGTTCAACTTCGGGAACAACGTTTTTTGCATCGGGGACGCGGTTCTGTCCCCAATAACAGCTGTGTACCGCGTGGAACATTGGCTTACGCAGCGGCAGGGTCAACGGTGAGACCAACGGCTTCGGCATATTTAAGCCAGCTCTCGATCGACGCTACCACCGCGCGAATTTCAATTGCGACGAGCTCGATGCCAACAAGCGATACACGGATAAACGCATCAATGACGATACCTTTATCCAAGATACGGTCGACTACTTCTGCGATCGAAGCCGAAGCTACGCTTTTTTCAATTGCCATTACGCTTCTCCTATTTTCCTTTGTGCGATCAATATCGCGCGCGGGTTAAATCAAAATGAAAATCCATGTCTTTCGCGTTGGATATTATTTTCATTGAACGGTTTCATCGCCTCAGCTCGATTCTAGATGCGAAAAACTCCGCCAGACTCAACCGTAAATCACGTATCAAATCTTCAACCTGCTCCAGGTCAGCGCCCCCTGGCAGGCCATGAAGGATGTTCGCCGATTCCTCGATTCTGATTGTCGAAATAAATCTCTGGATGTCGATCAGACATTCATAGATACGGATCTTTATAAGCCTATCTTCGCAGAGTGATTGGTTGATCGCGTTTATTTGGTCTAGAAAAATTTTGCAGATATCTTCTCCGCAATGGATATTTTCTTCTGCTGAATTTTCTACCGCTAACTCGGAGCGTATTGGTTTATTGTAAACATCCCGATGTCTACATGTGGTGAAAAGAGTGCCTGTAATGATTTGGGCTTTGCTTTCATTAGCGTAATCCATCATGGGCGCCTTCATTTACCAATTGGCGAGTTTTCCCATCGAGTTACGTGGAAGCTGGTCGCCGAAGGTAAAACGATCCGGGCGCGCTGCGGGGGGCAGATGCTTAACGGCGCTCCGCAACTCGGTTTCCAACTGGCGGGATGGTGTACCCTTTGGCACGATGAATGCCTTTAGTCGGTCGCCGTCGACCTTCACGGATGCGCTAGCAACCGACGTCACGTTGTGTAGAAGCTGTTCGACTGCCGATAGGCTTACATTAGCACCGGCAACCTGAACCATATGGTCAAGGCGGCCCTTTAGGCGGAACTCATGCGCGCATGTCCATTCTAGCCTGTCTTGTAGGCATATCGGTCTTTTTGAAGATCGCCGCTTGATCTCGTCTCCGCAGCGGATCAGGTGCGGCAGCAGGTGCATGGCACGCTTGGGATCGGTGCGCCAGCCAACCCCCCCAGTCTCGGTCGAGCCGTATACTTCGATGAGTGTCGTTAAGCCGACTGCGCGCGCCGCATCCCAGGTCTTTGTATCTGCCGGTGCCGCGGAAGAAACGCCAGTCACGCCGGGGGCTGTGCTCTGACCAAATGAGGCAAACCTCTCCCAGTGAAAGGGCGTGGCAAGTACAAGATCTCCAGTCTTTGTATTACGTTGTAAGCTGGTTAGCGAGGCTTCCGACAGATCCTTGACCTCAATATTCAGCGCCTTGGGAAGCAAGACGCCCCAGACAAACCCGTACATATGTATCGGACTCACGAAGCTAAGTATTCGGCGAGGGATACCAGGTTCATTCTTTAGCGTCGCTACGATGCTGCTCGTTTCTTCGAGTAGGGCAAAAGAGTGGTGAAAAATCGCTTTCTTGATGCCTGTAGTGCCCGAGCTCGAAAGAGATATTGACGCTTTGTCGCCAGTGATTTGAAAGTGCTTGGCCACCAAGTCCGCCCACTCTCCTATTGTTCGATTGATCAGTAAGTAATCGTCGATCCCGCTTTGATACAAACCAAAAAAATTTGAAGTGTGGGACACAAGATCTAGCAACGCCAGGCTATCAATCCCCAGGACGTCATCTGAAATAGGGACTTCATCAAAAGACTGAAATTGCTCTCTACTCAAGGCCGAAGAGACGTGGACTGTCTGCGACATACGTTGCGCGCGAATGCGCTCGGTCTGAAAGTCGGAGATAAGGGCAATACAAAGGCGCAGCGCTTGCTGCCTATCGAGAAGACGAGCATTCATCACTTATTCTAGGATAGGGACTCAGCACCAGGCGCGTCAATCTTTGCAAAGAGTTCCCCAACCAACGCTCCATAATGGAACCGAGCTGCCTCTACGTCCGCTTTCAAGGAGAGGGCGCGCATCGCGAGAGCGGCTGGCGTTTGTTCAGAGGTCGTTACTGGAGCCACAGAAACATCAATGGCCGCGTCATACGCCTCCAAGTGCGAAAAAGCTTCCTCCAAGGTGGTAAACCGCCATGAACGAACACTGTCGTCCTCTTCCTCAGATTGCTCAAACTTGCGTATGGCCACTACGAAATCGCGTTCGGTTGTTCGATACAGGTTTATCTCATACCAGTAAGGCAAAGACGGCGTGAAGCTCATTGCCATGGCCAGTTCGGATCCTTCAAAGACAATTGGTCGAGCGCCAAATTGCGGAATGCTGTAGGACGCAGGCGTCGCAAAGGCTGTTCCTTCGTTCACGCCGCCTGCTGGATCAACTGCTTGCATTTGGGGGATCATAAGTAGGTCCTCAATTTGTTTTTGGCGGCGCGTGCGCCGGATATCCTTGCTTCGTGTTGGTCAGCGAATTCTTACTTCAAAGCATGTGAGCCGGCTTTGCATCGAAGCAGCGCTCAAACGTTACGAAGCTATCAAATTCTTGATACTCTTCTTTTGACTGTAACTGACATGCTCGTGACACCGGCAGGGCCGCGACCGCATTACCTGGGATAAGAATGCGATGGAGATATACATTCTGATTGGCTTCAAGATAAAAGCGGGTCGTCATCTCGATGTCGCAATCAAGGCAGTTTCCAAATGATTTAATTTGCTGGCGCTCCAATAAAAACTGGCCAAAAAATACAAGCGGACGTGTACCGTCGCGCTGTAGCGACTGCCTGGACCACTCGCCTGGACGGTCTTGTGGCAAGCCGCGGTTCGCTAAACGAGAACCTCCTGGAGTGGCGACCGCATCAAAATCGGTTTGATTGAAGCTAAGACCGCGCACCAAAAACAATAGAGGCGAAATATTCACCGTGGGGTCGATGTTCACCGACACGAAGATAAGCTACGCGCGTTTCACGAAAAGCCAGCAATTTTGACCGTCAGGCTGCGACTTTAGGTGGATTTTTACCGCCACGTTTGCTCCCTTATACGCAAACTTATAGTCAAATATAACGTTCACGGATCCCGTGTTGTGAAATTTTAAAAACTCTCCGTGGAAACGCTTTCCTTTTGCGCAAGGCGCGATTTCGTTAAAGAAGTTCTTGCCGATGACATCGTCAGGATTTCGATTTGCAATCGATGATTCCGCTTTATTATATTTCAGGATTGTGCCGTTTCGATCTAATAATATTGCGCCAAATGGCAAATATTCAGCTCGCTGTGGTTCACGGGCGAGAATGTTGTCGACGTCCTGGCTTCCAAAGGGAATAATCTCCATTACTCTTTTCTCTTCCTACTTGATTTCACGGGACATAGAGACGTCTGGATCGTTCTCTAGAAAGCTATCATGTTTGCGTAAGGACATATCGGCGATGCGCTTGTACGGCATTCCGTCAAACTCATCTTGCAATTTCTCTCTGCCGAGCGGCGCCACCCATTTGTAGTCAACACGCCCCATCGATACAAGGCATTGAGGAATCACTTCAAAACGCTCTTTAACGGCGAACTTTGCGGCGGAAAGCTCGATCTCGCTTGCTTCTTCAAATTCAAAAAGTGTCTCAAGTTCGTCAATCTTTCCATCCGACTCGTTTTTCGCAACGGTAGCAACGACTTCACTTGCAGCTTGCATAACCCATTCGGGATGATCCCCGCGTATTAGTAGGCTGTATTTTGGAAGTCGAAATTCGTACCGACCGTCAACTTCGGTAAGCTGTCCAACACTTTTCATCGATCAAATGCTCCTGACGACCGGGCGTTTGATATGGATACGCACGGTTCGGCGTCGTTATAGAGACGCGGGTGTAAAGGATTCGTAAAATCACGTCGTCTTTCCTATTCAAGAATGTAAATTTTTCATAACTTTGCATACGAGCAAAAATTCTAAGAGCATTCACTATTTCTAAGGCATTTTCGATTGATAAAGCGGGAACTGAGCTGACGCGATGATTTGAGATGTCTTTTGATGGTCAACCTGAGGATTGGGTGACGCATAGGGTAGTGCGTTACGATGCGCCGCCGATCAGGTTTTCAGGGCGCCGGATCAGTCACGTTGAGTCGCGGCAATGGCAAGGCATCGCAGTGACTTTATGGGAGAAGCGCAGATCGGGATTTGTTGTCGAGCACTCGGTGCCAATACGGGTGCCACCGAAAACCACGACCTTCAGCGTGCGCACGATTCCTGACGCTGTTGCCGGTCTTGAGGAATATTGCAGTGAGGTACAAGAGGCTGGGCTTGATCTTCCTGAAAATCCGCCTGTGTCGCTCGATCCGACTTTGATGCTTTTGCTCGAACGACTGACGGTGCAATCGCAAGTCTCTGCTTTTGTTGGCTTATCCGGGCGCGCGATCGCGCATTGGTACGCGCAGCACAAGTTTGATAATTGAAGGATCTCGTGTTGAGCAATCGAAGCGGTAAAATCCGACAGCAAGCGCGAAAGCATCTGCGGGAACTTCGACGCCAACGTCTGTCTAAGCTGCGGAAAGAAACGCAGGAACCAGCGGCCGATTTGCTCGTATCCTGGCATGGTCAAGGATGCGATCTTGCAGGCGAAGCCGGCCAACCCGACAACGGATCCGACTTGGAAAATCTCGACGAGGGATCTGAATTGGACATCAACCAGTATGGCTTGGCGGAAAAGACGTCGGAAAGCGCCTTCGACGAAGATGCCCTATTGGACGCCCAATCCCGCCCAGTTGAGTTTCTTGGAGACAGCGATGCGGAAACGATTGCGCAAGCCGACCCATCGAGTGCCGCCACGCTAGAGGAAGACGATCCGCTTGAGGATGAGGGGGGCGATGCCGCGCAGGATTTTCAAAGTGACTTATATGCCTTGCCGGGCGCCGGGCCGGGTTTGGTTTGGTTGCTGGAAATGCACGGCGTTATGAGCCTGGCTGATTTATCGCAACAGGATGCAAGCGCGCTCCGCGCGGAGTTGGGCTTAGTCGGGCGCCTATTCGATGTTTCTGAATGGATAGACTTCGCCGCAGACCATTGTAGGGATACGGGCAGTAAGGCATGCGCCGGGACATCTTTGTGACGGTAACGCGCCGCCAGATAACAGCGCGCGTTGTGACGCAGGCGCCATCCATAGAGAAAGCATCCATAACGAACGAAAGCGCCAAGCATATAAGCGCTTACGACAGCGGGTAAAAAAGCGCGCAACCGACCAACCGATAACGGGCATGCCCGGCGTTCAGCTTTGAGTGCTCACGCTAGGGCCGCGTAACCCGCCGATCTCTGCTTCTGAAACGCGGGCTGCGACGATCAACGCGATCACCCACCCACTGCTCACGGCGATGCCAATGCCCAGCCAAACGCCCCACACATCCATCCCGGCCACGCCGACGAGAAGCCAGATGAAGAAGGCCACGCCAAACCCTTGGCGATAGATCGAGATCCACAATGTCCAAACCGGCCGCTTGAGCGCCTGCAACAGCGAGTTTATCGAGAACAACATCATGTAGAGCAAAAATAAAAAGCTATCGATACGGAGGTAGCTGTGCCCCACGCTGATCACCTGCGCATCGTCGGTAAAGAGACCCATCGCCGCCCCACCGCCAAACCATAAGATCGGGGCCGCCCCGATGGTCATGACAAAGCCCAGCTTCCAGCAAAACCACACTGCCTCGCGCACCCGGTCATGATGGCCAGCGCCGAAATTTTGGGCCGCGATCGGCAGCAGCGCCCCGGTCATGCCGAGAACCGGTAGCAGCAAGATCTGCTCGATCCGAAGCGCAATACCATACGCCGCGATCGCGTGCCCGCCAAACTGACTGAGAGTAAATTGAACTACAAAGCCCGAGATCAACAATACGGTGAACGAGGCCGATGTCGGCGCCATTTGCACCAAGATCTCACGGTAGCTTGGCAGGTCGGGGCGCAGTTCACGCGTTTTAGCGCCGCGGATCTCGCGCAGTTTGAACATCGCGCGCAACACGTAGAGCATCACCCCGGTTTGCGACACGATGGTCGACAAGGCGATACCGTTAAAGCCCATCCCCAGAAACAGCCCGGGGAGGCCGAAGATGAACAACGGATTGAGCGCGACGTTGGCGAAAAACGCGGCCATCATCGCCCGCTGGAGCGTGACGCTATCGCCATGCGCTTGCAGCACACCGTTGCCCGAATAGGCGATCAAGAACCCCGGCAGCGCCGCCAAAAGCCAATAATAATAGCCCGTTGCCGCGTCCCGGTAGGCGCCAGGTTCCGATACCAGCTGGATCAGAAACGGGCCGATCAGCGCCCCGATCACAATAAGGATCACCGTGGTGGTGATCGCGAAGGAGAGCCCCTGCATCGCAGTGAGGCGCGCCGCGTCATCGTCTTTGCGCCCCCGCGCATTGCCCACGAGCGCGCCCATCGCGGCGCCGATGCCAAAGCCTACAGACATCAGGATGAAGAATGCCTGAAAGCCGATCGCAAGCCCCGCCTGAGCATCCGTGGAAAGTTTGCCCGCGAAGTAGACATCGACCACGTTGTAGAGCGTCGAGAACAGCATTCCCATCGCTGCGGGCACGGCCAGCGTCCGGAAATGACCCGCAATCGGGCCCTCTGTCAGATCGATATCGCGCATGGATGAAGCTTTCCTGCCCCCGGCGCCTAGCCCTAGCGTGCTTCTTTGCCGACGTCACGGGGGTGTCCGACGTCACGCGGTGTCCGACATCACGGGGCGGGCGATATGACTGGCCCACAATTCACCGAAGTTCACCGCGACCGCCCTGTCGAGCAGCGCGCGGCGCGTCAGGCGGGCGCAGCAGCTCGGCTTTCAGCGACCAACGCCGCAACATCGAGCGGCGCGTTAAGCATTTCCAACTGACCATCCGCTCTGTAGCGCCATGTCTCCGGCGGGCGGTCACGGTATAATTCGAGCCCGTTGCCATCAGGGTCATCGAGGTAAACCGCTTCGCTTACGCCATGGTCCGCCGCGCCGGTTAGCGGGTACCCAGCCTGCTGCACCCGGTCGATTACCGCCCCGAGGGTCGCGCGATCAGGGAAGACGAACGCCACATGATAGAGGCCGGTATGGCCGGGCGGGGGCGGGGTGGCGCCGTGGCTCTCCCAGGTGTTCAGACCTAAGTGGTGGTGGTAGCCGTCAAACGACAAGAACGCCGCCCGCCGCCCGTAGAGCAACACCAAACGCATGCCGATCACGTCGCGATAGAAGGCGACGGCGCGATCAAGATCGGCGACTTTCAGATGGCTATGGCCCACATGGGCTCCGGGAATGCCTTGTCCGATTGACGTCATGTCTGCCTCCTCTCGTGCGGTTTGCTGACAGATGAAAGGGGGCTGAAGCGCGCTTGGTCAACGCACAGGCGCTGCGCGAGAGCGCGCGGATCATAGCGGGCGCAGCGTATCGCCCGCTGCCGCCGCCCTCGCCAAACCCCAACAATGCCCCATGTTATGGCGCCCGATCCCGATCACGGAGTTTGCCATGGACGTGCTGCATCTCTTCGGCTCTACCCAGAGTGCGTTTTATTACGATCTTTCGAAAATGTACGCCGGTGCGGTGCTGCGGCCTGCGGGCACCCGTCATCGTTTTGCCGGGGTCTCGCCCGACGGGTTGTGGCGCTTTGGCCCGTCGGTTGATGAT
This sequence comes from Pseudomonadota bacterium, assembly GCA_038750765.1. Lineage (GTDB taxonomy): Bacteria > Pseudomonadota > Alphaproteobacteria > Rhodobacterales > Rhodobacteraceae > Psychromarinibacter. Next base: position 12,687 of record JBCDGW010000043.1, on the reverse strand, counting down.
TTGGGCGCCCCGATGCCGCTGATGGCTGCGCTGGCCCAGATCGGGCAGCCCGACTTGGTGGTGCCGCACATGTTTTGTCGCGCCGGGATGACCAGCTACCGCGCGTTGATCGAGGATGTGCTCAACCTGCCCTTGGTCGGCGCGCCCGCGCCTGTCGCCGGCCTTGCCACGTCAAAGCTTTGGACCCGTGACGTCATCGCGTCGGCTGGCGCCCGGGTGGCTGACGCGGAGCGGCTGGAAGATGGGGCGGTGCCGTCGCTGGCCGTGCCGTATGTGGTGAAGCCCGACAAAGAGGATAACTCGTTGGGCATTTCGGTGGTCCGCGCGCCAGAAGAGGCCGCCGCGGCGGTTGCCCACGCGCGCCGCTACGATGACAGCATTTTCGCTGAGGCGTTTATTCCTGGGCGAGAGCTGCGGGCCGCGGTGGTTGAGGTGGATGGTGCGCTGCAGGTGCCGGCCTTTATCGAGTATCCGGTGAGCGAGGCGCGCCCGATCCGCGAAGTCGCCGACAAGCTGGAGCAAGGCGACGGGGATGCGGCGATGCGCCAGTCGACCCGCGCAGATGCGCAGCCGATTTGCCCGGCTGATGTGGATCCTGCTTTGGCCAGCGCGCTGACGCAGGCCGCTAAGATAGCCCATAAAGCCTTGAGCGCGCGCCATTATTCGCTGTTCGATTTCCGTGTCCACAGCGAGACAGGCACGCCCTACATCTTAGAGGCGGGGCTTTTTTGGTCGTTTAGCGGACTGAGCGCGATCACCAAGATGATCACTGGCGCAGGCCAGGATGCAACCGAGATCACCGGTAAAATCTGGGCCGACGCCGCGGAACTGCCCGCCAAGACGCGCGTCGCCGCATAAGCCGAGGCGGGAGCTGCGACTAGCGGCGATGGCGGTCGAAAAACGCCGCCATCGTCTGGGCTACCGCGTCCGGCACCTCTTCGGCCAGGAAATGCGCCCCTTCCAGCGCGTGGCCCTCCACCTGCTCGGCCCGCTCGCGCCAGAGCGCCAAGGCGTCGAAACAGCGCTCGATCACGCCGCGGCTACCCCAGATCACCTGCAGCGGCATCGTGAGTTTGGCACCGCCATCAGCCTCGTCATGGGCGATATCGATGCTCGCCGCGGCACGGTAGTCCTCGCACATCGCGTGGATCGTGGCCGGGTCGTGAAAGTAGCGCAGATACTCGGCCAAGGCGTCGGGATGGAAGATCTCACTCCCACGGGTCAGCGCGGTGCATTTGAAGCGCCAATAGGCCTCGGGGTCGGCGCCGATCATCCGCTCGGGTTGCGGGGCGGGCAGGATCAGAAAGAACCAGTGCCAATAGGCTTTCGCGAATTCGGCGTCGGTATGGGCGTACATCTCGCGGGTGGGGGCGATGTCGAGGAGGGTGACTGCCCGGGTTCGCGCCGGATGATCTATCGCAAAGCGATGCGCCACCCGTGCGCCGCGATCATGACCGCAGAGCCAGGTCTCCTCATGGCCAAAGTGGTTGAGAAGGTTCCCCATGTCGGTGGCCATCGCGCGCTTTGAATAAGGGCTGTGCTCGGCGTCGGTGGGCGGTTTGTCCGAGCCGCCATAGCCGCGAAGATCCGGGCAGATCACATGGTAATTCTCGCTAAAATGAGGGGCTAACGCGTGCCACATCGCCGAGGTTTGCGGGTAGCCGTGCAGGAGCAACAGCGCAGGCCGGTCGACCGCTCCGTTATGGCGCACCCGCAACGAGACCGTGCCGCAAGCGATCTGCTCTTCGTGAAAACCGTCAAATCCCTGCATGGGTGCCCCCTCGCTATGCGTGCTGGTGTGCAGGCTAGCGCGGGCAGGGTGCCGTGTCGAAGCGATAGGGGGCGGCGTTACGGGGGTAAGTGGCGGCCACAATGCCACAGCCACCGGCTCATCCAAGCGCACTCAAGCGCGCCGCTTGAAAAATGGCGCAATCCGCTATTGTCTGATTTCTATAAAACACGAGCGCTTAAGCGCCGTATAGGCAGGCAGAATAAGAGAAAAATGAAAGCAGTGCTATGATCACGCGTTGGCTCCTTCTTTTGGTGACAGCTCTGACTTTGGCTGGTTGCGCCCAGTTTGGCGACAGCGTGCAGGGTCTGTTTGGACAACGGGAAAACGTTCCCAAAAGCGAGGCGCCGCCAGACGCACCGCCGCCGGCGACGCTTCTCAACGTGGTGCCGCGCCCCGTACCGCAGGCGGAACCGACCCCGATCATCGATCCCGCCAATACCGAGGCGCTCGATAGCGAGCGGGTTATTTGCGAGGAGAAGGGCGGTCTTTGGAGCCGTGTTGGTGGCCGCGATGCCTTTACCTGTGTGTCCGCGACCCGTGATGCGAACCGGTTTTGCACCGCCGCGAACCATTGCGAGGGGCATTGCTTGGCCCGCTCCGGCACGTGTGCGCCGTTCACGCCGCTCGTTGGTTGTCACGATGTGGTGTCGCCCGATGGCGGGATGGTGACGATCTGTATCGACTAAGGCGATTGCGGCGCCCCATGCGGGGTGCCGATTATGATGCGAATTGGCGCAGGCGCTGGACTTAGCCAGCATCTGCGCCATCTCGCGAGGTCTGATGCGAGCGGACCGAACGACTTTTCACCCACGCACCCCATCCTTGGGCCAGCACTGCGAGGCGCGCCATGACCGCGTGTGAGACGGTTGTCGTTGGCGCGGGGATGGCGGGTATCGCCTGCGCTCGTGCGCTCGCCGACGCAGGGCACCCGGTGCTTGTGCTGGATAAAGGCCGCGCCATCGGGGGCCGCATCGCCACCCGCGTGACGCGGGCGGGGTGGCGCTTTGATCACGGGGCGCAATATGTGCGTTCCGACGATCCCGATCTAAATGCATTTCTGCAAACCGCGACCACCGATGGACATGCCGCGTCCTGGACCGATGAGACCGATCTGCGCTGCGTCGGCATGCCGGGTATGCGGGCGTTGGTGGCGCATTTGGCCGGTGAACTTGAGGTGCGTCAGAGCGTCGAAATATCCGCCATTGAACACGACGGCGCGCACTTTGTTCTGACCGCTGAGGCGCACCAATACCATTGCACGCGGCTGGTCGTCACCGCGCCCGCGCCGCAGATCCCCGCCTTGGTTGGCCTCGATGACCCGGTGAGTGGCCAGATCGCGAATGTGCGGTATGCGCCCTGTCTGACGCTGATGGCCGCTTTCAAGGCGGGTGTTCGCACCGATGCGCCCGACTGCGCGCGCGACCCCACGGATGAAATAGGCTGGATCGCGCGTGACAGCAGCAAGCCCGGACGCGAAGGCGCGACTTGGGTGGCGCAAGCCAATCCCGCCTGGAGTGCGGCGCATCTAGAGCGTGACAAAGCCGAGATCGCCGACCTTATGCTCCCTAAGCTGTGCGCCTATCTCGACGTGCCGATCAGCGCGGTCGTTTATCAAGCAGCGCATCGCTGGCGCTATGCCCATGTCGTCGCGCCGCTGGGTCAGCCCTTTATCGGCGACTTAGACGGACGGCGGTATTTCGGCGGCGATTGGTGCCTGGGGCCGCGCATCGATGCCGCCTGGCAAAGCGGCCGCGCAATCGCCAAGGCGATGGCCGCATGAAGCGCGTGCTGGCCGATCCCCGCATCGCGCGGCTTTTGACCCTGATCACGGGCGTATTGCGGCCGCCGCCTGGCCGTGGGCGCATCTTGCTGGGCCTGGCTTTCGGGGCGTTCTGCCATGCGATCTTCGCGCTTGCGGTGCTGGCGATGATCGTGGCGATGTACTTTGGCATGAGTGAAAGCTTCGGCCGCGTGCCGTGGCCCTGGGCGCTGTTGGCCAACGCCGCGCTGGTGGCGCAATTTCCGCTAATGCATTCGGTGCTGCTAACGGGGGCAGGGGGCAGGGCGCTCGCGCGGCTGATCCCCGGCGCGCATGGGCAAACCTTGGCGACCACCACCTATGCGATCATCGCCTCCGTCCAGCTCGTCCTGCTGTTCGCGCTTTGGACCCCGTCGGGCATCGTCTGGTGGCGCGCTGAGGGAGCGGTGTTTTGGCTCCTCGTGACGGCCTATGCCGCCGCATGGCTTCTGCTAGCAAAAGCAAGCTTTGACGCGGGCGCCGAGGTGCAATCAGGCGCGCTCGGCTGGATGTCACTGGTGGCCAAGCGCAGGCCGAAATTCCCCGACATGCCGGTTGTGGGCCTCTTCGCGATCATCCGTCAGCCGATCTATCTGTGCTTTGCGCTCACGCTCTGGACAGTCCCGGTATGGACGCCCGATCAGTTATTCGTCGCCGTTGCGCTCACCGCGTATTGCGTGCTCGCCCCTCGGCTCAAAGAGCGCCGCTTTGCCGCGCGCTATGGCGAGCGTTTCACCCGCTATCGCGAGCGCGTGCCCTACATGGTCCCCCGGCCACTGCCCAAAGGTCAAAAAGATGAAGAACGATCTGTCAATCTATGACGCCGTGGCCGACACCTGGTGGTCGGATCAGCCGCACTGGGTGCAAACGCTGCAGAACATGGTGCCGGCACGGCTCGCCTGGTTTGAGCGCTACGTCCAGTTCTCCGGGCTCGATGTGCTCGATCTCGGCGCCGCGGGCGGGTTCATGGCTGAGGAGTTGGACGCGCGTGGGGCACAGGTCACCGGGATTGACCCGGCCGAGGGCGCGATTGCCGCGGCGCGCCGCCATGCCGAGGCGACCGGGCGTGATATCCGCTACGATGTCGGCGTTGGTGAGGCACTGCCCTATGCCGACGCTGCCTTTGACGCGGTGGTCTGCGTGGACGTGCTTGAACACGTCAATGATCTCTCGGCGGTCTTGGCCGAGGTGTCGCGGGTGCTGCGCCCCGGCGGCTGGTTTTTGTTCGACACCATCAATCGCAACCCGCTGGCGCGGTTCGTCACCATTACTGTGGCGGAAAACATCCTTGGGCTGCTCCCCAAAGGCACCCATGATCCGGCGATGTTCATCAAGCCTGACGAGTTGCGCGACCACCTGACCGCCAATGATCTATCGCCGGGGTCTTTCGCCGGGCTGGGGCCGAGTTGGATGACCCTGAAGGGTGAGATCAAGTTCTCACGTCTGCCCACGACGGCGATCATCTATATGGGCAACGCGCGCAAAAAGCCGCTCTGACCGCGGGGCATCGCGGGCGCTGAGCGCGTCGGCAGGGCTTCATCACCCGAGGCAAACAGCCTAACGTGACCCGATCTGCAAGAGGGGACATCCGATGCACGAGACATGGCGCTGGTTCGGGCCCGTTGACCCGATTTCAATCGATGATGTGACGCAAGCAGGCGCGCAGGGCATCGTCACCGCATTACACGAGGTGCCCCCGGGCGTTGTCTGGCAGCCCGACGCGATTACCGCCCGGCAAGACGTGATCGGTAAGCGGCGCGACGGCACGCCTTCGGGGTTGAAATGGGACGTGGTGGAAAGCCTGCCGGTCTCGGAAGACATCAAACAGCAGCAAGGCGCCTACCGCGCTCACTTTGACGCCTATCGCGAGAGCCTGCGCCATATCGCGGCGGCGGGTATCGAGGTGGTGTGCTACAATTTCATGCCGATCCTCGACTGGACCCGCACCGATTTGGCCTTCCCACGGCCGAACGGTGCCACCTGCATGCGCTTTGACCTCACCGATTTCGCCGCTTTCGACATTCACATCCTGGCGCGGCCCGGTGCTGCCGAGGCGTTTCCCGAGGCGGTGGTGGACGCGGCTTGCGAACGTTTCGCCAAAATGTCGGACGAGGCCTGCAAAGCGCTGACCAACAACATCATCTGCGGCCTGCCGGGGACTGCCGAGGGGTTCACGCTGGATGATATCCGCGCGCACCTGGCGGGCTATGACGCCATTGATGAGGAGGCGCTGCAGCGCCATTTGGTCGACTTCCTGTCCGAGGTTGCGCCCACCGCGCAAGAGCTGGGGTTGCGCCTGTGTTGCCACCCCGACGATCCGCCGTTTCCGCTATTGGGATTGCCGCGCATCTTGTCCACCCAAGCGCAGTATCAGACTGTGCTGGACGCGGTCGATCTCAGCGCCAACGGTGTGACGCTCTGCTCCGGCTCGCTCGGCGCGCGCCCTGACAATGACCTGCCGGAGATGATGCGCGCGCTTGGCGAGCGGGTGCATTTTTTGCATCTGCGCAATGTAACCCGCGATACCGACAGCGTGCCCGCATCCTTCTTTGAGGATGACCATCTGGCGGGCGGGACCGATATGGTAGCCCTGATCGAAGCGGTTTTGGCCGAGGAATCGCGCCGCCGCACGGTTGGTCGCGCTGACGCGACAATCCCGTTTCGCCCCGATCACGGCCAAGACATCCTCGACGATCTGGGCCGCAAGCAGCAGCCCGGCTATCCAGCGATCGGGCGGCTTAAAGGGTTGGCTGAATTACGCGGGGTGGCCGCTGCCTTGGCACCGCGCTTCGCTGCGTGAGGCATGGCCGACTGACCCGCACGGCCCAAACACAAAACCCGCCCAACAATGTGCTGAGCGGGTTCTTTACTTTGACTGATTTGGTGCGGAAACGCGGCTGCCGCTAGTTCGAGACGTTCGCCTCCAATGCCCGCAGGCTGCGCACCGCTGCCTCAAAATGGCGCGGATGGGTGTCGATCGCGTCGCGCAAAAGGCCTTTACCCGTCGCCACATCGCCCTGCTTGACAGCGGCCAGACCGAGCGTGTGGAGCAATTGCGCCCGCTCTTCCTGGCTCATCGGGATCACGGGCAGGTCGTAGTTGCGTTGTGCACCGCGGGCGAGAGCGAGGTTGTTCTTGGCGGTAAAGAGGCTGTCGTCATAGGTGATTGCGTCGATAAACAGCTTCTCCGCGCCGCTGTAATCCTGGCGGCTTAGCTTGGAATAGCCCCAGTTGTTCAGCACGCTCGACGGTGTCGTGGTCAGCCCAACAGCGATCTCGTAGAAGGTGTCGGAGCGATCCCATTCCTGGTTGCTGTCGGCCACCATCGCTTCGAGGCGGTAGCGCTTATAGGTCTCGAAAGTGGGCGGGATCGCGTCGAGCACTTGCTCTGCCTCCGCCCAATCGCCGTCGCGGATCAGCGCATCGGCCAATTCCACCCGGTCATCATTGTTCGCCGCGCTGTGCTCAACCACGTTGCGCCAGGCGCTGACCGCTTCGGTGCTGCGCTTGGCCCGCACCAGTGAGGCTGCAAGACCGCGCAACAGATCGATGCGTCCGGGGTCTTCCTGCAACGTGCGGCGGAAGTAGTCGACCGCCTCGTTGGGGTCGGCCACGGTGAGCATGATGTCGTTAAGATTGCTCTCATCAATGACGTTGACCGCATCAAAGGCGCGATCAACCTCAGCGTCGTTACCCTGTCCGCACGCGGAGAGGAGAGCGGTGCTGCCGATGCAAAGCACCCCAACCATATGGCGCATTTTGGCGTCCTTTTCCTGCTCGAACTGCCTCTACTGAGTAGCGAGAAGGCGGTAATCCCCGCGCCCGCGCCGCATCAGCGAGAAGCTATTATTATTCTCGGCATCATAGTTCGAATTGTCCAATTTTGCGAGGGCGGTGTTCAAATTCTGGCGGATTTCGTCGCTTTCGCCATTGTCGAGCGCGAATGCTGTACGAAAGACACGCTCGGCCTCGCCAAATTCGCCCTTTTCCATAAGCACGACGCCTAAATTGTTCCAAGCAGGGACAAACCCACCGTCCAATTCGATGGCGCGGCGCAACACTTCCTCGCTTTGCCCCAGCCGTCCGAGCTTCAAATTCGCGGTGCCAATAGCGGACAGCACATCGGGGGTGATGCCTTGTTCGCCGCCTGCGCGAAAGTAGGCTTCTAACGCCAATTCATACTCGCCTGCCGCCATCAATCGGTGCCCCACCGTCAAGCCATCGACCGCTTCGCGCGAGGCGTCCGGCGTTGGGGCGGCCAGCGGGTCATTAGACGCGCGAAAACCGCCTGTAGTGTTACAGGCGGTTAAGGCGGTGATCAGAAGGCCGGCTGTCAGCCAGCGATATGCCATCAGATCCTAGAACCCTGCTCCGCTCCCCGACAGCGTATCCGCAATTCGGTAGATCGAGGGGCCAACCAAGATCACCAAGAGCGGTGGCACTGTCAAAAGCATTGTCGCAAGGGTCATCTTCGTAGGCAAGGTGTTTGCTTTTTCTTCTGCGCGCATGACGCGTTTGTCACGCATTTCCGATGAAAACACCCGTAGCGCCTCGGCGATCGAGGTACCGAAACTCGCCGATTGGATCAGCACGGTCACGAAACTGGCCACGTCGGGCACACCGGCGCGTTCGGACATGTCGCGCAGTACCGAGACCCGATCCTTACCCGCTTTCATCTCCTGGCTGACGGTCTCGAATTCTTCGGCGAGGGCAGGGTAGCCCGCCTTGATCTCGCTCGACACCCGTAGGATCGCTTGGTCGAGGGACTGACCCGCTTCCACGCAGACCAACATCATATCGAGCGAATCCGGAAAGCCGTTGATGATCTCAAGTTGGCGCGCCTTGAGGCGTTTATTGACCCAATATTTGGGGCCCATATAGCCGGCGATGGCCGGGATACCGACGGAAAGCATGAGTTGCTGCGCAGTGGGCTCTTGCGTGACCGACAACAGCAGCGCGTAGAGGCCACCGATCAAAAGCCCCAGCAGACCCAGCGCAAACTGTGCGAAATGGTACGAGCGCACCGCATTTTTCGACCGATACCCAGCCTGCAACAGCTTGAGTTGGATGGCCGAGTATTCCTCAGCATCCTTGGGTTCGAGAAAGTTTGAGTACTTCTCAAGCTTGTCTTTCTTCGACTGGGTGCGCAGGGCCTCCCCGCTCTCCGACTTCTTCGGGCGCCTGCTCTCCTCTTTCAGTCGGTCGAGCGGGTCTTTCTCTTTCTTCAACAGAACCGGCAGCGTGATGATCACCAGCAACGCACCCAAAGCGCCCACGGCGATAAGCGGCCCGAACGGCCCCATCAGGTCGGTTAGCGTATCCATGATAGCGGTCATTCAAACAGCCTCCGCTATACTTTGATGTTCACCAGCGCCTTCATCACGAACAGGTTCGCGACGAGGAAGCCGGCTACAACGAGACAAGCCGGAATAAAGATCGGCTCGTTCATCACGTCATCATAATAATTGGGCTGGGCCACGTTGATGCCGATCAGCGCCAGAAGCGGGAAGCCGGACAAGAACTTGCCCGACCACTTGGCTTCCGCGGTAATCGCGGTGACGCGGCGGAACAGCTTAAAGCGCGACCGGATAACCTTGGCCAAACCGTCTAAGATTTCATCCAGGTTACCACCCGAGGTTTGCTGGATGGTGACGGCCACGGCGAGAAAGCGCATGTCTTGCATATCGAGCCGTTCGGCCATCGCTTTGAGCGCCTCGCCCACATCGCGACCATAAGCGGATTCATCGGCGATCATGCCCATTTCGGTGCCGAGCGGGTCGGGCACTTCTTTGGCAACGATGTTGAGCGCAGAGGAAAACGGGTGACCGACGCGCAGACTGCGCACCATCAACTCAACTGCGTCAGGCAGCTGCTCTTCGATCATCTTGGTGCGCTGCGTGGCTTTCTTGTTGACCCACACATAAACCGCGCCGACGCCCATAATCACCGACACGCCAAAGCGTATCGGGAACGAGGCGCCGGTGCCGATGGTCAAACCCAAAAAGGCGACGGTCGAGAGAACCGCCATCACCATGATCAACTGTGCGGGGGAGAACGCGATATTGGCTTTTTGCGCCTTCTCCGCGAGGATCGCGTAAAGAGGGATTTGCCGGGATTTGATGTGCTGGGACATCTCCTTTCGGAGTTGTTCGAGCACCTGTTCGCGGCCCACGCCTTTTTCGAGCATCTCCAGCCGCCGGTTGAGGCGGTTGTTAAGCGAGATCGATTTGCCGAAAACCGTCAGATAGATGCCCTCGACCAGAACGAGGACGGCAACAAAAATCAGGCCATAAATTAATGGCTCTATGGGAATAGACATACCTTATAACCCTACCGAAGGTTCGAAAATGTCCGGCGGCAGGTCATACCCCCACTGCCGGAAGCGCTCGGAATAGTGCGACCGCACACCCGTGGCGGTGAATTGGCCGAGGATCTTGCCGTCCGGCTCAAGGCCCAGGCGCTGATAGCGGAACACCTCCTGCATAGAGATAACCTCGCCCTCCATGCCGGTGATCTCGGTGATCGACACCATGCGGCGCGAGCCGTCTTGCAAGCGCGATGCCTGCACGATCAGGTTCACAGCCGAGGCGATCTGCGAGCGCACCGCTTTGAGCGGCATCTCAATCCCGGCCATCGCGATCATGTTCTCTAGTCGCGAGACACCGTCGCGGGCAGAGTTGGCGTGGATCGTGGTCATCGAGCCGTCGTGACCGGTGTTCATCGCCTGCAACATGTCGATGACTTCTTCGCCACGCGTCTCACCCACGATGATCCGGTCAGGACGCATCCGCAGCGCGTTGCGTAGACAATCGCGCTGGGTCACCGCGCCTTTGCCTTCCACGTTAGGCGGGCGGCTTTCCATCCGGCCCACATGGGTCTGCTGAAGCTGAAGTTCCGCGGTGTCCTCGATCGTCAGGATCCGCTCGGCATCATCAATGAACGACGACAGAGCGTTGAGCGTGGTGGTTTTACCCGAGCCGGTACCGCCCGAGACGATGACGTTGAGCCGGCAGGCTACCGCCGCCTCGATATACATCGCCATATCTTCGGAGAAGGCGTTGAACGCCACCAGGTCTCTGATGCCCAGCTTCTCCTTTTTGAATTTCCGGATCGAGACCAGTGACCCGTCAACGGCAATCGGCGGCACCATCGCGTTGAAACGCGAGCCGTCTTGCAAGCGGGCGTCAACGTAGGGGTTCGATTCATCGACACGCCGTCCAACTGCCGATACGATCTTGTCGATGATCCGCAGCAGGTGGCGCTCGTCTTTGAAGGTGATGTCGGTAACTTCAAGCTTACCGTCCCGTTCCACAAAGATCTGCTGTGGCCCGTTCACCAAAATATCGTTGACGGTGTCGTCTTGCAAAAGCGCTTCGAGGGGCCCCAGGCCTGTGACCTCGTTGTAGAGGTCCTTGACCAGTGTCGAGCGCTCTTCCTTGTTGAGCACAACCGACAGCTCGTCGAGCGCTTCCGTCGAGATCGCGGCGATTTCCTGGCGCAGATCGTTTTCGCTGGCATGCTCAAGCGCGGCCAGGTTGAGGTTGTCGAGCAGCCGCTTGTGCAGCTCAACCTTAATCTCGCCGATCCGCTCCTTACGCTTGCGCTCTTTGTCGACAGGCGCGGGCTGGGCGGCGGCACGGCCATTTTGCTTGGCCTTCGGATTGGGTGGTGGTTTAGCAGCAGAATCGGGCGCCGGGGCAGCGGGCTGGCTGTTGGTCTTTACCGGCTTGGCAGTATCAGCGCCCTTTTTGTTGTAACGCGCAAACATATGACTTGGTCCTTACTCGGCGGCGGCAATCGCCTGGTCGGTATTGTACTCGTGGATTGATGTGGCCAATTTTTGAATTTCTTTGCGCAGCGGGCTCTTTGGGACCGCTTCGGCAAGCGGGGTGCCGTGATCGCAGGCCTGGGTCACCGGCTTGCCGCCATCGGGCATGATCAGCTCGATCTCGATGTCGAGGCTCTCGGCCATGCGCTTGATCCGGCTCTTGCCGGAAAGGTCCGTAAATTTCGGGCCGCGATTGAGGATGTAACGCATCTTCTCATGGGGCAGGTCTTCTGACTTCAGCGCCCGCAATAGCCGCAGCGTGTTTTGCGCCGAGCGCATATCCAGTTCGAGCACGCCGAAATAGACATGGCTCTCGCCGAGTACGGTCTCGGTCCAATTCACGATGGTGGTGGGCATATCGACGACCACATAGTCGAAATGCGCCGTAGCATGGCTTAGCAGGCGCCCGACATCGTCAGGCGAAATGAAGTCCAGCGGCAAGATCTCTGCCGGCGCGGTGAGCACACTGAGTTTTTCGTTATGGCTCACCATCGCCTGGATCAGCGATTCATCATCCATGGAATCTGTGGGACAGCCGCGACTTTAGGCGGCTGCGCGACAGAGACCCGCCTCGGCGTCGAGCTCCGCCTGCCGCTGTATCGCCATTCGCCTGCGCATGTCTCTGTCCCTGCGAGCCGCATCCTCCTCGGCCCTGCGCGCCCTGAGCCTGTCCATCAAGTCGGGCGGCGGCTCTGCGGCATCCGCGGGCTCTGCGTCGGGCTCGTCGCTCGCCGCCTCTGCGCGCGGAGACGGAGAGGGAGAGGGAGAGGGAGAGTGAGCACGCCCAGTCGCTCGATCGCGGACGATTTGGCAATCGGATGTCGCGGTTCATCGCCAGGCGCTTGAATACACGAGAATGCGGTCGGATGGCCGGATCGGTATTCCGATTCCCACACCAATCGCCTTTCGCCGATGCGGGAATGAAAGTAAAAATAGGCCACCGTTTGTATCTGCGGACGTGTCGCCTTTCGACTCGATTCGTAACGACGGCTCTCCCGCGCGGACCGGCGCAGCGAGCGCGACCCGGGATTTCCCGGGCGATGCATTCTTCCCCTCGAGACGCCACCCCGATGATCGGGCTCACGGCGCAAGGGAACCCTCCGATTAGGTGAAAAGGAAAGCGCAATCGCCCCACCGCGAGGCAACACGCCGCATGACACTCTATCGACGACGCCGACAATGCAACCGCGCCGTGGCGATCACCTTTGGGCTGCCGACTCTGCTCAAAGCGCTCGATGCCCGTGACGACGTCGCGCTGCCAGGCCAGGT
>JBCDGW010000042.1:0-25026 GCA_038750765.1 Pseudomonadota bacterium | reverse complement strand
GGACGGGCCCAATTATTTGGTGCGCGCGACGATACGGACTTGGGCAGCAACCGTCAACCGTAATTTGCCGGGGTTTGAGGGGTAATTGGCTGGTGGAACAACAAAAAAAAAGCCGCGCCCAACGGCGCGGCCAGTCTGACAGGGAGGAAGTCTGCCCGACCGCGCAAGCGCGACCAGACCCGGTAACTATGGCGCTAAAGTATTAACAATGTATTTGTCGTTCGTACGGAGCAGCGCGGACCATAGGGGGCAGGGCGATGGACACGATTTTTCTCGGCGGCGGCGGGCCTGATTATGGCGAAAAACAAGGCTTGCCGCTGAAATACGCCAACCGCCACGGGCTCATCGCTGGCGCCACGGGCACCGGCAAGACCGTGACCGTTCAGATCTTGGCCGAGGGGTTTTCCGATGCAGGCGTGCCGGTATTCCTCGCCGATGTGAAGAGCGACCTCGCCGGTCTGGCCGTCTCTGGGCGCGCAGATTTCAAGCTGCATCAAGCATTTAGCAAGCGCGCGGAGACAATCGGCTTTGACGATTACGCCTACCGTGCCTATCCGGTCACGTTCTGGGATCTGTTCGGGCAAAAGGGTCATCCGGTCCGCACCACCGTGGCGGAGATGGGACCGCTCTTGCTGTCGCGCATGCTTAACCTGTCTGATGCGCAGGAAGGGGTGCTCAACATCGCGTTCCGTCTGGCGGATGAAGAGGCGCTAGCGCTTTTGGATCTGAAGGATCTGCGCGCGCTTCTGGTCTGGGTGGGCGAAAACGCCCCGGATCTGGCCCTGCGCTACGGCCATATCTCGTCTGCGTCTGTGGGTGCGATCCAGCGGCAATTGCTGGTCTTAGAAAACCAGGGCGGCACCCAGATCTTCGGAGAACCGGCGCTCGATCTCGAGGATTTGATGCAAGTCGAGCCAGACGGGCGCGGCCGGATCTCAGTACTGGCAGCCGACGCGCTGATGCAATCGCCACAGCTTTATTCGACGTTTCTGTTGTGGCTGTTGTCGTCACTGTTTGAGAGCCTGCCCGAAGTCGGCGATCCCGACAAACCCAAGCTGGTGTTCTTCTTCGACGAGGCGCATCTGTTGTTTGATGACGCGCCAAAAGCGCTGATCGACAAAGTCGAGACTGTCGCCCGGTTGATCCGTTCGAAGGGGGTGGGCGTCTATTTCTGCACTCAAAACCCAGACGATGTGCCCGAGGACGTGTTGGGCCAGCTTGGCAACCGGGTACAGCATGCGCTGCGGGCCTTCACGGCGCGCGACCAGAAAGCGCTGACCCGCGCCGCCGAAACCTACCGGGCGAACCCGCGTTTCGACACCGCCGAGGCGATCCGCGATGTGGGCGTGGGCGAGGCGGTGACGTCGGTGCTTGAAGACAAAGGCGCGCCGGGCGTGGTGGAGCGCACCTTGATCAGGCCGCCCGCGTCGCAGCTGGGCGCGATCACGGCGTCTGAGCGGCAAGCGGTTATGGCCGCGTCGCCGGTGGCGGGCAAATACGACACGGTCCAAGACCGGATCAGCGCGTATGAGAAGCTGACCAAGCGCCGCGATGCTGCCGCCGAGGCCGCCGCTCAGGCGCCGGAAGAGGCGGAGAGCAAAGAGGCGCGCGAGTTCAATACCGGACGGCGTTACAATGGCGGCCGCGTGGCGCGCGCACCCAAATCGAGCCGCCGCTATGGGCGCGACGACAGTTGGGGCGATGTGCTGAGCGAGACGTTAAAGAAAGAACTGCGCGGTACCACCGGGCGGCGTATCGTGCGGGGTATTTTCGGCTCGCTCTTCAAGGGGCGGTAAACGAGATCACAAGGCCGTAACCATCGGCGAGATAACGCTTCCTTCACACAGGATTGATTGTTGAGCGGCCTGATCACACGGGTTTCTCGCACGCGTTAGGGTTGTTTATGGCCCGCGCGGCTTTGATGAGAAATGTTCAATTTTCTGCATTTTTGCGTCTGCGCGTCATTTCACTCTTTCATGAAAAAGCCGCCTGTGATGGCGGCTCTTTAGATCCAGCTTTAGGATGTGTTCGCGGCGGCTAGCGGCCCCAGCTACGCACGACACCGCAATCCATGTGCACGAATTTCGACCCGGTATAGCGCCCGACACCACCGGCGCGACAGGCTTCAGCGGCGCTGGCCATCTGGTGCACCGACCGGCTGAGCATGTGAAGATCGGCGGCCTGACCCTGCATATGCAACGAGTTGCGCGCGACACCGCGCGTGCGCTTGCGCAGATAGGCGTTCGTCGCTGGTGAGCGATACCCCGAAAACAGGGTGTAAGGCTCGGTCGCGTCCATCAAAGCATGCGCTGCGGACATAATATCGACGGCCCGTACATCGATTGCCCGTGCCTCATCGGTCCGCCAATCGCGCATGAAATAAGCTACCTCTTTGAGCGCCTCGCGGATATACTCACCTTCAATCCAGTAGATGGTATCGACGCTCTCACCGGTGCGGCTTGAGTACATTTTGATGCGTCGAATATCGCCCGCACCGCGAAGAAAGCCTGCTGCATTGGAGAATGTGGGGGCGGCGCTTACCGCTGCTGCGGCGAAAATGCCGAGGATCCCACGCCTCGAATAGCACGTCGTGCTTGTGTCCATGTAAAGCGTCCCGTCGCTTGCCGTTGTCCACCGCTTTGCGCGGTTGTTTGATGCTGCCTCAATCCCCAGGCACGTCACCTTCCTGACACAGGTCGAACATTTTTCCAACGGGGCCACGACCACGACCCCAACATTTCCCGAGAATCGGCGAAATTCTGCTGAATTGGGGTTAAAGACTGATTAAGGTCCCGATTGTTAAGACTCGGCGTGAGCGTTGCGTCGCTGCGACAGGCGCGCTTTGCTGCGGCGATTAACCGAATTGTGATCGGATGCGTTTTCGACGCTCATCGTATATTATGACCGCTCGTACAGAGTGCGATTCTTGGGGATTGAAAGAAAGGATGATTATGCTGCCGCACGTTACCAAATCGATCGCGAGAGCGCTTGCTGTAGTCGCTTTGACGGGGGCCACCGCGTTGTCGGCCGCCGGACCAGCCGCGGCCAAAATTACCATCACGCCTTTCATGTCCTCGATCGCGGAAGGGGCGGCGCTCGACGATGAGCTTGCCGCGTTCTACCGCGCGAACGAATACGCGCCGATTTGGACTGGTCAGTCTGCGGAGCATGCGGCGCGGCGCAATGCACTTCTAAGCGCGCTGTCCAAAGCCAATGACCACGCGCTGCCGGTGGCACGCTACAATCTGTCCGGCCTCAAGGCGGCGATGCGCAATGTGAAAACGCAGCGCGATCTTGGCCGGGTCGAGGTGATGCTGTCGAAGGCATTCATCGACTACGCCCACGATCTGTCGTCGGGCATCCTGATCCCCAGCGCGATTGACGAAACCATCGTGCGCGAAGTGCCGCGCCGCGACGGGACGGAGTTGCTCAACAGCTTCACCAACGCTGATCCGGTGACCTTCCTGCGCAGCTTGGCGCCTGCCGCGCCCGAATACGCCCGCCTGATGAAGGCGCGCATCCTGTTGCAAAAGCAGCTTGAAACCGGCGGCTGGGGCCCTGCGGTGCCAGCCCAATCGCTGAAGCCAGGCGATAGCGGCCCTGCCGTGGTGGCTCTGCGTAACCGACTGATCGCGAAGGGCTATATGGACCGCTCGGCGTCGATGGAGTACGACGCGGCGCTGCAACGCGCGGTGCAACTTTTCCAGCACGATATGGGGCTCAACGCCGACGGTGTCGCTGGCCGAGCCACGATGAACGCGGTCAATGTCAGCATCGAGGACCGGCTGCCGTCGATCCTGGTGGCGATGGAGCGCGAGCGCTGGATGAATATCGAGCGCGGTGACCGTCACATCTGGGTCAACCTGGTGGATTTCACGGCCACCATCGTCGATCACGGCGAGGTCACGTTCCGCACCCGCTCCGTCATCGGGGCCAATGACCCGAAGCGGCGCAGCCCGGAATTCTCCGACGTGATGGAGTATATGGAGATCAATCCTTACTGGAACGTGCCTAACTCCATCGCGGTGAGCGAGTACCTTCCCGGCATGATCCAGAGCTACGGCGGCACGGCGGGCCATCTGCAATTGGTCGATGGCAGCGGTCGCGTCATTCCGCGCGGCGCGATCAACTGGGAGAGCTACAGCCCCCGCAGCTTCCCGTTCAATCTGCGTCAGCCGCCCAGCCGGTCAAACGCGCTGGGGTTGGTGAAGTTCATGTTCCCCAACCGGCACAACATTTATCTCCATGACACGCCCGCTAAGTCGCTGTTTTCCCGCGACCGGCGCGATTATTCCCATGGCTGCATCCGCTTGGCTGACCCGTTTGACTTCGCCTACCACCTGCTGGCCAAACAAGTCACCAACCCCAAGGAATACTTCCACTCGATCTTGAATACCGGGCAAAACACCCGCGTTGATCTGGTGGAGGAAGTGCCGGTGCACTTGGTCTATCGCACGGCCTTCACCTCGCCCAAGGGACGGCTCAACTTCCGGTCCGACATCTACGGGCGCGACGCCAAGATCTTCAACGCGCTGATCGCTGCCGGTGTCAACTTGAACGCCGTGCGCAGCTAGGCCACACTGTCCGCTGCAACCGGAATGGGGTCCCTCGGGGCCCCATTTTCTTTGGAGACGGCGATGGCAGAATTTTCGATTGCAGCGGTGGCACAGGCCCTGGGCGCCCAGGCACAGGGCGACACCGCGCTCACAATCACCGGGGCGGCCGAGCCGCAATCGGCCAGCCCGCAGGATTTGGCGCTCGCGATGGACCCCCGATACGCCGAGGGATTGCGCCGGGGCCGCGCGCGTGCGGCGTTGCTCTGGCTGGATGCTGATTGGCAGGCGCTGGGGCTTGAGGCAGCAGTCTTTGCACCGCGCGGGCGCCTGGCGCTGGCTGGACTGACTGCGCTTCTCGATCCCGGGCTTGGCCTCGATCCGGGTGTGCACCCGAGCGCCGTGAGTGCCGATGACGCACAAATCGGCGAGGGGGCAGCGATCGGCCCGTTTTGCACCATCGGTCGTGGCACCCGGCTGGGCGCGCGGGCGCAGATCGGGCCCCATGTGAGCATCGGCGCCAATTGCACAATCGGCGATGATGCGGTGATCCATGCAGGCACCCGCATTGGTGCCAATGTGCGTATCGGCGACCGGGTTCTGATCCAGCCGGGCGCTGTCATTGGGGCTGACGGCTTTTCTTACGTCACGCCAGAGAAATCCCGCGCCGAAGCCGCGCGCGAGACAATGGGCGACGCTGTTGATGCGCAAACCCAAAGCTGGGTGCGGATCCACTCCTTAGGCGGCGTGGTGTTGGGTGACGATATCGAGATCGGCGCCAATAGCTGTATCGATGCGGGCACGATCCGCCCCACCACCATCGGCAACCGCACCAAGCTCGATAACCAGGTTCATATCGCCCATAACTGCCAGATTGGGGAGGATTGCCTCTTTGCCGGGCAAGTGGGCGTGGCAGGCAGCGCGCGGGTTGGGCGCGGCGTCATCCTGGGCGGTAAGACCGGCGTGAGCGATAATATCTTCGTCGGCGACGGCGTGGTGGCAGGCGGCGCGACGGTGATTATGTCCAACGTCCCGGCCGGTCGTGTGATCCTGGGCTATCCGGCGGTAAAGATGGAGACCCATGTGGCGATGTACAAAGCCCTGCGCCGGTTGCCGCGCATGCTCCGCGACGGTCTGGCGCGAAAAAACCCGGTTCCAAATTCGTCCCAGAATGACTAAATCCTGCCCAAACGAGCAGAAGGGCGCCGATGAGCGAGGGCATTGAAAATCAGGTGATCCGGATCATCGCCGATCAGGCGATGCTCGAGGTGGAGGATGTCAGCCCCGAGCAAAGCCTCGACGATCTGGGGATCGACAGCCTCGGGCTCGTCGAAAGCATCTTCGCGATTGAAGAAGCCTTTGATATTCAAGTGCCTTTCAACGCAAATGAGCCAGAGAAAAGTGCTTTCGACATCTCGTCGGTCAGCACGATTATCCTAGCAGTGCAGGGTTTGGTGAAAGAACAGCACGGATGAGGCGGGTCGCCATAACCGGCGCTGGAACAATCAATCCGCTGGGCCAGACCATGGCGGAGACATTTGAGGCGATGCGCGAGGGTCGGTCTGGTATCGGGCCGCTGGAAATTCGCGATGTAGATCGGCTGTCGGTAAAAATCGGTGGCCAGGTGCGCGGCTATGATGAGCAAAGCCATTTTAATCGCCAGCAAATCGCGCTCTATGACCGGTTCACCCAGTTCGCGCTGCTCTCCGCGCGCCAGGCGATTGAGCAATCCGGGCTCGACTTCTCCGGCGCGCTCGCCGCCCGGTCAGGTGTCGTCCTGGGCACATCCGGCGGCGGATTATCGACGCAAGACGACAATTACCGTGCGGTCTATGAAGAGGGCAAAAACCGGGTGCACCCGTTTATCGTGCCCAAACTGATGAATAATGCCGCCGCCAGTCACGTGTCGATGCAGTGGAACCTCAAGGGCCCGTCCTTCACAGTGGCCACCGCCTGCGCCTCATCCAATCACGCGATGGGGCAGGCGTTTCAGATGATCCGCAGCGGCATGGCCGATACCATGGTCACCGGCGGGTCCGAGGCAATGCTGTGCTTTGGCGGCGTCAAAGCGTGGGAGGGCCTGCGGGTGATGTCGAAAGAGGCGTGCCGCCCGTTCTCGGCTAACCGCTCTGGCATGGTCCAGGGCGAGGGCGCGGGGGTTTTCGTGTTCGAGGATATGGAGGCGGCGAAAAAGCGTGGCGCCGAGATCCTGGCGGAGGTGCTCGGTTTCGCCATGTCGTCGGATGCGGCTGATATCGTCATGCCCTCCAAACAAGGCGCGGCACGGGCCCTCACCGAGGCGCTGCGCGATGCGAAGCTCAACCGCGAAGACGTCGACTACATCAACGCCCACGGCACCGGCACCGCCGCCAACGATAAAACCGAATGCGCGGCGGTGGCCGACGCGTTTGGGCCCCATGCGGACCGGCTGATGATGTCTTCGACCAAATCGATGCACGGCCACCTCATCGGTGGCACCGGCGCGGTCGAGATGTTTGCCTGTCTGATGGCGCTGCGCGACGGCGTGATCGCCCCCACCATCGGCTATGAAGAACCCGACCCTGAATGCGCGCTCGACGTGGTGCCCAACGAGGCCCGCGAGCGTGAGGTCAGCGCCGTGCTCTCCAATGCCTTTGCTTTCGGTGGCTTGAACGCCGTGATTGCTTTGCGTCGGTTTGCCGATTAGCGCGGGCCCAGCCCTGAGCCGCCCAACCGCGAAGGGTGCGGGGCAGGGCGCAACCATGTCGTCTTGCGCCCGCGCGCTTGTGCCAGCCTCATGATCGACCGCGCAGAGATTTCCATGCTCCTGGCCACGGTGCCGCTGCCGGTTGTGCTGATCGGTGTGGATGAGCGGGTGATCGCGGCCAATGTTCTTGCCGCGCAGCTCTTCGGCGCCGCGGCAGCGGGCTACCATTACATCACCGTGTTACGGCAGCCTGAATTGCTCGCCTGTGTCGAAGCCGCGCTGGAGAGCGGCAAGCGGCAGGAGGCGCGCTATCTCACCCGCGACGGCGAGCGGGATGTGACTTATGCTGTGGTGGCCGCGCCAAGCGCTTTCGGCGTCACGCTCAGCCTGGAAGATATCAGCCACATGCAGGCGGCTGACGAGATGCGCCGCGATTTTGTCGCCAATGTCAGCCATGAATTGCGCACACCTCTGACGGCGTTGATCGGCTTTATCGAGACGCTGCAGGGCCCGGCCCGCGCCGATGCGGATGCACAAGAACGGTTTTTGAGCATTATGGCGCGTGAAGCAGGCCGGATGAGCCGCCTGATCGAGGATTTGCTGTCGCTGAGCCGGGTTGAAAGCGTCGAGCGGGTGCGCCCCACCGACAAGGTCGATATCGCCGGGCTTCTGACATCGGCCACGATGACGCTGGGCCCCCGTGCTAAGGCGGGCGGTGTTAAAATCACGGTGGAAGGTGCCGAAGAAAACTGTGACGTGCCCGGCGATGGCGATCAGTTGCTGCAGGTATTCACCAACCTGATTGAGAACGCGATTAAATATGGCGGCGACCACGTGCATGTGGGCATCGAAACGGTAGACCGTGATCCGGTGCTGCGGGCCGGCGTGGTCGGTGTTCGGGTCGCCGATAACGGGGAGGGGTTCGACCCGATCCATATTCCTCGAATGACCGAGCGCTTCTACCGCGTCGATGATCACCGCTCGCGGGAATTGGGGGGTACCGGGCTGGGGCTGGCGATCGTCAAACACATTGTAAATAGGCATCGCGGGCGGTTGAAAATCGAAAGCCAACCGGGCGCGGGCGCGGTGTTTTACGTGGCGCTCCCGGTTTAAGCCGTTCAGCGGGTAGGGGCACAATTCGAACCACGCAAGACATTGATTTTCAGCGATAATCCTATTTTGTTCGCTAATGTTCACATAAAGTTCTTTACAGGGGCGGGCGGATATGAGAACAAAGCATCAACACGAAACGGAAAGGTGCCGCCCATGATCGCCGATCTTAAAACCGCTCTTGCCCGCACAAGCCCGTCGATCCTGGGGGATCTGGTCGGCGCCACCGCTTTGGTGGCCATGTTGGTCGTGGGTCTTAACCTTTCCGTCTTGTTTTCCTGAGCGTGTGGTCACGCTTTCCCTCATGTGAGTGCCTGTAAGTCCTGGTTTCTGCCTGCGTTCTGTTCTGAGCCCGGTCTCGCGCCTTGTCCCTCAAACCCGCGCCTTGGCCCCCCCTGTCCACGGGCCAAGAGGGTGTTCCTCACGACCCTGAGGACTGGTCTTTGTTTTGTTCAGACGCGCCTCGCCGCCGCCTCCTCGTCCCGGGAGTGCGGCGGTTTTTTTTATGCCGCGCGCTTCCAGCCAAGCAGCGCGCCAGGGGCCCCTTCGGGACATAGACTTTAATGCCTCCGGCGGAGGTATTTTTGAAAAGAAGAAGCGTAACCCTAAGGATTGGAATGATAAATTATGCATCCCACCAATAGACCCGCATGATTAAGCCGGTTTAGGGCGTGTCCATCGGCTGCAGGATCTCCACCTCATCGCCGTCGCGCAGCGCAGTGTAGAAGCAGCTTTGCCGGTTGGTGTGGCAGGCAGGGCCCTTTTGGCGCACACGCACCAGCAGGCAATCGCGGTCGCAATCGACGCGCATTTCCACGAGTTCCTGGATATGGCCCGAGGTTTCGCCCTTAACCCAAAACGCCTGACGCGAGCGCGACCAATAGGTGACGCGGCCGGTTTCGAGTGTGCGCGCAACGGCTTGCGCATTCATCCACGCCAGCATAAGCACCATTTCAGTGTCGACGTCTTGGGCGATAACCGGCACCAATCCTTGGGCGTTATACACCAGTGTTTCGGGATCGAACTGCATCGGCTATCCTATGGCAAACCTGGCGCTTTTTACCGGCGCCTCCTGCTGGGGAAAAGCCTTGTTAGCATCTGCCGTGAGGGCGCGTTTTGAGCGATAGCGATCTGATCAAGCTCTATTCGAGACGCATTCTTGAATTGGCGGCCCATATCCCAAATTTGGGCGCGCTCGAGGCGCCCGACGCAAAAGTGACCAAACGCTCGCCGCTCTGCGGGTCCACCATCACCGTATCACTGTGTGTTGCGGATGGGCGGGTCAGCGCCTTTGCCCAGGACGTGAAGGCCTGCGCATTAGGCCAAGCGGCGGCCTCGGTGGTGGGGGCGCAGACTATCGGCTGCAGCCGCGCGCAGATTGAGCGGGCCCGGTCGCAATTGTCGGCGATGCTGCGGGACGGCGGCGCCGTGCCAGAGGCACCCTTTGAGGCGCTGGAGGTCTTGATGGCCGCGCGCGATTACACCAATCGCCATGCCTCGATCCTGTTATCGCTGGAGGCGGCGGCGGAAGCGATGGCAGAGGCCGCAAAAGCCGCTTAAGCGCACTTGGTCAGCCCGATCATCGCGCGCACTGCGCTGACGGCATATCCCTCGTCACGGTAGCGGGCAATCGCGCGGGCATCGTCGCGCTTGGCCAGGCGCTTGCCAGCGGCATCGCGGATCAGCCGATGGTGGTGATAGCGCGGCCGCGGCAGGTCGAGGAGCGCCTGCAACACCACATGGATTGCGGTGGCGTCAAAAAGATCGGCGCCGCGGACCACCTCGGTGATCTCTTGCGCCGCGTCATCGACCACGACGGAGAGGTGATAGGAGGTGCCCATATCGCGGCGCGCTAAGACGATATCACCCACCGCATGGATGAGCGTGTCTGCGGCAAGCACGTGCGTTCCAGGATTGAGCGGCCCGGTCTCATCAAAGCGCAGATCCGCCCCGTCGATTGCTGCTAGCGCGGCGCGCATGTTGAGGCGGATCGTGTCGTTGGGTCCGGCTTCGCTGAGGCTGCGGCCTCGGCATGTGCCGGGGTAGATCAGCCCGTCAGGACCCATCGGCGGCGCGCCTTCCTGTGGCGCGGTGAGCGCAGCGCGAATATCGGCGCGGCTGCAGCGGCAAGGGTAGCAATAGGGCGCCAACTGCGCCAAAGCCGCCTGGTAGGCCGCCATCCGCTCGGATTGCCGCATCACTGGTTCGGGCCAGTGTAGCCCCAGCCAGGCGAGATCGTCAAAGATCGCCGTCTCGTAGTCGGGCTGGGAGCGGGCGCGGTCAATATCCTCGATCCGCAACAAAAATGTCCCGCCGAGCGCGTCGGCGCGGGCGGCTGCGGTGAGAGCAGAAAAAGCGTGGCCCAGATGCAGCGGGCCGGTGGGCGAAGGCGCGAAACGGGTGCGGGCGCTACTGCCGCTCGAGGACATAAACCGTCGCGTCGAGGTCGATCTTAGGAAGGTGCGGCCCGTGCTCTTCAAACAGAACCTCGGCCAAGTCGGCGTCAATCGCCTGCCGTAGCGCGGTGCTATAGGCCTCATCGGCGAGGGTGTGGTCGTTATAGCTGAACACCAGCAGGCCCTTGGGCGCGAGCGCGTTGAGCAGCATCTCAAGCGTCTCGGGCGGTGCTGCGCCCGCACCGATCACGCCGGTTGCGGTGATCGCGGCATAGGCGCCCGGCTCAAACGGCAGCGGCGCCTCCAGATTGATCTGCCAACTGTCGCAATAGACGCCCTTTTCCACCGCCTCGGCCAGCATTTCAGGCGAGAGATCGGCGCCATCGACATCGGTAAAGCCGATCTGGACCAGGGCAGCGCCGGAAAGCCCGGTGCCACAGCCGTAATCCAGCAAGGGTTGATCCATGCCATCGAGATGGGCGGCAAGCGCGCGGGCCACCCGCATCGGCGTGGCATAGCCGTTCTCCAGCACTTCGGTATCATAGCTGTCCGACCACGTGTCGTAGAACACTTTGGTCTCTGCCGGCGTGACTAAGCCATAGACTTTGTTGAGATATTTATCCGCCATGGGCTATGCCGCCGCTGTCGCTGTGTGGGTCAGCCAGGCGAGCCAGGCGGCCTTGGCCCGGTCGGTATAGGCACGGTAACGGGCAGGGCGGTTGCGTCGCCCGCCGCGTTCGTCGACCGGTGGGAACAGCCCAAAATTGACGTTCATCGGCTGGAATGTCTTGGCGTCTGCGCCGCCGGTGATGTGGGTGACCAGCGCGCCAATCGCCGTCTCGGGCGGGGGGGCCGCAATCGGCATGCCGCGCGCCTCGGCCACCGCCAGGCGGGCCGCCAAAAGCCCCATCGCGGCGGATTCCACATAGCCTTCAACCCCGGTGATCTGCCCGGCGAAACGCAGGTTCGGCCGTGATTTCAGCCGCAAATGCCCGTCAAGCAGCGTCGGGGCGTTGAGGAAAGTGTTGCGGTGGATCCCGCCGAGCCTGGCAAAGCGCGCCTGGTGCAGGCCGGGAATGGTGCGCAAAACCTCAGCCTGGGCGCCGTATTTCATTTTGGTTTGAAAGCCGACGATGTTGTAGAGCGTGCCGAGCGCGTTATCGCGGCGCAGCTGCACCACGGCGTGGGCCTTCTGCTCAGGTTGATGCGGGTTGGTCAGGCCGACGGGCTTCATCGGCCCGTGGCGCAGGGTCTCGCGGCCCCGCTCGGCCATCACCTCAATCGGTAGGCAGCCGTCGAAATAGCCTGCGGTCTCGCCGGGATGAAACTCGGTTTTGTCAGCGGCCAGAAGCGCGTCGATAAAGCGCTCGTACTGGGCGCGGTCCATCGGGCAGTTGAGATAGGCTTTTCGTTCGGCCTCGGTCTCGCCCTTGTCGTAGCGCGACTGCGCCCAAGCGACATCCATATCGATGCTGTCAGCGTAGACGATCGGGGCAATCGCATCGAAAAAGGCCAGCGCGTCAGCGCCGGTCTCGGCGGCGATTGCCTGCCCTAAGGGCGCAGATGTAAGCGGCCCGGTGGCAATGATCCACTGGCCTTGATCCGGAAGCGACGTGATTTCCTCACCGCGGATCTCGACCCTTGGGTGGGCGCGCAGCTGCTCGGTCACCGCTTCGGCGAAGGCGCCGCGATCCACCGCCAGGGCGCCGCCCGCGGGCAACCGATGCGCGTCGGCCATCGCCATGATCAGACCGCCGGCTTGACGCATCTCCCAATGGAGCAGGCCGACAGCATTTTGGGTGTCATCGTCGGAGCGAAACGAATTTGAGCACACCATTTCCGCCAGATCGCCGGTTTGATGCGCGAAGGTGCCGGTTTTCGGGCGCATCTCATAGAGGACGACGCTGAGCCCCGCTTCAGCCGCCTGCCACGCAGCTTCGGCCCCGGCCATGCCGCCGCCGATGATGTGAAGATTTGTGTCCATGGCTCGGGGATACGATGGCGGCGCCCAAGCGACAAGGGTTCAGACACGCGAAGACCGCCGTGCCCCACGCACGGCGGTCTGGAGCGAGTATTAGGAGAGAGAATGAGAGAGTGTTCGAGAAGTCCTACTACGCTGCTTCGCTTGCGGTTTTCACCGCCGGGGTGCTGTCCGCCACGCTTTGCACGGCTTCGGCTTGATTTTGCGCTTCGCGCTTGGCGATGGTTTCCACCGCGTCGCGCGCAAGTTGTTCAGAGGTGCGGTCGAGCCGCCTTGACGCGGGGGGCTCAGCCATCGGTCCTGCAGGCAGGGGCCGAACCCGTCGCGGGGATACACCGCCGCTGCGTTGGGCGTTCGCCTCAAGCATCATGATCAGTAAAACTGTGGCCAGCAGGGTCAGATCGGCGGCCACAGCGCCCGGAGTGGGGGCCACCCAGGTCAGCCCAGCATGCGCCAGGCCCGAGAGAATGAGGTAGAGCGCCAGGAGCGAGCCAGCAGCCAAGACCTTGATGCCCAGCAGGAGCGCTCCTCCTGCGGCAAACAGGGCAGCCGCTGCGAAAGGTGTGGCCTCGGCGCCGAACAGGCCGCCCATTGGCAGCGGCAGGGTA
The DNA here is from genome assembly GCA_038750765.1 of Pseudomonadota bacterium. Lineage (GTDB taxonomy): Bacteria > Pseudomonadota > Alphaproteobacteria > Rhodobacterales > Rhodobacteraceae > Psychromarinibacter. Next base: position 11,692 of record JBCDGW010000042.1, on the reverse strand, counting down.
TCATCGATAGAGATTGCCGTAGCCGCAGCGAGCACATAGGCGGCCAGCAGCATGCGGATCGTGGAACGCACCGCGTCCAACACCACATTGTCCTGCTGTGCTTCCTGAAGTTTGGTCACCGCCTTCATGACGTCCTCGGCTCTGCTCACGTGCTTTGGCAGACTAAGCGCGTGACATTGGGCTGCGTTTTGGCCGCAATGTGTCTCGCCCGTGGCAGCAAGCGCCGTTTCAGCGATAAACACGCACAATTCGGCGGATCTCCGCGCAAAATAGCGCGAAGCGGCCGATACTGTCCGCAAACCGAACACGTTAACCGCTCCGCTTTACCGCAAACCGGCCACGCGAAAGCGGTTCTACTCGGTTACCGCGCCGTCCGGCCCAGCGTCGTCCTCGCCGCCGCCTTCGCTCTCGTCACCGTCATCGCTTTGCTCAGCAATCCAGGCGACCGACACCACCTCTTCGCCCGGGGCAGTATTGAACACCTTTACCCCGCCAGCACCGCGCGAGCGGAAGCTGATTCCGTCCACCGGACAGCGGATCGATTGACCGGTTGAGGTGACGAGCATGATCTGGTCGTCGAGATCGACGGGGAAACACGCCACCAGCCGTCCGCCGCGCATCGCCTTATCCATCGCCGCCACGCCGACGCCGCCGCGCCCGCGCACCGGGTAATCATGCGACGACGAAAGCTTGCCCGAACCGCCTGCGGTGATCGTCAACAGCAACTCCTCGGCGGCGGACATCTCGGCATACCGCTCTTGCGGCAGCGCCACGTCTGCCACCGCTTCTTCATCGTCGGCCTGGTCAGCGCCTTCGGCATCCTCGGCCATACCGGCCACAGCACGGCGCATCTTGAGATACGCGGCCCGTTCCTCGGGGCCCGCCTCGAAATGCCGGATCACCGCCATCGCCACCACCGTGTCACCCTCGGCCAACCGAATGCCGCGGACACCGGTGGAGTCGCGCCCTTTAAACACCCGCACCGCGGTGGTCGGAAACCGGATCGCGCGGCCCGCAGCGGTGATCAGCATGACATCGTCGTCGGTATTGCAGATGCGCGCATTGACCAGGCTGACCTCCTCGGACAGCTTCATAGCGATTTTACCGTTGGATTTGACATTGGTGAAATCGCTCAACGCGTTGCGCCGCACATCGCCCTCGGAAGTGGCGAAAACGATCTGCATGTTGTTCCACTCATCCTCGGGCACATCGACCGGCATGATCGCCGCCACCGACACGCCCTGGGGGATCGGCAGGATGTTGATAATCGCCTTGCCCCGCGCTGTGCGCCCGCCAACCGGCAAGCGCCAAGTCTTAAGCTTGTAGACCATGCCATCGGTGGTGAAGAACAAAAGCTGGGTGTGGGTATTGGCGACGAAGAGCGTGGTCACCACGTCCTCTTCCTTGAGCCCGCCGCCCGAGAGGCCCTTGCCGCCGCGCTTTTGCTCGCGGAAATCCACCAGCGGCGTGCGCTTGATATAGCCGCCCTGGGTGACGGTGACGACCATATCTTCGCGCTCGATAAGGTCTTCGTCCTCCATATCGCCAGACCAATCGATGATCTCGGTTCGGCGCGGCACCGCAAAGGCGTCTTTCACCGCGCGCAACTCATCCGAGATAATCCCCATGATCCGCTCGCGTGAGCGCAGGATGGCGAGGTATTCGTTGATCTTCGCGGCTAGCTCTTCCAACTCATCGGTGATGGTCTTCACGCCCAACTGGGTGAGGCGCTGAAGCTGGAGATCGAGGATAGCGCGCGCCTGCGCCTCGCTGAGGTTGTAGCTGCCGTCTTCGTTGATCGTATGGGTCGGGTCGTCGATCAGCGCGATGTACGGGGCGATATCCTGCGCGGGCCAGCGCCGCGTCATCAGTTTCTCGCGTGCCTCCGCAGGGGTGGCCGAGGCGCGGATCGTTGCCACCACCTCATCGACATTGGACACCGCCACTGCCAGACCACACAGGATATGGCTGCGCTCACGTGCTTTGCGCAGCGCATAAGCGGTGCGGCGGGCCACCACTTCCTCGCGGAAGCTAACGAAATAGGTAAGGAAGTCGCGCAGGCTCAACTGCTCTGGGCGCCCACCATTCAGCGCTAACATGTTGCAACCGAATGAGGTTTGCATCTGGGTGAACCGGTAGAGCTGGTTGAGCACCACATCCGCCGTGGCATCGCGTTTGAGCTCGATGACGACGCGCACGCCGACGCGGTCGCTCTCGTCTTGCACATGGGCGATGCCTTCGAGCTTCTTCTCCTTGGCCAGATCAGCGATCTGCTCAATCAGGCGGGCTTTATTTACCTGGTAGGGGATCTCGTCGAGGACGATGGCGTAGCGATCCTTACGCACCTCTTCAATGCGGCTTTTGGCGCGAATGATGACGCTGCCGCGGCCCTCGGTATAGGCTTTGCGCGCGCCCGAACGCCCCAGGATGATGCCGCCGGTGGGAAAGTCGGGGCCTTGGATAAACTCCATCAGCTGGATGCTGTCGAGGTCAGGCTCTTCGATCAGCGCGAGCGTGGCATCCACCACCTCGCCCAGGTTATGGGGCGGGATCCGGGTCGCCATGCCGACGGCAATACCCTCTGCGCCATTGACCAGGATATTGGGATAGCGCGCTGGAAGCACCACTGGCTCGCGCTCTTTCCCGTCGTAATTGTCCTGAAAATCAACCGTATCTTTGTCGATATCGTCGAGCAGCGCCCGCGCCACCTTCTGTAGCCGGCTCTCGGTATAGCGCATCGCCGCCGGGTTATCGCCGTCCATCGAGCCGAAATTGCCCTGACCCTCAATCAGCGGCACCGACATCGAGAAAGGCTGTGCCATCCGCACCAGCGCGTCGTAAATCGCGCTGTCGCCATGGGGGTGATAATTGGCCATCACCTCGCCCACGGGCTTGGCTGATTTGCGATAGGGCTTGTCGTGGGTATAGCCGCTATCGTCCATGTGATAGAGGATCCGGCGGTGCACCGGCTTCAACCCGTCGCGTAAATCCGGGATCGCGCGGCTGACGATAACCGACATCGCGTAATCGAGATAAGACGCGCGCATCTCGCTTTCGATGCCGATGGTTGGCCCGTCGTGACGCGGCGGCCCTTCGCCCATTTCTTCATCGTTTTCAGGAGGTTCTGGCGTATCGCTCACGGGCCTCTCCGCCTTTTGTTACGGCGCTAGATCTTGTTGTCGGTAATGTATCACTTCGCGCATGTTGGGTTCAACTATGCATTTGCAGCGCGTGGCAGCCGCGGGGCGCGAGTGACAACACATTGTTTTTGTTGATTTTTGATAAAAGCCTGGCATCGTTTTAACAGGGCTGCGCGGATCGCCTCGGTTTCGCCACATGCTGGCGGCACCGTCAGGGCAGTAAACTGCGCGGTTCTGCCCGCAACACCCGTGCCGCAACAGGCCGCTGATAAGGATAAAACGTCAGAGCAGATAGGAGCGACCCGATGAACGAGACCGAGATGATGTTGAAGGGCTATGGCTTAACCACGGCAGAGTTTTTCTACCGGATGCCGGATTACCAAAGCGTGCTGAACACCTTCGTCTGGCAGGAATACGATCTGGCGCCCGACCATCCCAGGATGTTCCGCTTCATCGAATATTGGCGTGACAAGATCGAGGGCCCGCTCCATTCCGTTCGCTTCGTGCACCGCAAGATGATTGCGCCAGGGGAATGGCACAACGTCACCGGCGAATTCACGGTGCAGTGAGGCCGCCGCTTTCTGAAACGGCCATCTCACCCTAACACCGCGTGCCTGCGCATCACCTCAGCCGCTACGGGATAATCCGGGTGTATTTCGTGCCCTTGACGGTGGCGCCCGCGATGAGGCCCGCCTGACCAAAGACCAGCGCGATCACCGGCGATTGGGTGGTTACCGTATCCGCCGTCAGGTTCTCGCCCTGTTCATTGAGGGTGTATTCGATATCGGCCCCCGCGACCCAACCGGGTGAGCGGCGAAACGTCTCCAACGCTTGCGGCGTCATGAAGAACAGCACGTGGGAAAATTGCTGCGCGCCCACTTGCAGCCCGACTGACGCCGACGCGGCGGAGTAGTAATCCACCGTCGTTTGATTGACGCGCAGCGCGCCGCGGCCAAACGAGCCGCCAAATCCCAGGCCAGCCTCGGTCACCACAGGCATCACCAGCAAGCCAGAGGCCTTATCACGCAGGGAAAGCGTGCCAGGAAACCGGGTATAGAGAAAGTTCAACGTCCGATCGACATCGGCATCGATGATCTGAGGGTTGGGATTGCCGACGCCGTTGCCGCATGCTGACAGCGCCAACGCACCGGCACCGGCCAGAAACCCGCGGCGGGGGAGAAAAGACATGGGGGTCACCTATCTACTGCCGTTTGTATTGACGCCATTATCCGCTGACGTTCCCAAACATATTAACCCATGTACGCAAGGGTGTCACTACGGGTTTTGTTGCACGCGGCACCTGCCGCAACATGTAGCGTGCGGCTCGGCGCGGGATCTGCCAGGATGCGGCGATGGATAAGGTTTTGATCTCTTGCGCGCTGCTCAGCGCCGTCGACGGCGACACGATCACCTGCGATGGCCAGAACTTTCGCTTGCTGGGTGATGGCCAGCCGTTTGTCTCAGGTGTGGACGCGCCGGAATTGGGGGCGCGGTCTGGCTGCTTGGCGGAAGACAAACTCGGCCAGGCGGCCCGTGCGCGCACAGCCGATCTTTTGGGCTTGCCGGGGCTGCTGATCGTTGATTCCGGCAAAGTGGATCTGTTTGGCCGTCCGCTGGTGCGGGTGGAATTGCCCGATGGCAAAACGATCGGCGCCACCCTGATTGCAGAGGATCTGGCCCGGCCATGGGTTCCCGGCGCCGCGCCCCCCTGGTGCGAAACGCCGTGAGAGGCTTGCCTCGCGCATGCGGCTCCGCTACCCGCACTCTCGGTTCTCGAAGCGGATAATCACCATGCGCCACGCTCCCATTCTCTCTGTGATCGGGCTTGCCGTGATCGTGGCTTTGGCAGTGGCGGTGCCGCGCGCCGCCCCAGCCGCCGATCTGAGCGCGGTGTTCCGTGAGGGCGCGCCGAAGGACCGCTTTACCTTCACGGCCTTGTCGGGCTGCTTGACCGGCCCGCTGGAGATCACGCTTGATCTGTCGTCCTCCGCGGCCGGGCTGATCTTTGACACCACGCCATCGGGCGCGGGCGTTCAGGTTTTTCAACCGTTTGAGATTGTCGCCGGCGCTGATCGAGTGGTATCGGTCAGCGATGTGGCGAACGGCGATCGCACGTTGATCCTTTCCCTGGCGAAACTGCCCGAGGGCGAGGCGGTGAGCTTTACCATCGATATCGACGACACGATGGGCGGCCGTGAAATCACTGTCGAGGGCGCCGAGATCGCGGGCGCGCGTGTCGTCCTGCGCGTGGATAGCACCGACGCGGGCGCCCTCACCGCGGAGGCTACCTTTGATGCCGATGCGGAAGCCATCGTGACGCTGCCCGCCTCCTGCCCGTGATAGCGCGCACCCCCTCAAAAATCGCCGCCCCCTTCTTCTTTTTATAAGTACCTCGGGGAGCGCGAGGGGCAGAGCCCCTCGTATTATAGACGTGAGCGCGAGGGGCAGAGCTCCTCGTATTTATCTCGCTCACCGGCGCGCCTTAACCTCATAGCCCGGCATTTCAGGCTCATCATCACTGATCTCTGCGGGAAAGCCGGTGGCGCGAAGCGACAGCCCGGTGGCGTCCTCATAGCGTCGCACGATATTGGGTGAGTTTTCTCGCGGGCCATAGGCTTCGATGGCGTCGCGAAACAGCGACACCAGGTTTGGCGACAGCGTCAGTGGCACCCCGCCTTGATCGGCGAGGCCTTGAAAAAGGCCGATATCTTTCAGCACCAAATCCATGGTGAAGTTGATGTCGCGTGATCCGTTCAGGATCACTTGGCTTTCGGTTTCGTGCACAAACGAGTTGCCCGACGATATCCGGATCGCTTCATAGGTGGTGGCCATATCATGGCCAGCACTGTGCATCACGGTGAGCGCCTCGGCGAGACCCACCAGATGCAAGGTCGCCAGATAATTGGTCATCACCTTCAACTCAGAGGCGGAGCCGAGCGGGCCGGTATGCAGGATGCGACGGCCCAAAAGACGCAGCAGCGGCAGCGCTGCGTCAAAGGCAGCCCGGCTGCCGCCTGCAAAAATCGAGATATTGCCCGTGGCGGCGCGGTGGCATCCGCCGGAGACAGGGCATTCGAGCACATGGGCGCCCGCAGCCTCGATCCGGCTGGCCTGATCGCGCACGAGCGCGGCATCGGTCGTCGACATTTCCAGCCACACGCTGCCCGGTTTGATCCCGCTCTCCAGCCCCTCGGGCCCTGACAGCACGGCCTCGCTGGCAGCGGGCGAAGGCAGGCAGGTGATGACCGCATCGCAGGACTGCGCCAACGCGCGCGGGGTCTCTCCGGCAGCCGCGCCCTGCGCCAGCAGCGGCGCCATCGCCGCGTGATCCCGGTCGAGCACCGTCACCTCAAGGGCGTTGCGCACCAGCGTGCCGGCCAGTTTCGCGCCCAGATTTCCCAGTCCGATAAAGCCAACATGCATGAAGCGGTCCTTTGGCTGTGTTCCTCTCACTGGCGCCTAGGATAGCGTCACGCGGTGCGGGCCACCGGCTTAAATGCGACCTCTGCCGCCGAAACCGCCAGCCGCCTCTGTACTCGCTCAGATTTCGCCCTACACCTCCTCGGATGGTATTTGAGGCAGAGCATAATGAATGTGATTGACGACCACGCGCTGCGCTACACGCTGGCTAATGAGTTGCACGCGCGGCCCTTTCCGTTGGTTAAATCACCCAGCCGCGCTGCTTTCTTGGCAATTAAGCCCACGTCGAACCCAGCCAGTCGTGACAAAGCGGCAGAGCGCGCGCATCTTTTGGCGCTGCTCGACCGGTTTGGCGCTCAGCACCCGCAACCCGAAGCGACGCATTATTTCGGCAATCTGGGCAGTTTCTATCTCAAATGGGAAAGCCATTCGGAATTCGTCACCTATATGGCGATCGTCGATGGTTTGGAGACGCGGCCCTTTGACAAAGCGGCGTTTGACATCTTCCCCGCCGATTGGCTGTCCGAGGCGCCAGGGCAGCGGCTGACCTCGGCGCTGATCCGGTTCGAACCGGAAACCGACGACGACAAAGTGGCGGACCGGGTGGCGGATTGGCTGGTGCGCGAAAGCTTGGCCATTAGTTCGATCCTCGATGGCTCGGCCATTGTCGCGGGTGATTTCCGCATTGATAGCGGCGGCCATATGCGCTTTGCGGTGTTTCCACGCGGCGATGCCGCCGATGGCCGCTCGTCAAGCCGGATGGGGCGGGTGCTGCAGCGCCTGTGTGAGATTGAGACCTATAAGGCGATCTCGATGCTTGGATTTGCCCGCGCCCGCGAACTCGGCACTGAATTGGGCGCGCTCGACATCCGCCTGGGCAATCTGATGGAGGCGATGACCAATAACAGCGAGCCTGCCGATCAGACACTGGCCCAGTTCCTTGAGATCACCGCGCTGCTGGAAAACCTGCTGTCTCAGACCGCGTTCCGCTTTGCAGCCACCAAAGCCTATGCAGCGCTGGTGAAAGAACGCATCGCGGCCCTGCGTGAAGAGCGGTTTCGCAGCCGTCAGACTTTCGCGGAGTTTATGACACGGCGGTTTGATCCGGCGATGCGCACCGTGGTGGCGACAGAGGCGCGGCTCAAAAACATGGCGGAGCGGGCGGCGCGCGCGGGTGATCTGCTCCGGACCCGGGTAGATGTTGAGCGCTCGGCGCAAAACCAGGATCTGCTGGCCAGCATGGACCGGCGGGCGGATTTGCAATTGCGCTTGCAAGAAACCGTCGAGGGGTTGTCGGTGGTGGCGATCAGCTATTACGCGGTCAGCCTCGCGAGTTTTCTGGTGGTGCCCTTTGCTGAAGAGTTCGATGTTTCCGAGGCCGTGCTAACCGCCATGCTGGTGCCATTCGTTCTCGTGCTGGTGTTCTGGATGGTGCGCCGGGTCCGTCGCCGCATCAATGGACGCACCTGATCTGCAGCGCGCGCGGTTATCCACGCCCCATTTTTTGCGCAGCGGGTGAATTCTGCGCGCTCGGTGGCCTGACTGACGGGGATTTGCTCTAGCGCCCTCTGCGCGGCCCCGCTAGCCTCAACGTCAACGGGGAATGGAGGGTTGATATGTCCCATCACGACACAGCGCGCGCTTTCTTTGAGGCGTGTGAAACCGGTCAGGGCTGGGAAGCCTGCGCGCCCTATTGCAAGGCTGAGGCCACGTTTTCGTGCCAGGCGGACGCTCTGGCTGAAACGACTACGCTGAGCGCCTATTGTGATTGGATGAAGGGGCTGCTGACGCCAGTGCCCGACGGGCATTACGAGCTGACGGGTTTTGCCTTTGATGCCGAGCGCAGCACCGCTGTCGCCAGCGCGGTGTTTCATGGCACCCAAACCGGTGAGGGCGGGCCGGTGCCGCCCACGGGCAAGACTGTGGCCTCTGACTACGCCTATGTCATGGCGTTTGACGGCGAGAAGATCTCTCACATGACCAAAATCTGGAATGACACGCTAGCCCTGCGCGCGCTTGGCTGGGCTTAGGCCGCCACACAAGCGACGATCCTGACCGTGTTGATCCTGACTGTGTTGATCCTGACTGTGTTGATCCTGATCGTGTTAGGGAGCCGCCCCGCGCGGATTATAGTGGGGCGCGCTGACGCGTTAGGCGCGTAATGTACGCATCGATTTCGCGCATCGACGCGGTGACGTGCTGCGGACAGCGCAGGCGCGTGCTTTGCTGCTTGGCGGCTTGCTCGCGATTCATAGCCGGCCCCCTGCTCATGCGCCGCTTGTGACAGCAAGCGACGCAGGGTTGCACCGTGCCAGGGCGCTCTGGTTAGCCCTCTTCGAGCGCTGCCAACGATAATGCTCAATCCACCTGGAACCGAAAGCCAACATGCTCGTTGCACTATGGGATGGCGTTTTCCGCGCCGGCCCAGGAAAACAGGGAGTTTGCTATGAAGACCTTCTTAACTACCCTCAGCGCTCTGGCCATCGCCGTGCCAGCTTTCGCGGAAGAAAAAGAGATCGCCATGGACGAGGCGCCCGAAGCGGCGGTCGCCACCGCTGAAGCGAATTCGGGCGGGCGTGATTTCGAGGCAGTGTTGTACCAGGTGGAAGACGGCGTCGAGATGTACGAGTTCATCGGCACCAAAGATGACGGGCTCGGTTTCGGGGTAGAGGTGTTGCCTGACGGGACGCTGCTAGAAACCGCTGAGACGATCACGATGGACGAGGTCCCCGAGGCTGTGATGGCCACCTTTACCGCCGAGTTGCCTGGGTTCGAGCCTGAGCAGATTGAGCGCAACACCCGCGATGGCGGTGCGTTGGTCGTCTATGAGTTCGAAGGCGAAATCGACGGCGCGCTGGTCGAGGCCGAAATTCACGAAGACGGCTCTAACTTCGCCAACGTGGCCGAAGAAGAGAGCTAACCGCTTGCTGCCAGCCAGCGCTCGGACGGCCTCGCCGCCGATGCGCCCAGCCAGCCCCCAACCAAAGCCCGTGATATCCATCAACTCAACTCCCTCGGCGGACGCGGCGCCGGTGCTATGCACTGCCTTCGCCGTAGTCCCGCGATGCCGATACCCTGATCGGTCTCCGCACTGCGCCCGGTTTTGTCTCAGGTGAAGCGCGGATCCAGGGGGTAGGTGGAGATCGTCTCAAAAGCGGTTTGGGTCACCACGCCTTGATCTTCTAGCTTGATCATGTGATCGCCGCCCACCTCACCAACCAAAGCCTCAACACACAGCGTCAGGCCGGGCTCGAGATGGGCATCGAAAGCGCCCTCAACCAGCCGGTCGGGATAGGCAATCATTGGCCACTCGTCACACATGCCGAAGCCGTGCATCGGCGACGAGTATTTCAGCGCCTGGTACTTGTCTTGGAGCACATGCATCGTGTGGGTCAGCTCGGTCATGTGCATGCCGGGGCGAAGCAGCGCGGTGTTGTAGCGGATGTGCTCAACGGCTTCGGCATAACTTTCTCGCATATGCGCGGGGGCGCGGTCATCCCCGATTCACCATGTTCGGCTCAGATCGGCGCAGATGCCGTAGGGCCCGATAAGATCGGTATCAAACGCCAGGATCTCATTTTCCGAGATCACCCGGGGACCGCATTCTTGAAACCAGGGATTGGTGCGCGGGCCCGATGTCAGCAGGCGGGTTTCGATCCATTCACCGCCGCGTTTGATGTTTTCCGCATGCAGCACTGCCCACACATCGTCTTCGGTCACGCCGCCTCGGGGGATCTCGGTGCGGGCAAATGTCTCCATCGCCGCCATCGCCCGCTCGCATGAATGGATCGCGCAGCGCATGGCGCGCAATTCGTGTTCGGTCTTGATGCCACGCGTGCGCTCGGTGACCTCCTCGCCGTCGCGATATTCAAGCCCCGCATGGCGGAGCGCGTCCAGTCCGGCGGGGTGGATCTTATCGATGCCGAGGCGCGTTTCATTTGGCGCGTGGGCCGCCAAGATGTCTGCCACCTCCGCGGCGAAAGCGGCCGCGCCTTGCCCGATCCGGTCGCCGCGCGCGAAGTAAAACATGTCCGCGCCCGAACGGCTTTCTCGGACGAGCGGGTTGTACTCTGCTAGGAAGGGCGCGTTCTTGTAATCCCACAAAACCATGTAGCCATCGGCGCACAGCAACACGGCTCGAAACGGGTTATGAGTGTTCCAAAGCTGCATGTTGGTGGTGTCGGTCGCGTAGCGGATATTGAGCGGGTCGAACATGAGGAGCCCAGCATAGCCGCGGTCCACGATAGCCTGGGTAAGCCGGGTATGACGGGCTTCGCGCATGCGGGTAAGGTCGGGCAGGGCGAGACCGGCTTCGCGCCACTCGGCAAAGGCGAGCGCCGTGGGGCCAATGTCGACCCGGTCGCCATCATTGCGTGTCCCGTCGCCGAGATGTGCCCCCTGCGAGGGATCGATCTTTCGGGTCGCACTATAATGTTGGTTCATTCGGCCACTCCAACCGCCAACGCCATGCTAGCCTTGGCGCTTTGGCACCCGTCAAGCGCAGATGCGACACCGCTTGTGCCGCGTTTGGGACGTGCCCAGGATCAGTGCGCGGGCAGCCCCCGGTTCGCGCCATCGTTGGAGCACGGGCGGGTTTTGCTTTTGTCCTCTATGCGCGACTGTCGAACGAAGCACGCGACTGGAGGCTGGGCAGCGGCGGGCCGTGCTTTGGTTTATTTTGGGGCAAGCCGCCTTGTATCTGTTGGCGCGTCTTCGGACCCTCTGGTCAAATCGCGTAGATTTACGGTTGAAGCGTTATCTCTCGGCCTGCCTCATCGTTGGCCCAGCGACGAGGTTAGAGCGTCGGATCTATGCACAACCGTCGAACGAAGCACCTGCCCGGAGTAACCGCCGAAGGCGCCGGGCAGCGGCGGGCCGTCCCACGGGCTGCCGCTTCGTTGCAGTTAGCGCATGGCCCAGAGCGTCTTCGGATCGTCGAGATAAAGTACTACCGAACCAGCGTTGCAGCGGCATCCCCGGCCCGCCTCATCGTTGGAGCAGGGGCGGGTTTTGCTCTTGGCCTCCATGCACGAGCGCCGAACGAAGCACCTGCCCGGAGTAACCGCCGAAGGCGCCGGGCAGCGGCGGGCCGTCCCACGGGCTGCCGCTTCGTCTCAGCCAGTGCTTGGCTT
>JBCDGW010000041.1:0-25137 GCA_038750765.1 Pseudomonadota bacterium | reverse complement strand
TCTCTATCGGGCGGGCAAATGCAGCGCACGCTCTTTGCGCGGCTGTTGCTGCAAGATGCACGCTTGGTCCTTTTGGATGAGCCGTTCACCGCCATTGACGCGCGCACGATGGCTGACCTGTTGGGGGTTATCTCGACATGGCATGGCGAAGGCCGGACAGTGCTGGCGGTGCTCCATGACCATGAGATCGTACGCACCCATTTCCCGCGCACGCTGATGCTGGCGCGTGAGCTGGTCGCCTATGGTCCGACGGAAGACGTGATGACGTCCGAAAACCACCGGCGCGCACGGGAGATGTGTGAGGCCTGTGCCAGCAGGCCGCATATCCGTGAGAAAACACCGGCATGATCTGGGACGCGATATTTGCCCCGTTCGCCGATTTCGGGTTCATGCGCCGCGCGCTGCTTGGCTGTTTCGCGATTGCGTTGGGGGCGACGCCGGTCGGCGTGTTTTTGATGCTGCGCCGGATGAGCCTGACAGGCGACGCTATGGCCCATGCTATCTTGCCCGGCGCCGCGATCGGGTACCTTGCCGCGGGCCTTTCGCTGGGGGCGATGACCATCGGCGGCATGATCGCTGGCATGGTTGTCGCCATCGGCTCAGGCGTGGTGTCGCGGATGACCGCGTTGAAAGAAGATGCCAGCTTGGCCGCCTTCTACCTCATCTCGTTGGCACTCGGGGTTTTGATCGTGTCGACCCGGGGCAGCAACGTGGACCTGATGCATGTGCTGTTCGGCACAGTGCTGGCGCTCGATAATGCCGCGTTGGTCTTGCTGTGCTCAATCGCAAGCCTCTCGATCATGATCATCGCGATCTTGTTCCGCCCCTTGGTTCTAGAATGCGCCGACCCGCAATTTCTGCGCTCGGTCAGTAAGTTGAGCGTCGTGACCCACTTCGTGTTCCTCAGCCTCGTGGTCGCGAACTTGGTTGCGGGCTTCCACGCGCTCGGGACGTTGATGGCGGTGGGCATAATGATTTTGCCGGCTGCCGCAGCCCGTTTTTGGACCACTGGAATAGGCGGGCTTCTCCTAGCGGCCGCGCTGGTCGCCGGGCTCGCGAGCGTCTGCGGGTTGCTCTTATCCTATCACTACAGCCTGCCATCTGGGCCAGCCATCATTCTCGTCGCCGGGATTATCTACGGCCTTTCTGTCATCCTTGGACCGGTCGGGGGCATCATCACCCAAGCCCTGCCGCGTCGTCACTTCGAAACATAAGAGGGAAAACATGTCTTCACGTCGCGCGCTTTTAAGAACTGCCACGGGGTTGGTTGCAGCCTCGTTGTTACTGCCCAGTGCTGCTCTGGCTGATGAGCCGATCCCGGTTGTCGCTACCTTCTCGATCCTAGGCGACATGGTGGAACGGATCGGCGGTGAGCACATCGCGCTGACCACTTTGGTTGGCCCCGACGGGGACGCCCATGTCTACCAACCGACCCCGCAAGCGGCGAAGTCGGTGAGTGAAGCGGATATCTTGTTCATCAACGGTCTTGAGTTTGAGGGCTGGTTGGAGCGTCTGGCCGAGGCGGCCTCCTTCGACGGGGACATTGTTGTCGCCACTGCGGGGATCGAGCCGATTGCGTTCGATGAGCACGGCGATGAACATGACGACGAGCATGGTGCCCATGGCCATGACGATCATGCCGAGGGCGAGCATGAGGATCATACCGAGGCTGAGGCCCATGGCCATGATCATGGTGACGAAGAGACCGCCGAGGCCGAAGCCCAGGGCCATGACGACCATGGCGATGAAGATCACGCCCATGACGATCATGACGACCATGCTGACGGCGAAAAGCACGGCGCGGAAGAGGTGGCTGGCCATGACGATCATGACGATCACGGCCACGGCCATGCGGGCCACGATCACGGTGCTTTCGATCCGCATGCTTGGCAAAGCATTGAAAATGCACTGGTCTATGTAGACAACATTACCGCGGCGCTGGCTAAGGCAGACCCCGACAATGCGGCCACCTTCTACACGAACCGTGCGGCTTATGTGGCCGAGCTCGAGGCGCTTCAGGTCGAGATTGACGCGCTTATGGCGGCGATACCCGAAGACCGTCGCACGATCGTGACGTCTCACGATGCGTTTGGCTACATGGCCGCGCATTACGGTCTCACGGTCGAGGCGCCCCAAGGTCTCAGCACGGAAAGCGACCCTTCCGCCGCTGATGTTGCCGCGCTCATCACCCAGATCCGCGATGAGGGGATCTCGGCGGTGTTTGTCGAATCCATCACCGACAACCGCCTGCTAGAGCAAATTGCGAGCGAGACCGGCGCCATGATCGGTGGCACACTCTACTCTGACGCGCTGTCGGATGAGGATGGTCCCGCCGCCACCTACATCGACATGATGCGCCACAATGCCATGACGTTGTCGCAAGCGTTGGGCTCGTAAGGCGCGCAGCCAAGCACACTCCAAGCGCGTCCGTGGTAACCTATCCGCGGGCGCGCTTTTTTTGGACCTGGTCGGCGCCTGCTGCTGCTGACCTGCGTGCCTCGACGCCGCGCCAAGCATCCCTGGTTGATACCCTTGCTGCGGGCCCGCACCTAAGCTGTTGCTCTGCATAAAATAAGTGATTTTCCAGACCTCAGATGTTATCGTCGAGGTCGAGGCGACCCGTTTGCCGTCGCAGCGCGTGACTGCCACGCCGGGGCGGGCCCAAATGCCATCTCACGTCAGGACGAATGTCGGTTGACCTTTCGCTGGGATTAAATCGGGGCAAGCATGGTTTGAAAGACGAACACATCTCCGTGCCGACTGTTCTGTCTGTCACCGACCTTGATGTGGCGTATGGCCAAACCGCGGTTCTGTCGGATGTCTCGTTCAGCATGCGCGCAGCTGATGGAGTGTGCTTGTTGGGCCCAAACGGCGCCGGGAAAACGACGCTGATCCGCACTATCCTGGGCCGCGTCACCCCCAAGCGTGGCACGATTGACTTCCCAAGCAAGGACATCGGCCTCGTACCGCAAGAAATCGCGCTGTTCCCGAAACTGACGATCATTGAAAACCTCGAAGTGTTTGCGCGGCTTGCCGGGGTTCCGCGCCGCCAAGTGTCGGCCCGCGCGCGCGATTTGAGCGGGTCCACGGGCCTCGACGCCCACGCCACGACGCGCGTCGAAGACCTTTCAGGGGGCTGGCAGCGGCGCGTCAACATCGCCTCCGCGCTGATCAGCGAGCCGAAACTGCTGATCCTCGATGAGCCGACTGTCGGCGTTGACGCGAAAGCACGCGATAGCCTGCACGATCTGATCCTGTCGTTGCGCGATAACGGGCTGGGCGTGCTGTTGACGACCCACGACTTCGCTGAGGCGGAGCGGCTTTCGTCGCATCTGTTACTGCTTGTCGGGGGCCGCATCGCCCACCAGGGGCGTATCGACGATTTGGTCGATCAGCAGTTCGGCACGTACCAAAACGTCGTGATCAGGCTGCGGCGCGCACTCTCAGAGCGGGATGCCCAGGCCTTTCCCGCGTTTCGCGCTATTGAAAGCAGACGCGCGCTCGCAGGTTTGGTGCCGCATGATTACGATTGGACGCGTGTTACCGATGCGCTCAACGCAACCGGCGCCGATATCGACGGCGTCCGAGTGGAGCGGCCCACGTTGGGCGATCTTTACGCCGCGCTTGTGGGCGAGCCGACATGACAGCGACGATTTTGCGCGTCATGTTCCTGTCGCTTGTGCGCGACCGAGGCGCGCTTTTCCTCACATTCGCGCTGCCACCGGCAATGTATCTGATCTTCGCGGCGATCTTTTCAGGGACAGGGCAGGGTGACCCAGAGCTTCGCGTAGGCTTGTTTGAAGCGGGCCCGGCAACAGAAATTGAGGCGTCTATCCGCGCAATGGGCAACCAAACGCTGTCTTTTTATTCCGACAGGGATCTGATGGCGTTGGAACTGGCCGAGGGTCGGCTCGACGGCGCGATTGTGCTGCAAGGCGGCGGCGAGCGCCCCGGTGAGAGCGCGATTGTTGTCCTGGCTGACCCCGGCAAAAAGATGGCCGCCGCGGTGTTGGCCGGGCGCCTGACCGAGATGTTGGCGCGAGAGCACCCAACCGTGCTGTTGGAGCGACAGGCTGCGATGATCGAGGGTGTCGCCGGCCCCTACACACAGACGCAGTCCGCCCGTTTAGAAGCGACCATCGCGCAACCCGACACGCTCGGCGATGGCGTGCCGCTCGTAGCGCGAGAAACCGTGGGCGCGCCGGGGCAAGTGGACCCGACTGTCAGTTACTACGCCGCTGCGATCACGATCATGTTCCTCTTGCTTTCAGCGACCCAGACCGCATCAGGGCTGATCGATGAACGGCGCTCAGGCATCTTAGACCGGTTTGCCTCGGTCCCCGGCGGCATCGACACGGTCGTGCTGGGCCGCGCGCTGTTTTTGGGATTGCAGGCGCTGGTCCAGGCGGCAATCGTCTTTGCTGTGGCGGCGCTGGCTTACAGCGTACCGGTCACAGCGCATTTTTCGGCTTGGGCGGCTGCGACGCTCGTAGTTGCCGCGGGTGTGGCCGGCTTGGGTATCTTCGCTGCGGCGGCCTGTGCGACCCGCGCGCAAGCCCAAACGCTCGCCACGTTCATCGTCCTGGCATTGTCGGCAATCGGCGGATCGATGGTGCCGCGGTTCCTGATGCCCGATTGGCTGCGAGACCTCGGCTTCATTTCGCCGAATGCCTGGGCGATTGATCTTTATCAAGGGCTCCTTACCCGGGATGCTACACTCATGGATATGTGGATTCCGTTCAGCGCGTTTGTCGTGGTCGCCGTTTTCGGCACCGGCGCGGCGGTGATCCTTTCACGCTGGAGGTTACGCTTGTGATGTATGCGGATCGGGTGATCGGACTGAGCCTCGCGGCGTTAATCATCGGCGCTTGGTTTTCGCTGCTGGTGTTCAGCTTGGGCTACGCCGATTGGTCGGTTTTATGGCCGTTCGCGCCGTTTGTGGTGGCGTTGCAGACCTGGCTCTTCGTCGGGCTCTTCATCGTTGCCCATGACGCGATCCACGGGACGCTCGCGCCAAGACTACCGCTCGTAAACGAGGTCATCGGCACTCTATGCGTGGGGCTCTACGCTGGTTTCACCTACGGCGCCCTCGCGGCCTCCCACCATGACCATCATCGCTTTGTCGGCACCGACCAAGACCCAGATTTTCACCCCGAGGACCCAACCCATTTTTGGCCCTGGTACATTGGCTTTTTCCGCCACTACTTCACCTGGCGTCAGTTTGTTGCCTTATTCCTGGCATCGGTGACGTTGGCGGTCATCTTGCAAGAGCGCGCGCCCTATATGCTGATATTCTGGGCGCTTCCGGCGATCCTGTCGTCATTTCAGCTTTTCTACTTCGGCACCTACGTGCCCCACCGCCATGATCATGAGCCTTTTGAAGACCATCACCTGAGCCGCCGGACCAACCTGCCGTGGCTCTTGTCGTTGCTGGCCTGTTTTCACTTTGGACACCATCACACCCATCACGCGCAGCCATCGGTGCCTTGGTGGCGGCTGCCATCGGCATCGCATCTCAAGGAGGTCGCAGCATGACTATCGTCGTCCCCGTGATCATCGTCATCGCAACAGTGATCGCCACAGAAGCGCTTGCCGCGTGGGTGCATGAACACGTCATGCATGGCTGGGGCTGGGGGTGGCACCGCTCGCATCACGAGGTGACCGACGGCGCTCTTGAAGTCAACGATCTCTATTCGGTCGTCTTCGGCGTCTTCTCGGTCATTCTGTTTCTGATCGGAAGCGCGTACATCTCGTTTCTTTGGTGGGTCGCGATTGGGCTGTGCGTTTACGGCGTGCTCTACTACTTCGTCCATGACGGGCTGGTGCATCAGCGCTGGCCGTTTCGGTATGTGCCAAAGCAGGGCTATTTGCGGCGGCTATACGAGGCCCACTTGCTGCATCACGCGGTGCATTCCCGCGACGGGGCTGTGTCGTTTGGCTTTTTGTTCGCGAAAACGCCAGAGGAGCTTAAGGCGGAGCTGCGGGCAAACAGCCAGACGCGGGCGATGGCCTCGCGGTCGTAAACGGCCCGTCATAAAAGGTCGGTCGTTGCCACAGCCTAGACAGCCTAGCGCACAGCCGATTTGCTTCGGTGCGCTTCGGATAAAACGACCGCCTTGCGGATGCTCGCCCACGCCGGGGCAAGCGCGTCGTTTCGACTATGCAAGCTGGCTTTCCAGCATCAGCCCCGCAGTGGCCTTCGCAGAGCCAACCACACCGGGAATCCCAGCGCCAGGATGCGTGCCCGCGCCCACGAGATAAAGATTTGAGATCACGTCGTCGCGGTTATGGGGCCGGAACCAGGCGCTTTGCGTCAGGATCGGCTCAACGGAGAACGCACTGCCGAGATGCGCGTTGAGCTGATCGCGAAAATCGAAGGGCGAGAAGTGCCGCACAGTCACCAAGTCTTCGCGCAGCCCGGGGATGTAACGCTCTTCCAGATAGCGCAGGATACGGTCGCGATAGAGCGGGCCCACCTCATCCCAATCGATATCGGCGGTTCCCAAATGCGGTACCGGCGAGAGAACGTAATAGGCTGACGATCCTTCTGGCGCCATTGACGGGTCACTCGCACAGGGCGCGTGCAGGTAGAGCGAGAAGTCATCCGCCAGCGTATTGGCGCCAAAGATATCGGCCAAAAGCTCGCGGTAGCGCGCGCCGAAAAGGACCATATGGTGCTTGAGTTGCGGATGTTTGCGGCTGAGCCCGAAATACACCACGAACAGCGACATCGAATAGCTGCTCTTCTTGAGGGCTTTGGCCTTGGTTGGGCCCCGCTTGCTGCTACTCAAAAGCGACTTGTAGGTGTGCATAACGTCAGCGTTTGAAGCCACACTATCGAACGCATACACCTCGCCCTTGGCGCGGACGCCGGTGGCGCGCTCCCCCTCGGTCAAGATCTGTTCCACGGGTGAGGAAAGCATGATCCGCCCACCCAATTCCTCGAACAAATTCGCCATCGCGCGGACCAGCGCGCCCGTGCCGCCGCGCACGAACCAGACCTTGCCTTTACGTTCGAGCGCGTGGATCAGCGAGTAGATCGCCGAACTGGAAAACGGGTTGCCGCCGAGAAGAAGCGTGTGGAAGCTAAACGCCTGACGCAGTTTTTCGTTTTTGATGAACTCGGACACGCGGGTGTAGACGCTTTTGTGGCTTTGCAGCCGAACCAGCGTGGGCAGCACCTTGGCCATCGACCATAGGTTTAGAAACGGCACCGTGCCGAGCCGCACATAGCCTTCCTGGTATAGGTCTTCGGAATAGGCGAGAAGCTTGCGATACCCCTCCACATCAGCGGGATTGAGCGCTTGGATCTGGGCGTCGATGCTGCCCTGATCGGCGTCATAGTCGAAGACGGTGCCGTCTTCCCAGCACAGACGGTAAAACGGCGAGACCGGCATCAATTCGACATCGTCCGCCATGCGGCGCCCGCTTAGGGCCCAAAGCTGTTCGAGGCAAGCCGGATCGGTGATGACCGTAGGGCCCGCATCGAAGGTAAAGCCCTTATCTTCGTAGACATAAGCGCGGCCGCCTGGCTTGTCGCGGGCTTCGAAGATGGTTGTGGCGATACCGGCAGATTGCAATCGGATCGCTAGTGCCAGACCGCCAAAGCCCGAGCCGATCACTGCGGCTGTGCCATTGGTGGATGCTAAATCCTTCATTTTACCGCACCTTTAATCGGGGGTTCCAGGATACAGGGCAGAGCGCGCAGGATCGGTACCGGCGGCTCGCCAGAAAGAATGCGCAGCACGTCAAAAAGCGTGGTGCGCCCGGCATAGAAACGCTCAATCGTCTCGCGCGGCAGCCGGTAGAACTTTTGCATCACCAGATGGCGGCGGTGCGGTTCTGCGGCCTTAAAGAGCATACGGTTGAGAAAGCGGTAGAACATCTGCACCCGCGCGCGTTTACGGGCATGGCGCCGCAGCATAGCCGCCAGCGCATCGCTGTTGAGCGGCCAGGCATCGGCGACCAGGTTCGCAACCCGAATAGCGTCGGGCAGCGAATACCCCGTTGTCGAGTGGAACAGACCGGCGCGCATGCCAACACTGGGGCACGCACCGGCATTGGCACGAAACTTCCGCCGATCATAGGCCAAAGCGATCGGCAAAACGCCTGCCTCGCGGTGCACGATCTCTTTGATTTCCCACCCCTTTTCCGCGGCATAGCTCTTGATCGTCGCCTCGATTGAGGCCTCGTCAAGGGCGGCACCATCTGCATAGCGTGTGTCTTCGATCAAAATCCGCGTTTCCGAAAACGGCAGCAGATAGACAAAGCGGAAGCCGTCGATCTGCTCAACGGTGCCGTCCATGATCACAGGCGCTTCCACGCCATGGGGCGCGACAGTGTCGACAGTCCAGCCCACGAATTTTTGGTAGGCCAGGTCCATGCCGGCGTTGGGTGCGTGGCCGCGGGCGTCGAGAACGCAGGGCGCTGTCACGATCTCGCCAGTTGCCAGATGCACGGCATCGCTCATCACTTTCGTAACGGACGTGTCGGTGCGCATCTCCACATTGTCGAGCCCGCCCACTGCGTGACGCAACGTCGACGAGTTGATCGAGGCATAGCCGGTGTCCAACACACGGTTTAACGCTTCAAATTGAACGCTCTGCGACGGCCATTCCGCAAAGATCGCTTTTGAAAGCCATTCGCGGTCGTACTGATTGGTGTCGGTCGCTTGCATAGACCAAGTCTTGTCACCGAAAGGCGCGCTGTCTTGTTCGAGTATCAAGATCCGGGGACGCGGGCCACGGCCGTGGGAGAGACGCAAAGCCAAGATCGCGGCTGCAAGGCCTGCACCCACGATTATCAGCTCTGGCGCGCCCTGCTGGTTTGCCGCCAGTTGTAATGTCAAGATGACACCTTCCTGTCTAGTTATGTTTACATTTATGCTATGCTCGCGCCAATTCGGCAAAGGATTTTTTTCAGTTTTGACGGGGCTTGGCGGTTAAGGCACCGCGCGCCGTTGGGTCCCGCCATATCGCGGCGCGATGCTGGAAAATTAGGCTTTGGCTGCGGACCCGGCCGCTATTTCAGCAATTGGGTCCGGTATTGGGCCAGCTTGTCGGGGCATGGCGCGATTCCCAGGCCCGGTCCGCGTCCCAGGTGAACATGGCCATCGCGCACCGGAAACGGCGACGAGGCAAGATCGGTCTTCGCGTAATAGGTCGACATGTAGAATTCGCACCCGAGCGTGAGGTTCGGCACCGCAGCCATCAAATGCGCGCCCGCCATATGCGCGATAGAGGTCTCAAACATGCAGCCGCCATACACCTCAATCCCCGCGGCCCGGGCGATCGCGGCAATCTCCAGACAACGGCGGATGCCGCCCGATTTCGCGGTTTTGAGCGAAAAGATATCCGCAAGCCGCATGCCCGCACCGAGCAGCGCGTCTTTCACATCAAAAACGCTTTCATCGGCCATAATCGGCACGTCCACCGCCCGGCTTATATGGGCTAAGGCCGCGCGTTCATGGCGTCGGACGGGTTGTTCAACGAAATCGGGGGCGAACGCTTCGAGGTCGCGGATTTTTCGGATCGCGTCGTAGGCGGGCAGACCCTGATTGTAATCGATGCGCAGATTAATGGCGTCGCCGTACCGCGCGCGCAGCTTCTCCAGGCGCATCAGGTCGAATGCATGGCCCGCAAAGCCGGTTTTCAGCTTGAAGATGCGAACGCCGTCTTCCCAGATCTTGGCGACATCCTCCAGATCGGCGTCGAAGTCGGGGTTCGCCACCGAAAAACTCAAGGGAATCGTATCGCGGTGGCGCCCGCCCACCATTTCAGCGATCGGCAGGCCCGCGATCTGACCGGCCAAATCGAGCAGGGCGCATTCCAAGGCTGCTTTGGCTTCGGGATGATCCACCAAAACCTCACTTGCCCTCGCCATCAACGGCTCAACGGCAAGGGGGTCTTGGCCAATGACAACCGGGCGCAGATGGATGTGAAGCGCTGCGGCACTGCCTTCGAGGGTACCGGTGAAGACGGGCCAAGGAGCGGCCTCGCCCCATCCGGTAAGCCCCCCTTCCGTGACCAATTCGCACAAAGCCGCATTGATACTTCCGACATCGCCGGAGCCGTGGGAATGGACAGCGCGCGCCGGGACCGACACGCAATGCACGCGCATATCGACGATCTTTTGCCCGGTCATTCGGCGGCTCCGCCATGGCGGGGATCATCGAGAACGCTGGGGAAGCGGCGCGGTAGCAGGGCCGCGTGAAACCAAAGCAGATAGGTGTAAATCGAGTAGACCGGCCGCCCGGTAGCGCGGCGGATATCTGCGGCATAGGGCACCATATTGGTGCATTCCAGAAGGATCGCGCCGATCTCGGGGTTCTCCTTGATGAGCCGCTCGGCTGCGGCCACATTGTCGGCGCGCGCTTGGGCGAAGTCGATCTCCGGGCGGTCATCCAGAACATAGGTGGTGAAATGCGATGCGGCACCGGTACCCACAATCGGTGTGTCGGGCGGTAAACTTGCGGCCATGAGATGCGCGGGGCTCAGTGTCTCCGCCGAGATCGTCAGCACGCCCAGGCGTTGGCCCTTTGGCAACGTGCGTTCGATCATGCTGCCCTGCAAAAGCGCCGAAGAGGCTACCGGCACGCCCAGCTGGTCGCTCAGATCCTCTTGGAAAAGCACGAGAAACCCGCAATTCGTGGCGATGCCGTCGCAGCCCATGGCGACCAATTCGCGCCCGGCGGCCACGAACGCGTCTAGGAAGGGCCCGGCATCGCCGCGCACCACGATATCGGGCGTCGCTGCTGGTACCACTTTGTATTGAACCGGAAACGGCCATGTGGCGGCGTTGCCGATATCGCCCGGGATCCGCGGGAAGCGCGTGTCGAGCATCAGGATCCCGAGGCTCGCGCCATAGACTGTTTTGCCCCCCGGCGTGGTCACGGTGTCGTCTCGCGCGGCGCATAGAGGTCCGCGAAGGCGAGCCGCACCGCATCTGTCGCATGCTTGGTCCGGTCCTGGATATGCTCGCGCATCGCCTCGGAGGCCGGCACCGCTCGGCCCGCCCGCACCAGCGATAGGATGGCGCGGTGCCGCTCGGTTGTGGTGCGCCCGGCGGCCTGAAGCTGACGCAAATCGGCGGCGCGGACAAAGCGGATTTTATCGTAGATCGTTTGCAGCATGCCGACCAGTTCCGCGTTGCCTGAAGCGCGACAAAGCTGAAGGTGAAACGCCTCGTCCAATGCAAGCAGCCGCGCCGCATCGGTGCACTGGGCATACTCGTCGGCGGTGTCGTCGAGAAACCTATCTAGCGCGGCCAAGGCGTCGGCGTCCGGCTGTGTCGCGGCGTGGCGCACCGCTTCGCATTCGATGGCGATACGTGCTTGGTATAGGTGCATGATGCGTTCGGGTGATAACGGGCGGCAGAAGAACCCGCGTCCTGCCTGAAACTCGATAAACCCCTCCGCCACCAAGCGGTTGAGCGCCTCTCGCAGCGGTGTCCGACTAGCACCAAGGCGACGCGATAGGGCGGATTCGTTGATCCGCTCACCCGGCTTGAACTCAAACGCGGCCGTCATCTGCCGCAGCCGCGCGTAAAGCGTGCTGACAGTGTCATCAACGACTGAATTGGCGAATGTCACGGCGCGCGGCCCTCTCTAATGGCACCACGATAGCTCAGCTCTTGAGTTGGTGACAATGCTGTGTATCACTCTGTATACAGTTTTGTGGCGACTCGCTGCTTCCACCGCCGAGGGATCTCATGTCGAACGCGATGACAGGCGCCGATGCGATGGTGCGCATGCTCGAGGCGCATGGGGTTGAGCATATTTTCGGGCTCTGCGGGGACACGACCCTCCCGCTGTACGACTCGCTGCTGCAACTCAATCACGGCATCACCCATGTGCTTGCGCGCGATGAACGCTCAGCCGCCTATATGGCCGACGGCTATGCCCGGGTCAGCGGCCGTCCCGGCGTTTGCGAAGGGCCGTCGGGCGGCGGCGCGACCTACATATTGCCGGGCCTGATCGAGGCCAGTGAATCGAGTTATCCCGTGCTTGCGATCACCTCGGACATCTCTGTGGCGAGTTATGGCAAATACCCGTTGACCGAGGTTGACCAAGACGCGGTGATGCGGCCGCTGACCAAGTGGAACACAGTCATCAAGCGGGCCAATCACATCCCTCGGATGGTGCGCGCCGCGTTTCGGGCTATGACAACGGGGCGCCCTGGCGCAGCGCATTTGGGCCTGCCCTACGACATCCAATACGACGCTGTTGAGCCCGACGAGATTTGGGCTGACCCCTCGCTTACGGCTTACCCCGCCTATCCAGCAGCACCTGCACCCGGCGCGGTTGAGGCCGCGCTCGATGCCATCTTGTCAGCGAAACAGCCGCTGATCGTTTGCGGCGGCGGTGTGGTGATCGCCGGGGCGATGGAGCCCCTCGACCAATTGGCGCGCCGTCTCGATATCCCGGTCGCCACATCCATCTCCGGGCAGGGCGCCTTGCCCGAAACCCATCCTAATGCGGTGGGCGTCGTCGGCTCCAACGGGGGAACGGACTATACCTGGGAAGCGATGGAAGCTGCAGATCTCGTGGTTTTCATGGGCTGTCGCGCGGGATCCACCACCACTGCGCGGTGGGAAGCGCCGAAACCAGGCGCGCGTATCGTGCATTTTGATAGCGACCCGATGGTGATTGGCGCCAATTACCCGACCGAGGTGGGGGTGGTGGCCGATTTGCGGCTCGCGCTCGACGAAGCCAACCGCATCCTCGATGCGCGCGGGCAGGGGGCGGCACCATTCGGTGGTGCTGCCGCTGCGCAGGATATCAAAGCGCGTAAATTTGCGGCGTTCCAAACGCTGGCGCAAAGCAATGACGCGCCGCTGAAACCCGAGCGTGTCATCGCCGCGCTGCAACAAGCGCTGCCCGAAGACGCCGTCATCGTGTCAGATCCCGGGACGAGCTGCCCCTATCTCTCCGCCTATTACCAGCTTCCCAGGGCGGGGCGGCACTTCATCACCAATCGCGCCCATGGCGCACTCGGCTATGCGCTGTCGGCTGCGCTGGGTGCCTGGTATGGCCGTCCCGGCGCCAAGGTGGTGGCGCTGATGGGGGACGGCTCATTCGGTTTTACCTGCGGGGAATTAGAAACCGTGTGCCGGGCAGGGGCGAATATCACCTATTTGGTGCTCTCCAATGCCAGCTTCGGCTGGATCAAAGCCAGCCAGAAGGCGGATAAGGGCGCGCGCTACTACAATGTCGATTTTGCCCGCACCGATCATGCCGCGATTGCCGCGGCCTATGGCGTGAAGGCCTGGCGGGTCGAAGCGCCCGATCAGCTAGACACGGCGTTGCTCGCGGCAATCCAACATGACGGGCCAACGCTGATCGATGTGCTGACCCAACCCCTCGAAGAAGCGGCCGCCCCAGTGCGCCGTTGGATGGGTTGAGTATGGAAGTGCTTGATCACGGGGCGAAAGCGGAAAACACTAGGCGCGCGAATGGGGAGTGCGACAGATTCCTGACAGGGTGATTATCGCGGGCGCCGGGATTGTAGGTGTGTCGACAGGTATTTGGCTGCGGCGCTTTTGCGATGCCGAGGTCACCCTGATCGACCGTCTGCCGCCCGGCGAAGGCACCTCTCACGGCAATGCCGGGGTGATCGCGGCTTGCTCAGTCTCGCCGGTAACCGCGCCCGGCCTCATCCGCAAAGCGCCGGGGATGCTTCTAAACCCCGATTTTCCGCTGTTCATGCGCTGGGGGTATTTCCCGAAACTGGTGCCTTGGCTGCTAAAGTACCTGTCCCACGCCAATGACCGCGCGACTAGGCGGATCGCATCGGGCCTTTCCACAATCGTGGCCGACAGCGTCGATCAGCATAGAGCACTGGTGGCCGATAGCGATGCCGCGCCTTGGGTCCGCGATAGCGATTACTCGTTCGCTTACGCCAATCGCGCCGCGTTTGAGAGTGACGCCTATACCTGGGCGCTGCGGCGCGAAGCTGGCTTTGAGCCGGTCATCCGGGAAGGCGCCGCGATCCGCGCGTTCGAACCAAGCCTGACACCGAGAGTGGGTCTGCTGGCGACCATGCGCGATCACGGCTTTATCCGTGATCCGGGCGGCTATGTGAAAAAGCTGGCGCAGGTGTTTGAAGGCTTGGGCGGCCGCATTCTGCAGGCCGAGATTAAGGATTTCGAAACCAGCGGTGACCGAGTTGCCGCAGCGCTGACCACAGCTGGACGCATCGAGTGTGAGCGGGTGGTGCTGGCGACAGGTGTTTGGTCGAAGCCGCTGATGAAAAAGCTAGGCCTCACGATCCCGATTGAGACCGAGCGCGGCTACCATATCGTGTTTGAGGATGCAGAGGGCGGACCGGGCCATCCGGTGATGGTGTCCAGCGGCAAGTTTGTCGCGTCGCCTATGGCCGCCGGTATCCGCTGTGCTGGTATGGTTGAGTTTGGCGGGCTCAAAGCGAAGCCGAACGCCAATGCGCTGGCGCTGCTGCGGCGGCACACGAAGGCAGCCTTCCCCGGGCTCACCAGCGGGCGCGAAGTTGAGTGGCTCGGCCACAGGCCCGCTCCCGCCGACAGCCTGCCGTTGATCGGTGAGGTGCGCAAAACCGGGATCTTTACAGCCTTCGGTCATCACCACATTGGATTGACCGGCGGGCCCAAGACCGGAAGGATGGTGGCGAGCCTGGTGGCGTCACAACCTGTCAACACCGATTTAACGGCGTTCAACCCGATGCGGTTTGCGTAAACGAACAAGAACAAGACCCGACAACAAGGAGAGGAAGACATGACGAAGATGACATCAACCCTGGCAGTGGCCATGACCACAGCGCTTGTGGCCCTGCCTGCGAGTGCCGAGGAATGGGATCTGCCGATGGCCTATTCCGGCTCGAACTTTCATTCGGTCACCGGTGCCGAGTTCGCTGAATGCGTGACGACCGGGACGGGCGGCGACATTTCGATCACTACGCACCCTTCGGGCTCACTGTTTGCTGGGGCCGACATCAAGCGCGCTGTGCAAACCGGACAGGTGCCAATCGGCGAGCGTCTGCTCTCGGGCCACCAGAACGAGAGCGCGATTTTCGGATGGGATTCGGTACCGTTCTTGGTGTCGTCCTTCGATGAGCATGAAAAGCTTTACGAGGTCGCCAAGCCGCATCTCGAGGAGTTGCTCGCCGAGCAAAACCTGACGCTACTTTACTCGGTGCCGTGGCCGCCGCAGGGGCTCTACTTTGATCGCGAGATCTCCTCGGTCGCCGATATGGAAGGCATCAAATTTCGCTCGTATAACAACGCCACCGCGCGTTTGGCCGAGCTAACGGGCATGCTTCCGGTTCAGATCGAAGCAGCCGAGATCAGCCAAGCCTTCGCCACCGGTGTGGCCGAGTCGATGGTGTCGTCTGGCGCCACAGGCTACGACCGCAAGGTTTGGGAGAGCCTGAGCCACTTCTATCAGGTCGATGCCTGGCTGCCGCGCAATTACATGCTGATCAACTCCGATGTGTGGGCCGACGTGTCCGACGCTAACAAGAACGTCATCAACGCCTGTGCTGGGATGGCCGAGTATGCTGGCACCTGGCGCGCTAAGGAGTACACCGGCTTCACCCTCGCTGGTCTCGCAGCGGGCGGGATGACTGTTGAGCCCGCCGGTGATGGGCTCATGGGCGAACTCAAGGCCATCGGTGAGACGATGACGGCTGAGTGGCTCGAAGCCGCCGGTGAGACCGGCCAGGCCATCGTTGACGCCTACACCGCTGAATAAGCGTGCGACCTCGGGCCGATCCAAGAGGGTCGGCCCCCTTCCTATTCCTCCGCGGCAGAGGCGACGACGATGACCCAAGTTCTGCGCGCTCTGCGCCGTGTGTTGGATTTTATCTATCTTGCGGCCGGTATCCTTGCCGCTTTGTGCTTGATCGCGATCCTTTTGTTGATCGTGGCGCAAATGGTGGCGCGGTGGACCGGCGAGATTTTTCCAGGGGCTCCCAATTACGCAGGCTACGCGATGGCAGCGGCAAGCTTTTTCGCCTTCGCCAATGCGCTTAACCGCGGGGCACATATTCGCGTATCTTTGGTGTTGAACGCGCTTCCGAAAGGGGCGCGCCGGATGCTGGAGATCTGGTGTTTTGCCATCGGCGCAGGGGTGATGTGGTACTTCACCTACTACGCCTACTGGTTCACCTACTGGTCGTGGAAATTTAACGAGATCAGCCAAGCGCAGGACGCCTCGCCGCTATGGATCCCCCAATCGGTGATGGTGATTGGCGGCGCCATTCTGGCGATCGCGCTGACCGATAACCTGATCCACGTGATTGTTCGCGGTGACCATCGCATCAAGCGCGACCTCGTCGATGAAAGCTACGCGGAGTAACGGCGATGGAAGAGCTCTACGCGATTATCCTGTTCCTATTCGTGTTGTTCCTGCTGCTCGGCTCAGGCGTCTGGGTCGGTTTGGCGCTGATGGGCGTGGCCTGGGTCGGGATGGAGCTATTCACCACCCGGCCGGTGGGCGACACGATGATCACCACGATATGGGCCTCGTCCTCTAGCTGGACGCTGACCGCGCTGCCGCTGTTTATCTGGATGGGCGAGATTTTGTTCCGCACGCGCCTATCGGAAGACATGTTTCGCGGGCTCTCGCCCTGGCTCGCGCGGCTGCCTGGCGGCCTGGTCCACACCAATATCGTGGGCTGTACGGTGTTTGCCGCAGTCTCCGGTTCATCGGCGGCGACGCTGACAACCGTCGGAAAGATGTCGATCCCGGAATTGCGCGCGCGTGACTACCCAGAGCGGATCGTGATCGGCACGCTTGCAGGTGCCGCGACGTTGGGGCTGATGATCCCGCCGTCACTCGCCTTGATCGTCTATGGCGTGACGGTCAATGAGAGCATCACGCAACTGTTTTTCGCCGGCGTTTTCCCCGGGCTTTGCCTGGCGTTGATGTTCATGGGCTATGTGGCGATCTATTCGCGCCTGTCCGGTCAGTGGAACCCGAAGCAGGAAACCGGCATGAGCCTTGCGGACAAGCTTCGCAATTCTCGGTTTCTGATCCCGGTCCTGTGCCTGATCTTCGTGGTGATCGGGTCAATGTATGCCGGTTACGCTACCGCCACCGAGGCGGCGGCGATCGGGGTGATCGGGGCGCTGGTTTTGGCGGCAAGCCAGGGGTCGCTCAGTTGGGGCACGTTCACTGAAAGCTTGATGGGCGCGACCCGCACCTCAGCGATGATCGCGTTGATCCTGGCGGGCGCTGCATTCCTGAAGCTCGCCATGGGCTTCACCGGGCTGCCCCGTGCGTTGGCCGATGGCATCGCCACCATGGAATTGACCCGGTTCGAATTGCTGATGATCCTGATGGTCTTCTACATTGTGCTGGGGATGTTCCTCGACGGCATCTCATCGGTGGTGCTGACCATGGCCGTGGTCGAGCCGATGGTGCGCGAGGCGGGGATTGATCTGATCTGGTTTGGTATCTTCGTCGTGGTCGTGGTCGAGATGGCGCAAATTACGCCGCCCATCGGGTTCAACCTGTTCGTGCTGCAGGGCATGACCGAACATGAGATGGGCTATATCACCCGCGCCGCGTTCCCGATGTTCTTGATCATGGTGCTGATGTGCTTCGTGCTGATCTGGTTCCCAGAGATCGCGATGTGGCTGCCGGAAAACATGCGCCAAGCACCGGGCGGTTAGCGGCGCGGTCGCGCGATCTCATAAATTCGAACGCACAGCCTGACTGTTCAGTCGCAGAAGCACGATCGGGGCTTGCGGCGCCGATGTTTCTGCGCGACCGATTGGTGGGGTAGACGCGCGGGGATGGCACGCTGAAGATCGATGAGATCCATATCTTTCAGCACGATCTGCCGGTGAAAGACGGCCCTTATCGCATGGCCAACGCCGAGGTTTGGTCGCTGCAGACCACCCTCGTCAAGATCGTGACCGATAGCGGCGTCACCGGTTGGGGCGAGACATGCCCCGTTGGGCCCACCTATGCCGAAGCCCATGCTGCCGGTGCCCTGGCCGCGTTGCAGATGATGGCGCCGGGCCTGATCGGGGCAGAGGTGTTGCCGTTGGTGATCCAGCGGCGCATGAGCACGTTGTTACACGGGCATCGCTACGCGAAAGCGGCGATCGATATCGCGACGCACGATGCGCTTGGGCGGGCGACAGGGCTGAGTGTCGCGGCGCTCTTGGGCGGCGCGCAAACGGACCGGGTGCCAAGCTACTACGCCACCGGCGTCGGCCCACCCGATGAGGTGGCGCGGATCGCGGCGGCAAAGGCGGCTGAGGGCTATCCACGGTTGCAGGTGAAAGTCGGCGGTCGTCCGGTTGAAGAAGATATCGCCACCATCGCCAAGGTTTGGGAGGTGCTGAAGGGCACCTCGGTGCGTTTGGCGGTCGATGGCAATCGCGGCTGGACGACCCGCGATGCGCTGCGCGTCAGCCAGGAATTGGCTCATATCCCGTTCGTGATGGAGCAGCCCTGTGACAGCGTCGAGGACATGCGCAAGATACGGCCGCAGCTGCGTCACCCGCTATACATGGATGAGAGCAGCGTTGACCTTCCCGCTGT
The DNA here is from genome assembly GCA_038750765.1 of Pseudomonadota bacterium. Classification (GTDB taxonomy): domain Bacteria; phylum Pseudomonadota; class Alphaproteobacteria; order Rhodobacterales; family Rhodobacteraceae; genus Psychromarinibacter. Next base: position 6,608 of record JBCDGW010000041.1, on the reverse strand, counting down.
GCTAAGCGCGGTCGGCGCTAACCTGGTAGATGGCTTTGGCATGAAACTCACCCGGATCGGAGGCTTGCACCCGATGCGGGCGTTTCGCGACATCTGCGAGGCGCGCGCGCTGCCGCATACCTGCGATGATAGCTGGGGCGGTGATGTTATCGCTGCGGCCTGCGTCCAGATCGCCGCGACGGTGGCGCCGCGCCTGCTCGAAGGCGTCTGGTTGGCCGCGCCTTACATTGACGGACATTACGACGAGGCAAACCCGGTGCGCATCGATGGCGGCCATATTGCCGTGCCGCGCGGACCCGGCCTCGGGGTCTCTCCCGATGAGGCACTCTTCGGGCCGCCGGTCGCCTCGTTCTAGCGCGAGTGCCCTTCGAAGACGTCAGGCATAATGCGGGTTAGCACGCCGAAGAGAAACGCGGTGCTGATCCCAAAGGTAAGCAACCCGGCAATGGCCGCGAAGGTGGCCACGATCCGCGCGCCGCTGTCGAGCACGATGTCGCCGTAGCCGAGCGTGGTGTAGGTGACCGTGGCGAAATAGAAGCTCTCTGGCAGGCTCTCAAACTCGCCTTGGGCGATGAACAGGACTGACCAAATCCAGATTTGAATGGTATGCGCTGCGAGCAGGACGCCAATGGTCAACAGCAAGAGCGCCAATACCCGCAACTTCGGGCGCCGGTCGCCATCGACGAGGACAGCAACCCGTTGGAAGAGCGGAATACTCAACGCCACCGCCGAGACATGGACGATTGAGCATGTCGCCAGCAGCGCTGTTCCTAACAAGATTTGAGCAGCCGTTGTCATTCTGGACCCGCGCATACCCTGCCTCTTTAGGCATGTGGGATCTGCGGGCACCGGCGCAAGAGGGGTTTAGGCGAGAACGAGATTATCCCCCGAGGCACCAGCCTTGCGGCACGCGTTGCGGGTGTCGACCACAAGGGGCGCGTGTGCCAGGAGCGCGGCGTAATCGATCCCGTCATGGTCAGTGGCGATGAGCACGACATCGTAGTCACCGCTGAGCTTCTCGCGCCAGGCCACACTATTGCGTCCCGCAAGGGCAGCATGTTCGCGCGTCATCGGGATCGTGGGCACATAAGGGTCGTAATACTCAGTATCCGCGCCGCGCCCTTCCAGCAGTTCGATCAGCCGCAGCGCCGGGCTCTCGCGCATATCATCGACGTTTTTCTTGTACGCCACCCCGATGACAAGGATACGCGCGCCGTTCACGCCTTTGCGGTGATGGGTGTCCAGCGCCATGGCCAGCCGCTCCACAACGCGCATCGGCATGGTCGAATTGATTTGCCCAGCAAGCTCGATAAAGCGGGTGGCGATGTCGTATTCCTTGGCCTTCCACGTCAGATAAAAGGGATCAATCGGGATGCAATGGCCACCGAGGCCGGGGCCGGGATAAAACGGCATGAAACCGAACGGCTTGGTTTTTGCCGCTTCGATCACTTCCCACACATCAACGCCCATCGCGCCATAGACCGACTTGAGCTCGTTCACCAACGCGATGTTCACAGCGCGAAAGATATTCTCGGTCAGCTTGGCCGCCTCCGCGACCCGGCTAGACGTCACAGGCACCACCTGGCCTACGAAAGCGCTGTAAAACGCGGCAGCAAGATCGGTGGCATCGACATGATCGGAGCCGACTACTTTCGGGATCGATTGGGTGGAGAAGTCGGCATTGCCCGGGTCCTCCCGCTCAGGCGAGAAAGCCAGATAGAAGTCAGTGCCGCTCACCATGCCGCCCGCCTCCAGGATCGGGCGGACAACTTCATCGGTGGTGCCCGGGTAGGTGGTAGACTCGACGATCACCACATGGCCCGCGCGTAGACGCGACGCGATGCTTTCGGCGGTTTTGGTGAGAAAGCTCAGATCGGGTTCTTGGTGGCGCGTCAGCGGGGTGGGCACGCAAATGACGATGATATCCACCGCGCTCAGGCGGTCAAAGTCGCTGGTGGCATCGAGGGCTCCGGCCTTCACCGCAGCGGCGATGGCATCAGCCGGGATGTGCTTGAGATAGCTCTCACCGCCCAACAGCTTTTCCGGCTTGGCGCGATCGATGTCAAAACCGGTGACGTGCAGCCCCGCATGCGCCACCGCTAAGGCCAACGGTAGCCCCACATATCCCATCCCGACCACGCCGATCCGCGCGGAACGATCCTCTATTTTAGCCAAGAGGCTGTCTTTCACGGAAATCGTCGGGTTCTGCATGGTCGCATCCTGGGCCTTGTGCGCGGCCCGAAGAGCGCGAGCAAATCTCTAGGTCGTATAGAGGTAGCCAATACAACCTTTGGGCGCAATCACCTGGCCGGCATGCGCCTGTGCCTAAGCGCTGCGTAGATCGGCCCCGTTACGGCAAAACCACTGATAGGTGCTGCTCAATCCGTCCCGCAGTGAAATCTCAGGGCGCCATCCTAGTGCCTCGAGCCGCGACACATCCAAAAGCTTGCGCATCGTGCCGTCGGGTTTGCTGCGATCAAAGGTAATCCGCCCCTTATAGCCGATGATCTCCGCCAGCATTTGGGCAAGGTCGGCGATGGTGATATCCTTCCCGCTGCCCACGTTGATATGGCTCAGCATCGGCTCGGTCTGCGCTTGGTAGGCCTCGGGACTTAGGTCAAACACATGCAAAGCGGCGCGGGCCATATCATCCACATGCAAAAACTCGCGGCGCGGCGTGCCGCTGCCCCAAATCGCCACTTCCGGGCTCTTGTCGCGCCGCGCCTCGTGGAAGCGCCGCATCAGTGCCGGGATCACATGGCTGTTTTGCGGGTGAAAGTTATCGCCCGGACCATAGAGATTGGTTGGCATCACCGAGCGGTAGTCGCGCCCAAATTGGCGATTGTAGCTCTCACACAGTTTGATCCCGGCAATCTTGGCAATGGCGTAGGGCTCATTGGTTGGCTCCAAGGGCCCCGTGAGCAGCGCATCCTCGCACATCGGCTGCGCCGCGTCTCTGGGGTAGATGCAGCTTGACCCAAGTTGCAGTAACCTTTGCACGCCACTGCGATGGGCCGCGTTGATCACGTTGCACTGCATCACCAGGTTTTCGTAAATGAAATCAGCAGGAAAGGTGTTGTTGGCGTGGATGCCTCCCACCTTCGCGGCGGCCAGGATCACCGCATCGGGCCGGGTTTGTTGCATAAAAGCTTGCACCGCAGCTTGATCAGTCAGGTCCAGCTCGGTGCGCGAACGGGTGACGAGATCGACGGTTTCGACCGCTTCTCGCCGGGCCGTCAGTTGCGCCAGGATCGCGCCGCCGACCATCCCGCGATGCCCCGCGACAAAGATCCTCACCGTCTAACCCTCAACCGCGAGCGGGGTGCCATAGCCGCTGGATTTCAGGAATGCATGCCGCTGGGCCGTCTTGAGATCCTCGGCGACCATCTCAAGGCACATTTCTTGGGCGGTGATTTCGGGGCGCCATCCTAGCTGTTCCATCGCGCGGGTCGGGTCGCCTAGCAGGGTCTCAACCTCGGCGGGGCGGAAGTACTTTGGATCTACGCGCAAAATAATATCGCCGACAGACACGCTCGGCGCTTTGTCACTGCGCACAGCCGTAACGCGGGCCAGTTCAGCCGCGCCCTCGCCTTCGAAGGCCACTTCGACGCCGAGCTCTTCAAGGGTCCAGCGCACGAATTGGCGCACGGAGTATTGTTGGCCGGTGGCGATCACGAAATCCTCGGGCGCGTCCTGCTGCAGCATCATCCATTGCATGCGCACATAGTCCTTCGCATGGCCCCAATCGCGCATCGCATCGAGATTACCCAGGTAAAGGCAGTGCTCCAAGCCTTGCGCGATATTGCACAGGCCGCGGGTGATCTTGCGGGTGACGAACGTTTCGCCGCGCCGCGGGCTTTCATGGTTAAAGAGGATGCCGTTGCAGGCATAAAGCCCATAGGCCTCGCGGTAATTGACGGTAATCCAATAGGCGTAGAGCTTGGCGACGGCGTAAGGCGAGCGCGGATAGAACGGCGTCGTCTCGGTTTGCGGGACCTGCTGGACTTGGCCGTAAAGCTCAGACGTAGAGGCCTGATAAAACCGTGTGGTCTTCTCCAGGCCCAGAAACCGGATCGCCTCTAACAGCCGCAGCGTCCCAAGGGCATCAACATCGGCAGTGTATTCAGGCGCCTCGAAGCTTACCGCCACGTGGGATTGCGCGCCTAGGTTATAAACCTCGTCAGGGCGCACATCGGATAATATGCGCGTCAGATTGGAAGTATCGGTGAGATCGCCGTAATGCAGCACCAGCTTTGGCGATGGGTCATGAGGGTCTTGGTAGACATGGTCGATCCGCTGCGTATTGAACAGCGAAGCGCGGCGTTTGATACCGTGCACTTCATAGCCCTTGGCCAGTAAAAGCTCCGCCAGGTATGAGCCGTCCTGCCCGGTAACGCCGGTGATCAGGGCGCGTTTCGACATTTACTCGCCTGTGAGTTGTTGTGCGCCTTAAGCGATACCCCACACGTGGCGCCGCTGCAATCGCCGGGCTAGAGATCTACGGGCGCGCCGCTTTGCCAGCTCTGTGTCGCCGCATCCGCGAGAAGCTGTGCTTTTAGTCCATCATGGATGGTGGGGCTTGGCGCGGTGCCGGTGCTGACCGCCTGCGCGAAATGCGCCATCTCGGCCTTATAGGCGGCTTCATAGCGCTCAAGGAAAAAATTGAGTGTCGGCGCGGTGCTATAGCCCGCCGGCCCCGCAAATTCGACGGTGTGCTCAAACAGGTTTTCGGCCCTCAGCATACCCTTCTCGCCATGAACTTCGACGCGCTGGTCATAGCCGTAGGTGGCGCGGCGAGAGTTGGAGATCTGACACATCGCGCCGCTCGCAGTCGACAGCGTCACAGCTGCGGTATCCACATCGCCTGCCTCGCCAATCGCCGGATCCACCACAGAGGAGCCCACAGCGTAAACGCGCGTCGGTTCCTCGCCCAGCAGGAAGCGCGCCATGTCCAGATCATGCACCATCATATCGCGGAACAAGCCACCAGACGACTTCACGTAGTCAAGCGGCGGCGGGGACGGATCGCGCGAAAGGATTGTCACCAATTCCACGCGGCCGATATCGCCTGCCGTGATCCGCGCATGGAGATGGGAAAAGTTGGGGTCGAAGCGGCGGTTGAAGGCCGTCAAAAACGGCACGCCTGCGGCTTCGACAACGGCGATGCAATCGCGGGTTCGCTCTGATGACAGATCGACGGGTTTTTCACAGAAGATCGCTTTGCCTGCCTGCGCGGCTTGGTGGATCAGATCGTAATGCGTGGTCGTAGGCGTTCCGATGACGACAGCATCGATCCCGGCATCGGCAAAGATCGCATCGGGTGTCATCACTGCTGCGCCGGTGCTCGCCGCAAGCGCGTCCGCGGCCTCGGGCATCGCGTCTGCCACCGCGGCGACACGGACATCCGGCAGTGCGATTGCTGAGCGCGCATGGACCTTGCCGATCCTGCCGCAGCCAAGAAGCGCTAGGTTGAGCATGGTCTATCCTTTCATGTCGCGTAGGACGGCGCGCGTCGCTGTGACGAGGGGCGCTTCGGTTTCGCGAAGGATCGCCACCCGGTCAAATCGGTCAGGCTCTGCGGCCAGCGCCGCGCGCAAGGCATCGCCCCAAGCCATGCGCAACTCCGTCCCGATGTTGAATTTGCAGATATGAGTTTGCGTGGCCAACTTGCGCCGCTGCGCCGAGGGCACGCCCGAGCCGCCGTGAATAACCAAGGGAACATCGCTCAACGCTTGGATTGCAGCGATCCGCGCCTCATCAAGGCCGCCGCGTTGCTCCTGTTGCAGGTGGACGTTGCCGACGGATACCGCCATCGCATCGATACCGGTGTCGCGGGCAAACCGCGCGGCCTCCTCGGGGTCGGTGCCTGCCGAGGCCTCACCGCCGTCATACCCCACGAAGCCGATCTCGCCCTCGCATGAGATGCCTGCGCTGTGGGCCAGCTCTGCGATGCGCGCGGTTTCCTCCACGTTTTGGCCATAAGGCTTGCGCGAGCCGTCAAACATCAGCGAGGTGAAGCCGCTATCGAGGGCCTCCTGGCATTCCTCAAAGGTGTAACCGTGATCGAGATGCGCCGCGACTGGCACGCCCGCGCCTTCCGCTAGGTGGCGGAACATCTTGCCCAGTATCGGCAGCGGCGTGTGCTCGCGGCAACCGGGCCCTGCTTGCAAGATGACCGGCGTTTGTTCGGCCTCCGCCGCGTCGACATAGGCCCGCATATCTTCCCAGCCCAGGGTGACGAGGCCGGCCACAGCATAGCCGTCGCGGAGTGCGGGCTGTAAGACGTCGGAGAGGGTGGCGAGTGTCACTTCAGCCCCACACGTCGCGTTAGCCCCACGCGTCCCGCCAGCCCCACGCGTCCCGCTTGCCCCAGCCGTCCCGTCTGACCCACAGGTCTCGCCAGCCCAACACGTCCCGGGCTTGACCCGGGACCTCCTCCTCTGGCCGCAAAGCAGACGCTCTTTTGCAGTGGAAGGTCCGATCTCGCGATTGCGCGGTTCAGCATTCGACGCGTCATTTGAATTTGGCGATCATGTCTTTGATCCCGGGGATCGTCTCGATCTGGTAGGCATGGCTCGGTTGGAAGAACTGCACGAGGCTGCGCTGTG
>JBCDGW010000040.1:0-25261 GCA_038750765.1 Pseudomonadota bacterium | reverse complement strand
CGCGCCAGTCAGCGCCGCTATCCCCCTACCGCGCGACGCACCAGGTTCCAATAAATCCGCTCGATCCGCTCCGCGCTCAACCTTTTATCGGCCCGCTGCCAGGCTGCCACGCCGTCGAGCATGCTGATGACCGCATGGGCGGCAAGCTTGGTGTCGGGCACGCGCATTTCACCGGTCTCACTGCCCGCTTCCAAAATCGCTTCGAGCGCCTCGATGTACCGGCTGCGCAAGGCCGCGATGGTCGCGTGGTTTTGCGGCGAGAGGTTGCGTAGCTCGGTGGCGCAAAGGCTTTGAGCATCGGGGCGATCCAAATGGAACCGCACGTGAAAACGCACCAGCGCTTCCAGCCGCTCGGCGGGTTTGGCGCCCTTCTCGGTCGCATCCCAGGCCGCCAGCAGCGTCTCCCAATGGGCATAGATCAATTCGAATAGCAGCGTCTGCTTGTCCGCGGTGTGGCCATAAATGGCGCCTGCCTGCACGCCGATATCGGCCGCGATCTCGCGCATCGTCACCGTGCCGTAGCCGTGCCGTGCAAACCGCGCCAGGGCCGCACGCCGCAACCGCTCGCCGGTGCCAAGCACGTTTGTGCCAGATTTCTGCGGCATGACCCCTCGCTCGCCCTTCCCTTCTGGGCTATCGCAAAACCGCCACGTCGCAAAGCCTTCCTTGCGAGCATGCGGTTTTTTCGGGTAGCGTGCGGGCAACGCGCGAAGGAGTTGCGGATGCTCAAAGCCTGGCTATTCCCGACCCTGCTGTTCGGGCTTGCAGGCTGCGCGGACTTTCCCGATCTGGGCAAATCGATCTCGCCTGAAGCGCGCCGCGCGGAGTTTCCGCAACTCGTACCCATTGAGCCCTTGCTTGAGCGGCGCAATGCTGCCCGCACCACGGGGCTTGAAGCCGACCGGCTTGAAGCCCGCGCCGCCGCGCTACGTGCCCGCGCCGCCCTGTTGCGCGGTATCACCATCGACGACGACACACGGCAACGGCTCACCCCGGAGCTAAACCGTCTGGGCGGCTAGAGCACGCCCCGCAAAAGGGCCCCCGTTGCGCTGCAGTGCAGGCCCCCCGTGACGCTCTCGCGCAGGGCCCGGTTGCGCTCTCGCGCAGGCCCATGTTGCCCTCCAGCGCGGGGCCCCCGTTGCGCCCTCGTCGCGGAGCGGATAGAGCGCGCGTCGCGGCACTCACGCCGCGCCTAAGGGGAGAGCGCTCATGCCCGCGGATACAAGCTTGCCACCGCTGCGTTTGGGGTTAGCGGGGCTGGGCACTGTCGGTGTCGGCGTGGTCAAGATCATCCAGCGCCAAGCCAGCCTGCTGTCAGCACGCACCGGCCGAACCCTGGTGATCAGCGCGGTTTCTGCCCGCACGCGTGACAAGGATCGCGGGGTACGCCTGGGTGACTATGCTTGGGAGGATGACCCAGTCGCCTTGGCACGGCGCGACGATGTCGATGTCTTTGTCGAGATGATGGGCGGCGCGGATGGTCCGGCGAAAGCGTCGGTCGAGGCCGCGCTGGCGGCAGGCAAGGATGTGGTGACCGCCAATAAAGCGATGCTCGCGCTCCATGGCCAAGCCCTGGCGACCGCGGCTGAAACGAAAGGAGCGGTGGTCCGGTTCGAGGCAGCGGTGGCCGGGGGTATCCCTGTGGTCAAAGCGCTCACCGAGGGGTTGGCGGGCAACGATATGGGCCGGGTGATGGGGGTGATGAATGGCACCTGCAATTACATCCTCACCCGGATGGAAGCCGAAGGCCTGGCCTATGAAACCGTCTTCGAGGAAGCCCGCGCTCTGGGCTATCTCGAAGCCGATCCGACGCTCGATGTGGGCGGCATCGATGCGGGGCATAAGCTGGCGCTGTTGGCCTCAATCGCCTTTGGCACCCAGGTGAACTTCAACGCCATGACGCTGGAGGGGATCGAGCGGGTTGAGATCGCCGATATCGAGGCGGCGCGCGATATGGGGTATCGCATCAAGCTGCTCGGCGTGGCGCAGATGACCGGGCGCGGGCTTGAGCAAAGGATGACGCCCTGTCTTGTGCCCGCAGCCAGCCCGCTGGGCCAATTGGAGGCGGCCACCAACATGGTCGTGCTGGAGGGCGACGCGGTGGGCCAGGTGGTTTTGCGCGGTGCAGGCGCGGGCGAAGGGCCGACGGCGAGCGCGGTGCTGTCCGATATCTGCGACATTGCCCGGGGCATTCGGGTGTCCACCTTTGGGCAACCTGCGGCGCAACTCACGGCCAGCCAGGTGGCGCAAGACAGCACGCCGGCGCCCTTTTATCTGCGCCTAGCGCTGCAGGATAAGCCCGGGGCGCTGGCGAAAGTGGCGGCGATCTTGGGTGACGCAGGGGTGTCGATCGACCGGATGCGCCAATACGGCCACGACCTGCCTGTCGCCCCAGTGCTGATCGTGACCCATAAGTGTCAGCGCGCGGCGTTGGACCAGGCGCTCGCAGCGATGCCCGGGACCGGTGTGGTAGACGGCGCGCCGGTGGCGTTGCGGATTGAAACCGTGTGAGGCGTGGTTTGGGGGGTTTGCTTTGCTGCGCGCAGGGCGGTGCTTGGGGCAAGGCGGTACGGCGCGGGAAGATGGTGAGTGCCGCCTGCTGAGCGGGCCGCCTCTGGGTGATTTCCAAAGGCGGCGGGCGGCAGCGAGTGGCGCCACCCTCAGAGCGACGCACCCGCCTGAGATAACTGCCGAAGGCGCCGGGCTTTTCGTGCAGGATCGTCGCAAAAACTCTGAACGAAGCACCCACCCGGAACAATCTTCGACGGCGCCAGGCAGCGGCGGCGTCTAAGTGAAGAACCGATGCGGAACCTCGGAGCGACGCACCCGCCCGGAACAATCGCCGAAGGCGCCGGGCAGCGGCTGGCCGTCCCACGGGCTGCCGCTTCGTCTCAGCCCGCACCTCGCTCGGAGCTTCCACGGATCGTCGAGATAAAGCCCAGCAGAACCACGGTTATAGCGGCATCCCACGGCCCGCCTTATCGTTAGAGCATATTCCCGGAATAACCCCCGTTGTTGCACGGTATTCATCGCGCGGGAACGGGTGTCGTGCATAAGCACCGCCCTCCGAACGACGCACCCGCCTGGGATAATTGCCGAACGCGCCGGGCTCTTCGTGCAGGATCGTCGCAAAAACTCTGAACGAAGCACCCGCCCGGAACAATCTTCGACGGCGCCAGGCAGCGGCGGCGTCTAAGTGAAGAACCGATGCGGAACCTCAGAGCGACGCACCCGCCCGGAGCAATCGCCGAAGGCGCCGGGCAGCGGCGGGCCGTCCCACGGGCTGCCGCTTTGTTTAAGCCAGCGCCTCGCTCGGAACTTCTTCGGATCGTCCGGATAAAACACCGCAGAACAGCAGTGACAGCGGCATCCCACGGCCCGCCTTATCGTTGGATCTCGCGCACGCAGTTGGTCTGAAGTGCTGGGCAGCGACACGCCATCTACTAGGCTATCCGGGGGGCTGCCACTCTGCTAATTGAGCCCGCGCCTAGAAGGGAGCTTCGGCTGCCGTCCATTTAGACTGCTTTAAAAGACAGTTCCTGCGGCATCCCGCGCCTGCCTGATCATTCGCACCGAAGGCCAATTCTAGGAGCCACCCGACACGCGTCACAGGCTCACAACCCCTGCCACGCCTCAACCAGCCTCACGCGCAAGCGTCCTACCCCACGTGGAACAGCGTCTCGAACAGATGCGGGTCGAGGCTCGGCGACGCGAAGGTCTCGCCTTCCGTCAGCACCGACACGGCGTCATGGCTGTGCAGGCTCTCCTGATGGCTGGCGATCACCCGGAAGTCGCCGACGCGCGGATCCTGCTGCAACCCTTCAGAAAACAGCCGCGCCGCATCTTCGACAAAGATCGGGTTCGCCGCATTCAACTCCGCAAACGCCTGCTCGTCCTCGCGCTTGACCATCACCTGGGTCTCAGTCGGCACCGCGGCCCGGCACATTTCGATGATGTCTTCGAACCACAGACAGGGCGCATCAGCGACCAGTGCGGAGATCCGCGCAACAGAGCGCTGCGAATGGGGCGTTGCAAGCTGGCCGCGATAAGCGCGCGCATGCTCAGACAGTTCCAGCGAGCACGGGCATGTGGACGAATACACGTAATCTAGATGCACGATCTGGCGCCGCTCGCCGTTCTGTTCAACCAACTCCAGCCCGATATCGTAATACTGATACCCGGTCAGCCCTGAACGCAGCGAGTTCACCTTCAGCGGAAACCGAAACCGCATCATGATCCGCGCATCAAACGAGCCCAGATCACTTTTGTAATCGTCGAGCGCGCGGGCGATCACGTCAAAGCTAAACGTGGCCTCAGCGTGCTTGTAGAACGACCGCATGATCCGGGACATGTTGATGCCCTTCTTCTCCGCATCCAAGCTCACCGTGCCGGTCACCGAGGTCTCGAGCGTCAAATCGCCATTATCACGCGTGTGGTAGCGGATCGGCAGTCGGAAATTGGAAATCCCCACATGCTGGATCGCCCGCCGTGCCCCGCGGATCAGGCTTTCAGGCCCGTTTTGCAAATCGGGCAGGGTCGCGCGATAGCCTTCGGTCGCGGTGAAGCCCTCGGGATAGGCGCGCGCGAATTCCGGGTATTCGAGAGGTGTGACCGGGTCGGAGACCAGACGCGCCACGGCCGGGTCGAGCGCGGCCAATTCCTCGGGCGCTGCTTGACCGGCATATTCACGCAAAAGAGCGAGGGCGTGTTCGACCTCCTCACGCGCAGGCTTGTCCTTATTCACGCGGGTCCGAACATTCATTGTAGCCCTCCTGGCCAGCATCCGTGGAGAGCAAAGATAGGGGAGGCAAACGCGGTTTCAAATCCCTTAGGCGCGCCACGCACCCGCTAGGCCTCTCTAATTCCGTGGAAATTTCAGTGTTCACAGAAACGTGAGCGCCTGGGTCAAATCCGCCAGCAGATCCTCGGCATCCTCTAACCCAACACTGAGGCGTATCAGGCCCGGCGTTATCCCCAGGCGCGCGCGCACCTCTTCGCTCAGACGCTGATGCGTGGTCGTCGCAGGATGGGTCACGATGGTTTTCGCATCGCCCAGATTGTTGGAAATCGTGCAGATCTGCAGCGCGTTCAGAAATGCAAACGCTGCATCCTTGCCGCCCTTCAATTCCAGCGCGATCACCGTACCGCCGCCTTCCATCTGCTGGCGTGCCAGCGCGTAATGGGGGTGATCAGGCAGGTGCGGGTAGATCACCCGCGACAGCGCCTTGTGGCCCGACAACCCGCGCGCGATCGCCTCGGCGGCGTCGGTTGCGGCGCGCACCCGCAGATCCAAGGTCTCAAGCCCCTTGAGCATGATCCACGCGTTGAACGGCGACAGCGCGCCACCGGTATGTTTGACGTAAGGCTCCAGCGTTTTGCGGATGTAATCGCGCGTGCCCAACACCACACCGCCAAGGCAACGCCCCTGCCCATCGATATGCTTCGTTGTCGAATAGACCACGACGTCAGCGCCGAGCTCCAACGCGCGGCTGAAGATCGGGGTGGCGAACACGTTATCGACGATCACCAGCGCCCCCACCTGCCGCGCCAGGCCAGCAACGCCGGCGATGTCGACCATATCGAGCGCCGGATTGGAGAGCGTTTCAAAGAACACCGCTTTCGTGTCTTCTCGAAGCGCCGCGCGCCACGCGTTCAGGTCGCTACCATCGACGAAGCTCACCTCCACCCCGAACCGGGGCAGCACGTCCTCCAGGATATACAGGCACGAGCCGAACAGCGCGCGGGCGGCCACCACATGATCCCCCGCCGATAGAACCGACATCAGGCTGGCATTGACCGCGGCCATGCCTGAGGCAGTGGCAAACGCATCCTCTGCGCCTTCAAGCGCGGCGATGCGGTCTTCGAACATGCGCACAGTTGGGTTGCCGTAGCGGGCATAGATAAACTCGTCCTCGCCCGACTTGATAAACCGCGCCTCTGCCGCCTCGGCGCTGTCGTAGACAAAGCCCTGGGTCAGAAACAGCGCTTCGCTCACCTCACCGTATTGGCTGCGGCGGGTCCCCTCATGGACCAGGCGGGTGCGCGGCTTCCAAGCGGCTTTACCGTCATCGCGCGCCATCAGCGGCACCCTCGAAACCCGCCCAGTTGGCGCAGGTCACAGCGTTGATATGGTTGGATCATCAAAGCATGCCCCTTTAGCGGCTTTTATTCCGCGGCCCGCAATCAGCTCAAATCACCGCCGGATTGGCGTAGTTACTTCCGCTGAGCGGGTCAAGCACCGTCACGGTGGTGTAATACGGCGTTTACACAGATGCCGTATGTCTCCACGCAATCGGGGCCACAACATGTAGTATCTTAAAGGATTGCTATGCCGGTACTCAGGGTGGATGCTGTTGGGGATGTGCCGGAGCGGCATGGCGGCGGCACCCTCGAGCGCGACCTCACCCAAGCGCTGCGCGCGACACCGCCGGGTAGCCCGGTGGCGATCCTGGTGCACGGTTTCAAATTCTGCCCTTTTCACCCGGGCTTTAACCCGCATCGCCATATCTTCGCGCTCGATCCCCCAGCCACCTGCCGCAAGGCGCTGTCTTGGCCAACAGCGCTCGGTTTCACCAGCCCCGAGCCGCAAGCGGGCCTCTGTCTGCCGTTTGGTTGGTCCGCGCGCGGCTCAATCTGGCGCGCCTGGCATCAGGCCCTGAGCGCGGGCCGGGCGCTTGCCAAACTGCTCGACACAGTCGCGGCCCAGCGTGACGGGCCTGTCGATATCATCGCCCATTCCCTCGGTGCCCGAGTGGCGCTCACCGCGCTGGCTGAAACCAAATCCCCGGTGGGCCGCGTCATCTTGATGGCGGGGGCCGAGTTCTGCGCCACTGCCGCGACGGCGATGGTGCAGCCTGAGGCACGCGGGGCCGAGGTTTTCAACGTTATCAGCCGCGCCAATGACCCCTATGACGCGCTGGTTGAGTGGCTGATGCCCGCGCCTGAAGCGGGTGACCGCGTGCTCGGCGCCGCGCCCCGGATACCCGGCTGGCTCAACCTCCAGATCGACGATCCCGCGACACGCGACGCGCTGGCCCCCTTTGGCGCCGTGATCGCCCCCGCGCGCACGCGGCTGTGCCACTGGTCATCCTATTTGCGCCCTGGGCTGATGCCGTTCTACGGCGCGCTGCTGCGCGAGCGTGAGCGGCTTGGGATGGCCCAACTGCGCGCCTGCCTCCCCGAGAGCGCGACCACCCGCTGGGGCCGCTTGCTTCCCGCGATCAGTAGATCAGCGCAACCGCCGCACGCCGCGCAAGGCTGAGACCACATTTTCCGTCACCGCGCAGGCGACAGCCCCGCGCTACTCGGCCTCGGCGCCTTCCTCTTCGGTGCTATAGGTTTGAAACAGCTTGGCCTGCGCCATGAAGAACGCAAACAGCGCGATCGGCAGCACGAAGGTCTTGAAGTTGACCCAAGCGTCCGTCGACATCGTCCGCCACACCACTTCGTTGGCAACAGCCAGACCGGCGAAGAACATCGCCAGTCGCCGGGTCAGGATCATCCAGCCTTCATGCTTCATCGGCATCATCTCGTCCATGACCAACTGCATGTAGCTTTTGCCCTGCAACAGCCCGACGCCCAAGATACCCGCGAACAGCACGTAGATAATCGTGGGCTTCATCTTGAAGAAGCGATCGTCGTTGAGCCACACCGTGAGCCCGCCGAACACCACCACCAGCACCAGCGTAAGCACCTGCATCTTGGAAAGCTTGCCGGTGAGGCGGTAGAGCAGATAGGTGGTCAGCGCCATCAGCGGGATGAACAGCGCCGTGATCAGGATGAACCCTTCGCGCTCCGCCCCAAAGAAGGTAAATGTCTGATCCCGCGTCAGCAGGTAGCCGGCGAAAAACGCTAGGATCGGCCCCATCTCCAGGCCAAACTTGACGCCCGGCGAAATCGGTTTCGGTTCAGTCATAACCGGCGTTCTCCATTATCCCGCCACTTCCACTATCACAGCGCCCGCGGCGATCAATGCCATCAAAAACAGGCGCCGCGGGCCGACTTTCTCGCCTAACATAATCCACGCAATCGCCGCCGCAAACACGGTGGAGGTCTCGCGCAGGACGGCGGCCTCGCCCACCTTGTCAAGCCGCGTGGCAAGCATGATCGCGCCAAAGCTCGCCACCGCGATGACACCGCCAATCGCGCCCCGCGCCAAGAGCGGGCCGACAGCGGGGGGCGCCGCCATCCGCCGATAGCGCACCAGCGCGACCCAGGGGAACACCACCACGCCATCGATCAGAAAGAACCACGCCAGGAACGTGAACGGATCTGCGGTGGCCCGTATGCCAAAGGCGTCGTAGGTGGTGTAGAGCGCCACGAATAGGCCCGCCACCACCGCCAGAGTGAGTGCGGCCGGAAACGTGTCGCGGTCCACTTCCAGGTGCCTGAAATTGTACAGCGCCAGCCCGAAGATCCCGCATAACAGCACCGCGACGCCCAGCCACTGGCCGAGATTGAACACCTCGCCAAAGAGCAGATACGCCCCGATCACGGCAAATAGCGGCCCAGTACCGCTCACAACCGGATAGACCACCGTGTAAGCGCCGCGCGAATAGGCCGCCGCCTGCAGCAATTTGTAGATGGTGTGGATCACGAAGGCGCCCGCAAAGATCAGCCACATATGCGGCTCGGGCCAAGGCACCACGAACAACGCAAACGGCGCCGCCATTAGCCCGTAGCTGGCATCGATCACGCCGCGCGACAGCCATGGGTCGTGTCGGCCCTTCTGCAACGCCCCGAAAATAGCGTGTAATAGCGCGGCCGACAGTGCCAGCAGCAAGGCCGCGGTGCGCCCTGCATCGGTCCCTTCCAGCGAGATCAGCCAAGCGCTCACCGGGGCGGCAGCTCAAACAGAGCCCCTTGATCAAGCCTTGCAGCGCCGTGGGTGTGCTCACGCGTCAACCGGTAACCCTGTCAGCGCGGCAGCGAATTCCTCGGGGTCGAAGGGGGCAAGATCATCGATCTGCTCGCCCACGCCGATCGCATGGATCGGCAGGCCAAACTTGTCAGCCAACGCCACCAGCACGCCGCCCTTAGCGGTGCCGTCGAGCTTGGTCATCACCAGGCCGGTGACATCAGCGATGTTTTGAAAGATCTCCACCTGGCTGACTGCGTTTTGCCCCGTCGTGGCATCGAGAACCAACAGCGTGTTATGCGGCGCGGTCTCATCGCGTTTGCGGATCACGCGGACGATCTTGGCCAACTCCTCCATCAAATCCGCGCGATTCTGCAATCGTCCGGCGGTATCGATCATCAGCAGATCGGCGCCATCGGCCTCGGCTTTGGCCATCGCGTCGAAGGCCAGGCTCGCAGGGTCGGTGCCCTCGGGCGCGGTGAGCACCGGCACGCCCGCGCGGGTGCCCCAAACCTGAAGCTGCTCAACCGCCGCAGCGCGGAACGTATCACCCGCCGCGATCACCACCTGTTTGCCTGCGGCGCGAAACTGACTGGCCAGCTTGCCGATGGTCGTGGTCTTGCCCGAGCCGTTGACCCCCACCACCAGCACCACCTGGGGCCGCTTGGGGAAGATCGGCAACGGTTGCGCCACCGGCTCCATGATCCGCGCCACCTCTGTCGCCAGAAGCTCTTTGATCTCTTGCACCGACACGCGGCGTCCAAACCGCCCCTCGGCCATATTGGCGGTCACACGCAGCGCGGTATCAACCCCCATATCCGCGGTGATGAGCAGCTCTTCTAGGGATTCGAGCATGTCGTCATCGAGAACGCGCGTCGGCCCGCCCCCGCCGCGCCCCAGCACGCGGGCCAACAGCCCCGGCTTAGCGGCGTCTTGCTGCGCTTCATCGGATAAATCGGTAGCAGCGCGCTCTGGCGCCGCTGGCTCTCGCATTGCTCGTTCGGGCGCGACGCTTGGTGGCGCTGAAGGCGGGGGCGCCGGGGCAGGCTTGGGCGCCGGTTCGGGCGTGGCAGGCGGCGTTGGCGGTGCGGCATCGGGCTCACCCGCCTCGACGATATCTTCGAGCCCCGCCTCCAGCTTCGACGACGACTTCATCAGCCGATTTTTGAGCTTTCCGAAAAATGACATGAGTTCTCAGCGCTTCCCCGCGTTCTGGTTTCACCTGACCTAGTCGCAACCCGCCGGTGATGGAAGCCCAGCGGCCCGAACGCTAGGGGGATATAAAGTTGACCCCCGGCATCCGCTCGATGGTGTAGAGGTCATCTTCGTAGAGCGCGGTCACCTCATCGACCAGGTCGCCGGTCCAGCCGGGTAGATCAATCTCCGCTTCAAGCGCCTCCGGCATCGCGTATTTGTCGAGGAACGCGGCAATCACCCGGCGACGCTGTAGCTCGCTTTGCGGCGGGCGCCCTTCCAGGTAGCGTTCCAGTTTTTCAAGACCCTCGGGCCGCACGATCTCTTTCAAAACATCGTTGTCGCCCTGAAATCGAAAGCTCAGCTCGGTCGCCGTGATCTCGCGCAGCAGCTGCGGCCAAATCAGCGGCGTGTCCTCGTTGCTCCATACCGTGATTGGGCAGCCGGGATTGTTGTTTTGAATGCGCTCGAGCATGTTGGGCCACCGCATCCGGCGCGGATCGGTTTTCTTGACCAGCGCCTCGTAGCCAGGGACGCCCTTGAGCCCCAAAAGCGCGGGTAAAAACGTGGCCGGGTTGCGCAAACCGATGAAAAACTCGCACGGGTTTTCCGGAAACAGATAGCGAAGCCAGGTCGTGCGAAACCCCGCTTTGGAATAAAGCTGCTGACTTTCAAACACGTTGTAGGGCATCGTCAGATAGTCGGGGTCGCTCAGCACGGCGCGCTCGCAGGCATATCCTTGCAGCAACGCATCAAAGAACGCTTTTTGCGCCTCGTCCGGCATCGGGTCGCCGCGATAAAGCTGAAGATGCTCGCGCACCATGGTCCGGTAACGGCGTGGGCGCGGCACGATCACATTACGCCCCTGTAGCAGGTTGCCGTCTTTCAACAGCGAGCGAACCAGCAAATCCTCGTCAGTGGCGTGCACCCCCAAATGGTAAACGAAGGTGATCGCAGGGCTTCCGAATTTCATCTAGCCTCGCTTGCCGGTGCCAAGGACTTGAAGGGGATAAAACGCACAGCCGCTGAGAGCAACCAGAGGCGCCTTTGCCGCTTTGCGGCAGCGCTTGCGTGAGGGTAGCCAGCGCCCGCGACGCTTCCTTCAGGCGAAAAATCACAGAAAATTTCCGCGCCGCGCAATCCGAACATTCAACCGCAAAAAGCCGATGATTTTGCGACCGCGCTTGTACAAATTTGATATTTGTGACGGTCTTTACCATAAAATTTGCGCGGGAATCCCACAAATCTTGCGCCCTTGCGCGGATTTGCGCGTGCCCTGCCCTTCCCCTCAACGCGGCACCCCCATATAAGCCCTGCCGAGTTGCGCGGCGGTGAGTCTCACGCGCTGCAGGCATATCCAACAAAGGCTCTTCTTGATGTCTTTTCTCTCTTCGCTGTTCTCGGCAGACATGGCCATCGACCTCGGAACGGCGAACACTTTGGTCTACGTCAAGGGGCGCGGCGTGATCCTCAATGAGCCCTCGGTTGTTGCTTACCACGTCAAAGATGGACGCAAGAAGGTGCTCGCGGTGGGCGAGGATGCCAAGCTGATGCTGGGGCGTACCCCGGGCACCATCGAAGCGATCCGACCGATGCGTGAAGGGGTGATCGCCGACTTCGACGTGGCCGAGGAAATGATCAAGCACTTCATTCGCAAAGTGCACCGCCGCACCACGTTCTCAAAGCCCAAGATTATCGTCTGCGTCCCCCATGGCGCCACCCCGGTTGAGAAGCGCGCGATCCGGCAATCGGTGCTATCAGCAGGCGCACGGCGGGCAGGCCTGATCGCCGAGCCTATCGCGGCCGCCATCGGAGCTGGCATGCCGATCACTGATCCTACCGGGTCGATGGTGGTCGATATTGGCGGCGGCACCACCGAGGTCGCGGTGATGAGCCTTGCCGATATCGTTTATGCCCGCTCGGTGCGCGTCGGTGGTGACCGGATGGACGAGGCGATTGTGAGCTATCTGCGCCGTCAACAAAACCTGCTGGTCGGTGAGGCGACGGCCGAACGCATCAAAACCTCCATCGGCACAGCGCGGATGCCCGATGATGGGCGGGGCGCGTCGATGAACATTCGCGGCCGCGATCTGCTCAACGGGGTGCCGAAAGAGACCGAGGTAAGCCAGGCGCAAGTGGCCGAGGCCTTGGCCGAGCCGGTTCAAGCGATTTGCGAGGCGGTGATGACAGCGTTGGAGGCAACGCCCCCCGATCTGGCCGCCGATATCGTCGACCGCGGCGTGATGCTCACGGGGGGCGGCGCGCTACTGGGCGAACTGGACCTCGCACTGCGCGAACAAACCGGCCTCGCCATCTCTGTGGCTGACGAATCGCTCAATTGCGTCGCTCTGGGCACTGGCAAAGCGCTCGAATATGAAAAACAATTGGAACATGTGATAGACTACGACAGCTAAGCGCGGCGTGTTCGCGTAGGGGAGACCAGCCTACGCGCCGGGGAATGCGAGGGCAGACGTGGCCAGACGAGTGAGTGACAGCACCGAGTATGTGCGCCCGGTCAGACGTATTCTGATCGGATTGATGCTGGTCTTTTTAATCGGGCTGTTTTTGTTCTGGCGGATCGACAGCCCGCGCGCCGAACGGTTGCGCGCCCATGTCATCGATACTGTCGTGCCCAATTTCGACTGGGTGTTGATGCCGCTCACCACCGTGGCGGGCATGGCCGAGGACTTTCGCGCCTACACCCGGATCTATGAGCAAAACCAAGAGCTGCGGCGTGAGCTGCAAGCGATGAAAGCCTGGAAGGAAGCGGCGCTGCAATTGGAGCAGCAAAACGCCAAGCTCCTCGATCTCAACAATGTGCGTCTCGACCCCAAGCTTACCTTCGTGACCGGGGTGGTTCTGACCGATAGCGGCTCCCCTTTCCGCAAATCGGTGCTGCTCAATATCGGTCAGCGCGACGGGATCGTGGACGGCTGGGCTGCCACCGACGGGCTGGGCCTGGTGGGCCGGATCAGCGGCGTCGGGCCCAATACCAGTCGGGTGATCCTACTCACGGACAGCAACAGCCGCTTGCCCGTCACCATCCAAGCCTCGGGGCAAACCGCGCTCGTGGTGGGCGACAACACGGCCCTTCCGCCGCTCGATTTCATCGAAGACCCCGAACAGGTGCGCCCCGGCGACCGGATTGTGACCTCCGGCAATGGCGGCGTGTTTCCTGCCGATATCCTCGTGGGCACCGTGGTTGAGGGGGCCGACCGCCGTCTTCGCGTCCGCCTTGCTGCTGATTATGAACGGCTGCGCTTTCTGCGTGTGCTGCGCGCTCACCCGCAACCGCCAATCACCGAGCCGGGCGGTTTGATCCTGCCTGAAGAGGCCGCGCTCCTCGATGAGGCCAGCGATGGGTAGCGCGCCCTGGATGCGCCGCGCGCTCTATGCTGCGCTTTACGCGGGGGTTTGCCTGGCGATCATGCTGGTGCATATGCTGCCCAAAGATCTCGGGCCAAACGGCTATCCGCCGCCCGATATCCTGTTATGCCTCACCTTCGCCTGGGTGCTGCGACGCCCGCATCTGCTGCCGACGCCGCTGGTTGCCGCGGTATTCCTGCTCGCTGATTTTCTGCTGATGCGCCCGCCTGGATTATGGACGGCGCTGAGTGTCGTCGCGGTTGAGTACCTGCGCAGCCGCGAGCCGCTGTTGCGCGAGCTGCCCCTCGCTGCTGAATTCGGCGCCGCCGCCGCTGCGCTCGTTTTCGTGCCGCTGAGCTATCACCTCACCCTGATGCTCTTTGGCGTGCCTAATGCGGGGTTCGGCCTGATGGTGCTGCAAGCCATCGCCACTTTGCTGTTCTATCCGCTCCTCGTCTTCGCGCTGAAGATCGTGTTCGGCATCGACCGGATGACACCGTCGGAGGCAGAGGCGGTTAGGATCCTGTCATGAAACGCACCGCGAAAGAAAACGAAGACAGCGCCCGCATTGTCAGCCGCCGCGGGCTGATCCTGGGCGGCGCGATGGCGGGCTTCTCTGCGGTGCTGGTGGCGCGGATGCGGTTCATGCAGGTGGACCAGGCCGAGACGTTTCGATTGCTGGCCGACGAGAACCGCATCAACCTACGCCTGATCCCGCCAAACCGCGGGCTGATCACTGACCGCAACGGTGTGATCCTGGCCGCGAACGAGCAAAACTACCGCGTCGTCATCGTGAAGGAAGACGCGGGCGATATTGAAGATGTGCTAGCGCGCGTGCAAAAGATCGTAAAACTTGACGCAAGCGAGATCGAAAAGGTCAAGGATGAGCTGAGCCGCCGCAGCCCCTTCGTGCCGGTCACTATCGCTGATCGGCTGTCCCATGAGGTCTTTGCCACCGTGGCTGTCAACAGCCCGGCCCTGCCCGGCGTGTCACCCGAAGTGGGCCAAAGCCGCGTCTACCCGATAGAGCATGACTATGCCCATGTGGTGGGGTATGTAGGCCCGGTCAGCGACTTCGATCTGACCGAGGGATACCTCTCGTCCGACAATGACCCGCTGTTGCAGATCCCGCGCTTTCAGGTGGGTAAAACCGGGGTCGAGGCGAAACGAGAGCACGTACTGCGCGGCGCCGCGGGCACCCGCCGGATCGAGGTGAATGCGCGCGGCCGGGTGATGCGTGAGTTGGGCCGTGTCGAGGGTGACGCGGGCGACACCTTGCGCCTAACCACCGATTCAGGGCTGCAGAACTATGTTCAAGCCCGCCTCGGCGATGAAAGCGCCAGCGCCGTGGTGATGGAGGTCGACAGCGGTGAGATCCTGGCGATCGGCTCCTCTCCGTCATTTGACCCCAATAAATTCGTGCGCGGTATCAGCGTGGCGGACTTCAACGCGCTGCTCGAAGATGATCACCGCCCGCTGGCCAACAAGTCGGTGCAGGGCGCGTACCCGCCAGGCTCAACCTTCAAGATGATCACCGCGCTCGCCGCGTTGGAAGATGGGGTGATCGATGAGGCTGAGCAGATCACCTGCAACGGCTTTACCGAGTTGGGCGAGCGGCGCTTCCATTGTTGGAGCCGCGGCGGCCATGGGCGGCAAAACCTCTACGACGCGATCGCGCAATCCTGCGACGTTTACTTCTATGACATCGCTCAACGGGTCGGCATCGAGAAGATCACCGCGATGGCACGGCATCTGGGCCTGGGCACTCGTTTTGACGTGCCGCTCTCGGCGGTGGTCAGCGGCCTGACCCCAACCAAGGAATGGAAGAAGCGCAACCGCGATGCCGATTGGCTGATCGGCGACACGCTCAATGCCGGGATCGGCCAGGGCTTCGTGCTGTCCTCGCCGCTGCAATTGGCGGTGATGATGGCGCGCCTGGCGTCAGGGCGCGCGGTTGAGCCCTCGCTGATCAAGACCCTCGACACCAGCGGCGAAGGCCCGGACTGGCCCGTGCTCGATATCGCGCCCGCACATCTTCGCTGGATGCGTGAGGCGATGGACGGCGCGGTCAATGATCGCAACGGCACCGCCTATTCAAGCCGCGTGGTGGCCGAGGAGGCCCGCTTTGCCGGTAAAACTGGGACCAGCCAGGTGCGCAACATCACCGCGGCGGAGCGTGAGGCCGGGGTCAAGCGCAACGAAGACCTGCCCTGGGATCGCCGTGACCACGCGCTTTTTGTGGGATATGCGCCATCGCAAGCCCCCCGCATCGCGCTGTCAGTAGTGGTCGAACATGGCGGCGCGGGCTCGTTGGCTGCGGCCCCGATTGCGCGCGATATCATGCTGCAGGCGCTCTATGGCGGGACCCCGCCGCTCAGCGCCTACCCCGCCCCGCAGCGCGGCCGCATCGGCACTCAGCAGAACAAGCTTATCCTGCGCGATCCGGCCAGCTTTCGCGCGGCGACACGGGCGTGAGCTATCTTGAATACACCATCCGGCGGGTGCCCACTGGCCCGTCCAAGGCGCTCTACCTGAACTGGGCGCTGATCCTACTTGTGGTCGCCGCAGCGGCGGTGGGGTTTTTGATGCTGTTTTCGGTAGCAGGCGGCACCTTTAGCCCCTGGGCCGAGCCGCAGATGAAGCGCTTCGCGGCGGGATTGGTGCTGATGCTCGGGATCGCAATGGTGCCGATCTGGTTCTGGCGCAATATGGCCGGGCTCGCTTACGGCGCCACGATCCTTTTGCTCCTAGCGGTGGAGTTCTTCGGCGAGACCGGGATGGGCGCGCGGCGTTGGATCGATCTCGGTGTGATCCGGCTGCAACCGTCGGAACTGATGAAAATCACCTTGGTGATGTTGCTCGCCGCCTATTACGACTGGCTCGATATGCGCAAAACCTCGCGCCCGCTCTGGGTGTTGATCCCGGTTTTGCTGATTATCCTGCCCACCGTGCTGGTGCTGCGGCAACCCGATTTAGGCACCGCGATCCTGCTGCTCACCGGGGGCGCGCTGGTGATGTTTATCGCCGGGGTCCACTGGGCCTATTTCGCCGCAGTCACCGCCGCGGCAGGCGGGACGGTCACGGCGGTGTTTTTCTCGCGCGGCACCCCCTGGCAGCTCCTCAAGGACTACCAGTATCGGCGCATCGACACCTTCCTGGCGCCTGAAACCGACCCGTTGGGCGCGGGCTATCACATCACGCAATCCAAGATCGCGCTTGGTTCGGGCGGGATGACCGGACGGGGCTTTATGCAGGGCACCCAGTCGCGGCTTAACTTTCTGCCTGAGAAGCACACCGACTTTATCTTCACCACCTTAGCGGAAGAGTTTGGCTTTGTCGGCGGCGTCTCGTTGCTGGCGATCTACGGGCTGATCCTGTTCTTCTGCATCGTCTCCGCGCTCGGCAATCCCAACCGCTTTGGCGCGATCCTGACGCTGGGGATGGCGGCCACATTCTTTTTGTTCTTCGCTGTCAACATGTCGATGGTGATGGGGCTGGCGCCGGTGGTGGGCGTGCCGCTGCCGCTGGTGAGTTACGGCGGCTCGGCGATGCTGGTTTTGATGCTGGCCTTCGGGCTGGTCCAGTCAGCGCATGTCCACCGCCCGAGGCTGAAAGTATGACGCTGAACGTGCTCTTCGCAGGCGGTGAGATGGACCGCTGGAGCGATTATCGTTCTCTGCTGCCCGAGGCCTTGGCCAAAGCGGGGCTCGACGCGCGGGTGGCAGAACAGTTTCCGCCTGAGGCGGTGGATTACATCCTTTACGCACCGCATCCCGAGCTCACCGATTTCGCCCCCTACACCAACCTCAAAGCGGTGTTTGGCCTCTGGGCGGGGGTGGAGCAAATCGCACCCAACCCCACGCTCAAGGTGCCGCTCACCCGGATGGTGGATAGCGGCCTGACTGAGGGGATGGTTGAGTGGGTCACCGGCCATGTCCTGCGCCACCATCTTGGGATGGATGCCCATATCGTGAACCCTGACCGTACCTGGCACTGGGCGCCGCCGCCGCTGGCCCGCGAACGCCATGTCACCATTTTGGGGCTCGGCGCGCTCGGCACCGCCTGCGCCAAAGCACTGGTGGCGTTGAATTTCCAGGTGCATGGCTGGAGCAGACGACAAAAGGACGTGCCCGGCGTGGCGTGCCGCGCGGGCGATGTTGGCCTGCGCGAGGCGCTGGAACACGCGCAGATCTTGGTGCTTTTGCTGCCGCTGACCGCCGCCACCACCGACCTGATCAATGCCGACACGCTGTCGTGGATGCCGCGCGGCGCGGTGCTCTTGAACCCCGGGCGCGGCGCCTTGATCGACGATGCTGCACTACTGGCGAGCCTGGATGCGGGCCATATCGCCCATGCCACGCTCGATGTGTTCCGCCAAGAGCCATTGCCCCCCGGCTCTCCCTATTGGGCCCATCCAAACGTGACGGTAACGCCGCATATTGCCAGTGAAACCCGGGCGGTGACCTCGGTCGCGGTTATCGCCGAGAACATGCGCCGGGCTGAGGGGGGCGAGCCGCTCTTGCACCTGGTAGACCGCCAGGCCGGTTACTAGCCCGCGCGTCCCCGGCATTCAAAAACCCGCGCTAAACGGGACTGTGTTCTGCCAGACGCTAACCTGGTTCCGGCAGGGCCCAGCCCCCGCTGATCCGCAGATGCAGTATGTCGCCTGGCTTGGCTGGGCGCGGCAAGTCCAGCACGATCTCTTCCTCGATGCCTTGCGCGACGGCCCGCGCCTCCCAATGGCCGCCACGATACTGCACCGCGCGAAGCGTCGCCGGAAACCCGTCGGGATCGAGATGCACCGATTTGGGGCGGATAAAGATCATCTGCTGCCCACTCCCCGCCCCTTCAATCGGCACGGCTTGATCCACCAGCTGCGCGGTGCCTCCTTGCACCGCCGCCGGTATCAGCGCGCCGCGCCCGATAAAGCGCGCCACCTGCGCGGTGCGGGGCCGCTCATAAATTTCCTCGGGCGGCCCGATCTGCAGAATCTCCCCCGCCTCCATCACCGCCATGATATCGGCCAGCGCCATCGCCTCGCGCTGATCGTGGGTAATGAACAGCGTGGTCACGCCCGAGGCGTCGTGGAAAGCGCGCAATTCAGCCTCCATCGCGCTGCGCAGATGCGGGTCCAGATTGGCCAGCGGCTCATCCATCAAGATCGTGCGCGCATCACCGGCAAGACATCGCGCCAGCGCCACCCGCTGCCGTTGGCCCCCCGACAGCGCCTCAGGCCGCCGATCCGCCAAATCGCTCAGCGAAACAGTCGCCAGATGCGCCGCGGCCTTGCGATGCGCCTCCGCTTTTGCCTCACCGCGCGCCTCATAGGGGAAGGCCACGTTGCCCGCCACGCTGAGATGCGGCCACAGCGCGTAGGATTGAAACACCACGCCCACGCGCCGCTCTTCAGGAGGCAATACCGCGCCCGGGCCAGCAACCACCTGATCGTCTAGGGTGACCGTGCCGCTATCGGGCGCCTCTAACCCCGCAATGAGCCGCAAGAGCGTCGACTTACCGCAACCCGACGGCCCGACCACGCAGAAAAACGCGCTGTCCGGTATATCGAAGCTGACCGCGTTGACCGCGGTAAAATCGCCGAATTGCTTGGTTAAAGCATCGACACCAATGCTCATCCCGCTCCCCCTTGGCCGTTCCGCGCACCCTGCCAAAACACCCTAACAGATCTATGACATCCCGTTCACTCAAAGATCGTCAGCAGATCCAGCGCGGTCATTTGATCGAGTTGCACATGCGCGGCCATCTCTGCCTC
Organism: Pseudomonadota bacterium; assembly: GCA_038750765.1. Taxonomy (GTDB): domain Bacteria; phylum Pseudomonadota; class Alphaproteobacteria; order Rhodobacterales; family Rhodobacteraceae; genus Psychromarinibacter. The sequence continues at coordinate 6,074 of JBCDGW010000040.1, read as the reverse complement.
GGCCTGCGCGCTATCCCCATCGAGGATCGCCGTGGCAATGCTGCGGTGCTCGACAGCCGATGCCGCAATCGACCCGGCAAAGCGGTAGCGGGCGCGGTAATAGGCAATCAGGCGGCGGGCGCTGGCGGTGATGGTATCGAGGAGAAACGCATTGCCCGAAGCTTCGGCCACCGTGTAGTGGAACGCCATGTTCAGCTGGTAATAGGCGTCAGGCGCGCTGTCACCCAGAACGCGGTGATGCTGTTCACAGGCCCGCACAGCCGCTTCCAACGCGCTGCGGCGTTCCGCCGATAGCCGCCGTGCCGCCAGGCCTGCCGCCTGCCCCTCCAGCTTGGCGTGAACCTCCATGATCGACAGGAACTCTCTGATCGTGGGCTTAAAGATCACCGCCCCTTTGCGCGGCGCCCGCTGCACCAACCCGCGGGCTTCAAGTTTCAACAGGGCCTCGCGGATCGGCGTCTGTGAGACGTCTAACTCAACCGTGAGCGCCTCCTCGTCGATCGCCGCGCCCGGGATCAACGCGCCGCTATCGATCTTAGCGATCACCGATTGAATCACGGCTTGCGCTTGACCAGCCACCGCCGACCCGCCCCGCTAGATCGGATGCAGCTTTACGGGCAAGGTCTTGACCCCGCCCACAAAGTTAGAGCGCACATAAGCGTGGGCGCCGGTTTGCTCGACCCGTTTGATACGCGTGGCCAGTTCTTGGAACAACAGCCGCACCTCCAACCGCGCGAGCCACATACCCAAGCACATATGCGGCCCGCCCTGACCAAATGAGACATGGCGGTTGGGCTTGCGGCGCAGATCGACGCGGAAGGGTGCGTCAAACGCGGTCTCGTCGCGATTGCCTGAAACGAACCACAAAAGCACCTTATCGCCCTCGCGAATGCGCGCGCCATGCACGGTAAAGTCCTCGGTCGCGGTGCGGCGGAAGTAGCTGGCGGGCGAGGCCCAGCGGATAATCTCATCGGCCGCGGTTTCCCACACGGCGTCATCGCGCATCTCTTCGAGCAATTCAGGTTGCGTGCACAGCGCCTGAATACCGGCGGCGATGGAGTAGCGCGTGGTGTCGTTGCCCGCCGCCACCAACAGGCAGAAGAAATTGCGAAACTCGTTGCGCGCCATCACGCTGCCGTCTTTGTCGGGCTGCAGCACCATGTGCAAGATCCCGTCCGTGTCGCCTGCTGCCTGTTTGCGCGCCATCAGCGCCTCGGCGTAATCGTATAGCTCAGCGCCCGCAGGCGAGTTGAAAGGCATCATGCGGTAGGCGTCGGTTTCAAGCTTGTCGGCCACATGATCGGTGAAATCGGGGTCGGTATTGGCCATCAGCGCATCGCCCTTGTCCACCAGCCAGGGAAGGTCTTCCTCGGGCAGGCCCAGGATCGCGCCCAGCATCCGCATCGGCAATTCGCGCGCGATCACCTGCGTGGCATCCACCTCGCCCGCCTCGATGGCGCGGTCCAGGATGCGCCCGCAAATGTCGCGGATCTGGGCTTCGAACCGGGCCACAGCGCCAGGCGAGAACGCGCGCGCCACCTTACGCCGTGTGGCGGAATGCTCGGGCGGATCGGTCTCTTGAAAAGTACGCCGGGCCAGATACTCCGCCTCGCTCTGATCCTCCATCCGGATGCCGCGCGCGGAACTGAGCCGTTTGAAATCGAGGTTGAGCGCCAGAATATCGGCGTGCCGGGTGACCGACCAGTAGTTCTCGCCATCGGCGTATTCCGTCCAGTGGATCGGATCTTCGCGCCGTAACCGGGCAAAGGTGTTGTGGGGCGCGCCGTTGGTGAAGGCATCGTGGCTAGACAGATCGGCATAGCCGTTATCTGTTGGCGTCCAAACGGTCATCGGGCTTTCCATATCGCTAGCTGACTGCTAAATATATTTATAAATATTCTTACGTGTAAAGAAAAACCATGCGTATCGCGATCCTGATGGCCAATACCGACGAAAGCGCCTTTGCGCAGCGCCACCCGAAGGATGGCGAGAAGTTCGCCGCGCTGCTGGCCAAAGCGCGCCCGGATTGGACCTATACCAGCTACTCGGTCAAAGACGGCATCTTTCCCAAAGACCTTGCCGATTTCGACGGCGCGCTGATAACTGGGAGCCCCGCCTCGGTGCGTGACAACGCCCTGTGGATCGCGTTGCTTGAGGCGGTGGTACAGCAGATGCACGACAAGGCCATGCCGCTTTTCGGGACGTGTTTTGGGCATCAGCTTATCGCGCAGGCGCTTGGCGGGCGTGTGGGCGACAACCCAGATGGATTTAGGCTCGGCGCGACCGTGACCGAGCTTCGCGGCACCCCGGTGGCCGTGTATGCCGCCCATCAGGAGCAGGTCGTGACGCCGCCGCCCGGGGCAGAGATCATCGCCGTGACGCCTGGATGCGCCCATGCAGGTTTTGCCATCGGCCACCAGATTGAGACCACGCAGTACCACCCGGAAATGAGCCGCGCCTTCTTCACAGCGCTTGTCGATGCGTTCGCGCCGGCGCTTGGCGACACGGTGACGGCCCGCGCCCGCGATAGCCTCACGACGCCGGTGGATATGGATGCTTGGGCCACGCGGATCGCACAGTTTTTCGAGACTGCACATGCAGCGCGCCAAGGCGAGGCGTAACCGCGGCACGCCCACGCCGCGGGGCTCTGGACCCGCCCCGGCAATCCCGCTATGGCCAGGGCGCGCTACACGGACCCGACCAATGCCCCCGATCAAGATCGCCCCTTCAATCCTCGCCGCCGATTTCGCCGATTTCGGCCGTGAGATCGAGGCAGTGGAAGCCCACGGCGCTGACTGGGTCCATGTTGATGTGATGGACGGGCATTTCGTGCCCAACATCACCTTCGGGCCACCGGCTGTCGCAGCGTTCCGCCGTCATGTGAAAACGGTGATGGACGTGCATCTGATGATTGCCCCGGTCGATCCCTATATCGATGCCTTTGCGGCCGCCGGGGCCGATATTCTGACCGCGCATGTCGAGGCCAGCCCCCATATCCATCGCACCCTGCAAGCGATCCGGGATGCGGGCATGCGCCCGGGCGTGGCGCTCAACCCGGGCACTCCGGCCAGCGCGGTGGAGCCGCTGCTCGATCTGGTGGATCTTGTCTGCGTGATGACGGTCAATCCGGGCTTCGGCGGGCAACGCTATTTGGATATGGGCGACAAGATAAGAGCGCTGCGGGCGATGATCGGCAGCCGCGCGATCCATATCGAGGTCGATGGCGGTATCGGTGCTGAAACCGCGCCGCACGCGGTACGGGCAGGCGCCGATGTGCTGGTGGCAGGATCAGCGGTGTTTGGCGGCGATCCCGCGCAATACGGGGCCAATATCCGCGCCATCCGCGACGCTGCCGAGACGGCGATAGGGACCCGGGTCTGATCATGGCGGCAGTGCTTTTCGATCTCGACGGCACACTCATCGATGCCTCGCGCGATATCGCGGGCTGCGCCAATAAGGTACTCGCGTCACGGGGAAAACCGCTGCTGCCGCTAGAGCAGGTGGTGGGGTTTGTCGGCCACGGCCTGGGCGCGCTGGTATCGCGCTGCATGGCGGCGTCGGGGATTGCCGAGGATGCGCAGACCCATGCCGAGATGTATGCCGCGTTTCAGGCCTGCTACGTGACGTCGGTGGATCAAACCGTGCTTTACCCTAACGTAATGCCCGCGCTGACCGCGCTGCGACAGGCAGGCTACGCGCTTGGCCTGTGCACCAACAAACCCGAAGCGCCGACGCAGGCGGTGGTCGCCCATATGGGCCTCGCGCCATTCTTTCAGGCTGCGAGCTATGGCGACGGGCCTTATGGCCGCAAGCCTGACCCCGCACCGGTGGCGTACGTGCTCGATGCGCTGGGTGAGCGCGACGCTGTCTATGTGGGCGACAGCGAAACCGACGCAGAGACCGCCGCGCGCGCAGGCTTGCCGTTCCTGCTCTACACCGAGGGCTTTCGCCACGCCGCGGTGAAGGACATCCCGCACCACAAAGCCTTCAACGATTTCGAAGCGCTGCCAGAATTAGTGGCAGCCTTGATCGCTTAAAGCGACAACACAGGGCTATCTGATATTTTCTAAAAATTTCAGGATTTTGTATATCGTATCGATGCCTTTGAGAATTTTTAGAACTTCGTCAAATCTTTTTTTTGACCGGGCTACGGAGCTTCCCTTTTCTATCCAACGTGCAAGGGTAGCAGAAGTCCCACCATAAATTTTGGAGAACTGCTTACGAAGTGACGCAATTTGCTCCGCGCCGTTAGCGTCCTTGATCACGACGCTCAAATCCTCAAGCTCGGCAATCATATCATTTAGCTCAGCCTGGGATTCCGGCGTAAGCTTCGGGAATTCTGCGTCTGGAACAAGCTCCAACCGTGCGAGCGCGCTCTTCAGCGAAGCGACCAATTGATCTGGGTCTAAGCCTCCAATGTCCAATCGTTCTAAGGGCTCTAAAGAGGCAAAAACAGTTCCTAAGTTCGCGCGCGAGACGTGAGTGAAATTATCGATGCACTCATCCAGCATCTTTAGGAGTTCGCCGCCTATGCTGTCTCGGTAGCGGGCCTCCAACGAAAAACGCCGGAGGTCCGACCCAAGCGCAACAAGCCGACGCAGCGAAACATCCCGACCGCTCTCAAGCTTTTCAAATATATCCAAAAGCTTCGTCATCGACTTGCGAACAGGAGTTGCTGCATTGCTACGCGGATCATCTCCTGCGTAATCGAGCCAATCCTGCATCCCTAACCGGACATCCCGAACTTCACTCAAGAAGCGCTTGCGGGCATCTGGATCTTCGAAGGCCTCCCAGTCAGTCGGAAAACCCACCATTTTGAGGCGTCGATTAAATTCAACGAAATCAAAAAAAGACGCTTGCGCAAGCGATTTGGCTGAATCTAAATCTTCGACCGAGGGCCAGTGGATGACAAAGTCAGCGATCCGCGCATTTACATCGGCGTCTGAACCTTGCCAGAACTCGTTTTTCTGCGTGGCGACTTGAAACAGTAATTCGGGATCATGCCGCACTCTCTGATCAGGATGTATTAAGGCCTCGTACCAGTTTATCCAAAAATCCCAGTCTTCATGATATTCAGCATACTCGGCGCGCATTTCCGGCCATTCAACGGGAAAACCAATGTCCAACCACAGCGGCATCCTGTGGACCGCATCTCCTGCCGCTAGTAACTCACAGTCACTTTGAGTCCGCTTAATTGAACCGCTACAATAGTTTATTGCGTCCAGCGTAATAGAGAGAGCGGCACTATTATAGATCTCTATATCGTCTAAGCCACGCGCCAAAGCGTCGTCGGCACTAGCAGCCGCATAAACGACGCTCGCCGCCATCTTTGGCGCTTCGTTGATCCCGTCGGGCGGATGAGCAACGGTATCGCGTGTTTCGCGTGCTGCGGTTTTATATCGTCGGCTTGCTTGCCCACTGTTTATTGCCTCAAACTGGGCCTGAGCATAACTTGCAAGCAGTAAATTCGCTCTTGATGTAGCAACATTTGGCGTTGCTCGCTTTGATCTTGCTCGCCATGTAAGCCGGTCTCGAGCAGCCGCGCGATGGGCCACCACTACTGCTTCGCGAAGAGCGCTTTCTACTGGTCGCAACTTGAACCAAGTAGCAAGTGACCCCTCGTCTCTGATCTCGGAAGCCTTCATCTATAAGTCTCTTGCCATCATGTTAGCGAACCGACAAGACCGCGGGTCTCAAACTTCGCTAAGGTGCTTACACCTTATTCAAAGGTGATCACACGCCGCTCCAAAAACAAAGCGAGGCTACGTATGGTGAGTAGGCGGCTTGAGCCCTACGACTGCACCCCGAAAAGCCGGTTGAGCCAGCGCCAGAAGTACCAGGCAGGCCAGCGCAGGACCGAGATCGCGGCGGCCAGGCATAACAGCCCCCAGATCCAGCCCTCGGTCCAAAACACCCAAGCCAAAAGCGGCAGGCCCGAAATCATGAGCCTAATCGCGTTCTGCATCTGGGCGGTGGCCGCCAATTTCGCCGGGATGCTGCCCTCGCGGCGGCGCCACTGGCCTGCAGCCTATGCGCTGATGGTGACGGGCCTGCCGCTTTTGGCTTGGGTGTTT
>JBCDGW010000039.1:0-25427 GCA_038750765.1 Pseudomonadota bacterium | reverse complement strand
TTGCCGTCGAAGGCGAAATAGATCGGCGCATCGAGCGGGCATGAATAGGGCTCGTAGTACCGCGACCCCGTGCCGGTCAAAAACCCGTCTTGCGCCACCCAACCGCGAAAATAGGCCGCGTCGAGCGGGGCAAAGACCGATACCGGGAACCGCTTTATCGACACATTCTTCACCGCATCCTCAGGCGCTGATGCGATGCTGCCGCTGAAATCCGTGCCACGCGGACAGGTCACGCGGATTTCACGTGCCTTTGCGAACGCAGCATTGATCAACGCTTCGAGCCGCGCAAACCCCTGATAGGGCAGGGTGCCGAACGGCGAGGCGAGCATATCTTCGTCCAGTGCGTAACTGATGACGCGGCGCGGGGCGTGATGGGCGAGCGGCTGAAACCGCATCTGATCGCCATAGCGGGCGAAAAACACCGTGCAATCAGCCTGCGCCATTTCATCGTGCAAAAGGCTAAGCTCAGGCGCCGCGGCGCGGTGCAGCGGAATGCCGACAGAAGATGCGCTGAGCCCCAGATGCGCGGCGCGCGACGCAACCGCATCGGCGGTTTCGGTGCCGTAATACCCGTCGGCCTCGGTCTCGAACACGACCAAAATCGAACTGCCCGGCGCACATTCGGCGCAGTTCTGCAGCAGATTACTGATCCCGTCGTCTAGTCGCGCAGTGTCCCAAGTCACGCCACGATCCCATTCCCGCGTCGTACCCCGTCTGCCCAAAACTGTAGGGGCAGGTGCCCGCGCGCGGCAATGAACTTCGTTAACCAATGCCGCGAGATCGCTCGAACGATGGTTTTTTAGGCGGTTTTTTGGGTTTTCCGGCCTCAGCCGCTGGTCTATAGCGCGGCGCGGGTGGGAATCGGGTCGACTGCGCCATAGCCCGCGACGGTACCGGCCGCGACCGTCACGGCCTGCGCGGCAGCAAAGTCGGCATCGCCAGTCTCATGAAGGTAGGCCAAGAACGCCCCCGCAAAACTGTCCCCGGCGCCGGTTGAGTCCACGGCGTCCACAGGCGGCACCGCAAAGTCGCGCCGCCCCGCTGCGCTGAGCAGGACCGGGCCGCGCGCCCCGCGCTTAAGCACCACCACCTGGGGATTGTGGCGCCCGAACGCGTCGAGAAGCGCGGTCTCATCTTCGGTGCCCATGAGCGCCGCCGCCTCGTCATCGCTGGGCAGCACGATATCGGCCAGCGGCAGCAAATCGAAAATTGCCTCGCGCGCCGCCTCTAACGTCCACAGATTGAGGCGCAGGTTGGTGTCAAACGACACCCGCACGCCTGCTTTCTTGGCGGTAATGGCCGCGTGCTTCACCGCTTCGCGCATACTGGGCGAGATCGCCTGAGAGAGGGCCGAGACATGCAAGATCCCGGCTTCCGCAATGGCATCAACGGGCACGTCGGCCGCGCTATAAAGGCTGGCCGCCGACCCACGGCGCGCATAGCTGAAACTGCGGCCCGACGCGTGCGGTTGAACGAAGTAAACGCCGGTCGGGTCTTGCGCGCGTTCCACGACATGGGTGGTGGAGACGCCCTCGCGCTGCCAAAGCTGCAAAAGCTCTTGCCCGAACGGGTCGCCGCCTACCGCAGTGACGTAACCGGTCTTTGCCCCTTGCCGCGCCGCTGCGATGATCGCGTTCGAGGTATCGCCCCCGAAACCCTGGCGGTAAACTGGGCGCCCATCGACGGCGTCTGGTAAACGCATGAACTCGACCAGCGCTTCGCCAAGGGCCAAAATCTCACTCATGTCGCTCCACCGATTGGGGTGATTTCAACGCGTGTCCGGCTGGTGCACGCGCTGGCTTAGTGGCGTGTCGCTTCGGCGGTGTCCAGCAACGGGTGCGCGCGGATGCGATTTATGCTATCGCGGGCGGAGCAACAGGGGAAAGGGATGGCCACGCGAAAGCCTGCTACGACGGCGCCGCACGGATATTCTGGCAAGCCGCTATTCCAAAAGCTGGGGCTGAAACCCGGCATGTCGCTGCTCCCGTTGCATCCACCAGCCCACTACCCCGATTTGATTGCCGGGGCGGAGGATGTGACCCCGATTGCGGCGCCCGGGCCCGCTGATGTGGTGCATCTGTTCTGCGCCAACCGCGCTGTGCTCGACGCCGAAGGGACGCAGGCCCTGAGCTATATCGCGCCGGGCGGTATGCTATGGGTCTCATGGCCGAAGAAAGCCTCGCCCCACTTCGTCGATCTGACCGAAGACGCGATCCGCGACGTGCTATTGCCCACCGGATGGGTCGACGTGAAGGTCTGCGCGGTTGACGGGGATTGGTCGGGGCTGAAGTTTCTGCGCCGCAAGACCCGCTGACGCTTCCTCGGCCTAGCCCCTTGCGAAAACCGCTACCCGGCATGCTTTCCCGCGCTCCAACCCTTCGCACCCAAGATCCGCTCAGCGCGCTCATTGGCCAGGGTCTCTAGCGTTGTCGCCATGGTGTCATTCCAACGGTTGAGGTAGCCGAACAACGCGATTGAGGCCACGATTTCCACGATTTGACCGTCATCGAAATGGGCGCGCAGCCGCTCAAACTCGGCCTCGGTCGCCATATTGGGCACCTGCGCCGCCTTGTAAGCCAGATCCAACGCCGCCCGCTCGGCCTCGGTGAACGCAGGCGAGGTCTCGTACTCCATGATCGCGGCGATCTTGTCATCGGGCGCGTTATAGAGATGCGACAGGTTGGCCATATGCGACTGACAATAAAGGCATCCTGCGGCGTAAGACGACATCAGGCTGATCAGCATCTTTAGCTCCTCAGGCACCGTGCCCTCGTAGAGAACCGCCTGATTGAGCGCCATGAAACTCTTCACGATGTTGGGCCGCCGCGCCATGGTGCGGATCGAATTTGGCGTGAAGCCCCGCGTGTCGTGGTAGTGCTGAAATCGCTCTTGGATGGCGGTATCTTCGATCTCTTCGATTTCGAGGGGCCGCATATGTGCCATCGTCTTATCCTCCTAGGTTTTGGCGCCCTTGCGCGCCACTGCCACTCGACGACAACGCCGCGCCTCTGGCAACAGGCGCCTAAGAGTTAGGCAAAAGCCCTTCGTTGAAACAAAGTGTTTCTCAAGCGAAGACATCGATCTCTTGAATTAAAAATAACCGTTTAATTTGAACATATTGAGTGAAGGTTCGGGCGGCGTTTTCGTCACCATGCGGCTGCCTGTCGCGCGAAGACCGGTTTGAAACTAAAATTCCCCAGCCCTATACCTCGAGCTACTGGGGTAAGATAAGTGGTGGGGATTTTACGATGGAACCCGAAATTTCGGTTGCCAGCGCGTCAAGCGTTGAAGGCAACAACATGTCCTTTGTCGTCACGTTGTCAGAGGCGTCGCTTGCGGATGTGACCGTGCAATGGCGGCTCGTGCAAGACGGCTCGGCGGTTATCGACGGCAACGACTTTTTAGGTGCAAGCGGTAAGACGACTTCACTGTTGACGATATTGGCCGGCGACACCCAAGGCATTATCCAGGTCGGCTCCGACAACAACAGCAATGTAGACGAGTTCGACGAGAACTTTACTCTCGAACTGAGTGACCCGACCGGCGCCACGCTTGCGGGTGGTGAGCCGGTTCTGACCGCAACGGGCGTTTTCTTTGACGATGACGGCGCCAGCACGGATCGCGGTCTGTTTGTCTCTGATCCCGTGATTATCGAAGGCACCGGCGGCACCAAGCAGGCGGTCTTCGAAGTACGCTTGTCTGAGGCCGTGCCCGGCGGGATCACGCTCGATTATGAGACGGCTGACGGCACGGCGACCGCCGGCACCGATTACGTGGCCAAATCGGGGCAGGTCTCATTCACCGGGTCGCAAACCGTCGTGCCTGTGGTCGTCGACATCATCGGCGACTCACTGGCAGAAACCGCCGAGACGTTCTCGCTCGTGGTGTCGCCGACGAGTGCGATCTTCAACAATGTTGAGGATTCCGCAGGCGTTGCGACGCTGCTTGATGACGACACCAGCCTAAGTCTGCCCGAGATCTCGATTTCCGGGGGCGAAGCGACGGAAGGCACCAATGTGGTCTTCGCGGTGCGCCTGTCTGAGCCGTCGCTTTCGGACATAACGGTGCAATGGCGGCTTGTGCCCGACGGCGCCGCCGTGATTGACGGCAACGACTTTCTCGGCGCGTCCGGCAAAGTGACGCAATCGATCACCATCCCGGCGGGCGAGACCCAAGTCACCATCGAGGTGGGCTCCGATAACAACAGCAACATAGATGAGTTTGACGAGAACTTCACTGTCGAACTCAGCGATCCGTCGGGCGCTGTGCTCGCGGGTGGCGGGCCTGTTCTCACCGCGACGGGCATCTTCCTCGACGATGACGGGTCGACGAATGATCGCGCGCTGTTTGTCTCCGACCCGGTGATCTTGGAAGGAACAGCCGGGGGCACCAAGCAGGCAGTATTCGAGCTGAGCCTGTCAGAGCCGTTCACCAGCGACATCACCGTCAATTACACCACCCGAGACGGCACGGCGCGCGCAGGCGAAGATTATGTCGCCAAGTCTGGCAGCGTGACCTTCAAAGCCGGACAGCAAATCGCCTCGGTCGCCGTCGACGTTATCCAAGACAGCGTTGCCGAAGCCCCGGAGAGTTTTTCGCTGGTCGTCGACCCTGTGCTGCCGATCTTTAACTCGGTGGAGGATTCCGCCGGCGTTGCGACGCTGCTCGATGACGACACGGGAGGGGCTTTGCCCACGATCTCCGTTGTCCCTGGCACAGCGACCGAACGCACCAATGTCGTATTCGCCGTGCACCTTTCCGAACCGTCCCTGCAGGACGTGACGGTGCAATACCGGCTCGTTGCTGACGGGTCCGCCGTGATCGACGGCAACGATTTCCTCGGCGTCGCAGATAAGGAAACGAAGCTGCTGACGTTTGCGGCGGGTGAAACGGTCCAGACGATCCTTGTGGGCTCGGACAATAACAGTTCCGAAGATGAGTTCGATGAGAACTTCAGCCTCGAACTGAGCGATCCGAACGGGGCGGTGCTCGCAGGCGGTGAGCCGGTTCTGAAGGCCACGGGCGTCTTCTTCGACGACGATGGCGCGAGCACCGATCGGGCGCTGTTTGTGTCCGACCCGGTCATTCTTGAGGGGGATGGCAGCTCGAAACAGGCAGTGTTCGAGGTGCGCCTCTCCGAGGCGTTCGACAGCGACATCGTGCTCGATTTCACCACCGCTGATGGCACGGCGCTTGCGGGCAGTGATTATGTCGCGAAGTCCGGGACGATCACGTTCGACGCCGGCCAAACAGTAGCGTCGATCGCGGTCGATTTAATCTCCGACACGGTCAGGGAAACGACCGAGAGCTTTTCACTGTTGGTGGATACCGACCTGCCGATCTTCAACAACGTGGAGGACAGCGAGGGCATCGCGACGATTCTCGATGACGATACCAGCGGCTCGCTCCCGGAAATCTCGGTGACCTTCGCCGACGCAACCGAGGGGACCAATGTGGTCTTCGCGGTGCGGCTAACCGAGCCATCGCTATCGGACGTCTCGGTAGATTGGCGCCTTGTGCCCGATGGGTCGGCCACGCTCGATAGTTCTGATTTCTTAAGCTCAAACGTCACGCAGACCAGCACGGTGGTGATCCCCGCCGGGGAAACCCAAATCACCGTCTTGGTCGGCTCGGACAACAACAGTTCCGTCGATGAGTTTGACGAAAACTTCAGCATCGAGTTGAGCAATCCTAGCGGCGCGGTGTTGTCGGGCGGCGAGCCCGTGATCAAAGCGACCGGCGTGTTCTTTGACAACGACGGCTCGACCAATGATCGGGCGATCTTCGTCTCCGACCCGGATATCTTGGAAGGCACGGCGAGCGGCAAACAGGCCGTGTTCGAGATCCGCTTGTCCGAAGCTCATACCAGCCCGCTCGTTCTCGATTACACCACGGCCGATGTGACAGCCTCCGCCGGAAGCGATTACCTGGCGAAATCGGGCACCGTGACCTTTGCGGCGGGCCAGACGGTGACGTCGGTGGCAGTAGACATCATCGGTGACGCGGTGGCCGAAGGCAATGAGACCTTCAATCTCGTGGTCACGCCCGTGCTGCCGATTTTTGGTGCGGGCGATGCTGTCGGCGTGGCGACGTTGCGCAATGATGATGCGCCGGGTGTGATCCGAACCGGCACGCCTGGCAATGACAGCCTGGTTGGCACATCGGGTAGTGATAGTTTGTTCGGTCAGACCGGCAACGACACGCTGGAAGGGCTTGGCGGCGCTGATAGTTTGCGCGGCGATGCCGGTTTTGATGTGATCCGGGCCGGTGGCGGTGACGATAGTGTGGATGGCGGCGCCCAGGCCGACAGCATCTTCGGTGGCACGGGCAACGACACCTTGATCGGCAATCAGGGCGCTGACCGCATCTTCGGCGAGGCGGGTTTCGACACGATTTTCGGTGGCGACAACAACGACACGATTGATGGCGGCGCGCAGGCGGATGCGATCAATGGCGGCGACGGCAATGATAGCTTGATCGGCGGCGACGGATTTGACGTCATCAACGGCGATGGTGGCAATGATACGTTGTTCGGCGGCGCCATTGCGGACCGCCTCGATGGCGGTGCGGGCAATGACCTGCTGTTTGGCGGGAGCAATCTCGGTATCACCGTTGACGGGCTGCGGGGCGGGTCGGGCAATGACACCATTCTTGGGGAAGGTGGCTTTGACTTGCTTGATGGCGGTTTCGGCAATGACCTGATGAACGGGGGTGGCCAGGCCGACAACCTGTTTGGGCGTGCCGGCGACGACACGCTATTGGGCGAGCAGGGCCTTGACCGCTTGTTTGGTGGTAGCGGCAATGATGTGCTTGATGGCGGTTCGGATAATGACGGGCTGTTTGGTGAAGAGGGCAACGATATCCTCCGCGGCGGCACCGGCACTGACCGCTTCTTCGGCGGCAGCGGCAATGACCTTATGGACGGCGGCAGCGGCAGCGACACGCTGAATGGCGGATCGGGTTTCGACACGATCACCGGTGGCACCGGCAACGATGTCATTTTCGGCCGCTTTAACGCCGATACATTTGTCTTCGCCGATGGTCACGGGGCCGACGTGATCGGGGATTTCAATGCGCTCAACGTGTTTGAGAAGTTGGATTTCTCCGGGCTTAGCACATTGAACTCCTTGAGCGACGCGTTGACCGCGGCCACTCAAGTTAACGGCGACACTGTCATCGCGACCGGTGGTGGCTCGTCGATTGTGCTGGAAAACGTGCTCCGCGCGGACTTAGATATCACCGATTTTATCTTCTAGCGCGCCGTCGCTGTCGTTTAACGGGCGGTAAGGCATCGGGTGGCGTTGGCCTCGTTTGGTCAACGCCATCTGCGCATTCTAACTGGCGATCGGCAGCGGCGCGTCTTCGGTGCCAGTCTCGCCCTCGTCAGGGTTAAGCGCCGGGCTGGCGCAAAACTGTCGGACTACCTGGGTCAGAGCCTCTGAGGCGGCGGCGAGAGATTGACTTGCGGCGCTGGTCTCCTCAAACATCGCGGCGTTCTGCTGCGTGGCTTGGTCTAGTTGCGAAACGGCGCTCGACACTTCGCTGATGCCGTGGGCCTGTTCTTTTGCCGATTGCGCGATATCGACCACGCTTGAAGCCACGTTTTTCGCCGAGCCAGCCATTTTTCGGAGCGCGGTACTGGTCTTTTCGACGAGCACGACGCCGTCCTGCACCCGCTCAGAGCTTTGCACGATCAGGTTTTCAATCTCTTCCGCGGATTCCGAAGCGCGCTGCGCCAAGGCGCGCACTTCGGAGGCCACGACAGCGAAGCCGCGCCCCGCTTCGCCCGCGCGGGCAGCTTCGACCCCGGCGTTGAGGGCGAGCAGATTGGTTTGAAAGGCGATGTCGTTGATAAAGTTTACCGCGTTGCCGATCTGGGAGGAAAACTTCTCGATCTCGCCCATCGCGGCTTTGGCTTCAGACATGATCGCGTCGGCATCGCTGGCCAGTTCCGCGTTTTCATTGGCAAAGCCCTTCACCGTTTCAGCACCTTCCGCGGCAACCTTGACCGATTGCGCCAGCGTTTCTATCGCTGCCGAGGTCTCTTGCAAGCTCGCCGCGGATTGCTCGGTACGCAGCGATAGATCAGCGGAGGAGGCCGAAATCTCGTCCGAACCCGCTTTGACGCTGTCCGCCTGACTTTGGATCTTGATAATGGCGGTTTCGAATTGCTCGGCTGAACGGTTGGCATCTTGCTGCAATCGAGCGAAATCGCCGTGAAATGCGCCCTCCATCCGGGCGTGGAGGTCCCCTTTGGCGATGTTTGAGAGCGTTTCGCACGCTGTAGACAAGCTGCTGTCAACGCCGCTGAGCAGGTGATTGATGGCTGACGTCGCATCACTCAGCGCCGCATCGTCGAAGTCGGCGGCCATCCGGGTGGCGTAATCGCCTTGCCGGGCGTCAGACAGTACTGTGGCGAGCGCGCCGGTAAATCGCTTGGTTTCTTGGGCTGCGTGCTCGGACGCATCGCGAACCTGGCGTTCGGCAGCGGCGTGCTCGGCGGCCTCTTGCTTGATGCGATCGGCCTCAGCCGCGCGTTCGCGGGCGCGATCCGCTTCGGCCTTGGCGAAGCCTTCGCGCTCGGTTTGCGCTTTGCGCAGGGTCTCGCTTAGGCGGCTGGCGGCGTTTCGTAATACGCCGATATCGCCGGGAGCACCGCTCCCCGCGGTGGCGCTGAGGTTTCCGGAAGAGACATCATCGATCGCCTGCACGACGCGGCACAGATGGCGGAGCGCGCGTAACACGGCCACCGCAGTGATTGCGCCAATCGCGAGGGCGCCAATCAGCAGCACCCAGATGGTGCGCGTTGCGCTGGCTAAATCCGTGCTCATTGCTTCACCAAGCGCGAGGCTTTCCGCCGCGTAAAAGTCAGCCAACCCGTTGATTGCACTGATCCATTGTGCCAGAGCCGCGCCCGCGCCATTTGTTAAAATTTCGCGCGCGCGGTCGGTATCGCCACTGGCGGCAAGCGCCACGATCTGGTCGATTAGCGGCGCGGCTTGGGCTTGGGCAGTGCTAATGCGCCCCAGGATGTCGGCCCCCGCTTGGGTAATCGCCCCCGCCTGTTGCGATCCTGCCTGTTGCGATCCCGCCAGCAAATCACCCTGGTAAACGGCAAAATCCTGCATGCGTTGCTCGATCTCCGCGATCAAACGCTCCTGCTCGGCCGAATCAGCCCCGCGTACCAAGTCGCCAAGAGCTTGCGCGGTGGTCTCCACGCTGCGCCGCATGCTTGATACAAAGCGCTGCTGCGAACTCAGCAAGCCATTGATTTCCCGCAAGCTTTTCTGCCCTTGCCGCAGCTCATGGATCGCGTAGGCGCCGACCGTGAGTAACAGGGCGAGAAGGATTGCGCATGCTGCAATCCCGCGCTGGTGAAGTCCGAAAGACGAACCCATACGAGGCGCCTCTGCTGGTTGCTCTCCGCCCCCTCTAGCGCCTCCGATTGAAGATTTGATTTACGCCCCCCCGCACGCCAACCGCTACGACGGTACGGTTAACACGATCTTGCCAAGCGCCCGCCGCGTCTCGATGGCCTGCAACGCGCGGCTCGCTTCGGTCATTGGCAGCACCTGCGAGAGGCGCGGTTTGATCGCGCCGGAATTGTAAAAATCGAACAAAGCTGCTTGGTCAAGCTGATAGCTTCCAGGGTTCTTTTCGGTGAATGCGCCCCAGAATACCCCTCTGATATCGCAGCTTTTTAGCAGCGGCAGGTTCCAGGGAAGCGCCGGGATGCCCGCCGGGAAGCCAACCACCAAATACCGACCTTCCCAGCCAATCGCGCGCAAAGCCGGTTCAGCGTAGGGGCCGCCGACAGGATCGTAAATCACGTCGATCCCGTCGGGTGCCGCCTGCTTGAGCGCGCTGCCAAAGGTTTTCTGCCCGGTTTTGTCCATATCGGCTGGGTATTTGAGCACTGTCTCGGCGCCCAATTCGCGCGCGAAGGCGGCTTTTTCGGGCGTCGACACGGCTGCGATCACGCGCGCGCCATGCGCTACCCCTAACTCCACCGCCGAGGCGCCGATCCCGCCAGCCGCGCCGAGGACCAGCAAAGTCTCGCCTCGGGCCAGATTGCCGCGCCGGTGTAGCCCGTAATAGCTTGTTCCATATGTAAAAATAAACGCCGCGGCGGTCTCGAACGGCATCGCGTCAGGAAACCGGATCGCTGCCTTTGCCGGGATCGCAACGTGGCTGGCGAAGGCGCCGAAAAGCGTTAGGGCCAACACCCGATCACCTGGTGCGAACCCCTCAACGCCTGCGCCAACCGCGTCGATCACGCCCGCCATCTCACCGCCCGGCGCGAAAGGGCGCGGGGGTTTAAACTGGTAAAGATCGCGGATGATCAGCGTGTCAGGGTAATTGACCCCCGCCGCCTGCACCGCGACGCGCACCTCGCCTGGCCCGGGCTCGGGCATCGCGATATCCTCCCAGCGCAAGGTGTCGGCGCCGCCCGGGGCACGGCTCAGCATCGCCTTCGCCTGCATCACAAATCTCCCCTTGCTTTCAGTAAGGTGCCGTAGCGTCGCGACTTGCCAAGGCCGCGAGCCGTTTACAAGGTGAGCGCATGGACGGTGCCCGAACGCAAGCAGAAGAAACGCCGCGCCAGCGGGAAAGGCTGAGCGTCGCCGCATGGCAGGCCCTTGTCGGCAAACGGCTCGGGGCATCGGGTTGGCACTGCCTCGATCAAGAACGGATCTCGCAATACGCTGCCTGCGTGTGCGACGAATACTGGCTGCATTGCGATCCGGAGCGGGCAGCAGCCGAGAGCCCGACGGGGGGCACCATCGCCCACGGGCTGCTGAGCCTATCGTTGATCTCAGCGATGGCCGAGGAAGCGCTGCCCCGTATGGAAGGCGAGCAGAGTGTGCTGAATTACGGCTTTAATCGGGTGCGCTTTGTCGCCCCGGTACCGGTTAACGCCCGACTGCGCGGCCTCTTTGATCTGATCGCGTTGGAGCAGCCGCGCGCGGGCCACGTCACTGTCACCTGCGCGGTAACCATCGAGCGAGAGGGTGCCGCGAAGCCCGCTGTCGTCGCTGAATGGCTGCACCGCCGGATCCTGAAGCCAAGGCCCCACACACCGCAAGGAGATGATCGCTGTGACTGAGCCCATGCCCCTGTCGCGCCTTCCCAAGGTCTTGAGCAACCTACGCATTCCGGTGGTGGGGGCGCCGCTTTTCATCATTTCGACGCCTGCCTTGGTGATCGCGCAATGCAAGGCCGGGATCGTCGGGTCATTCCCGGCGCTCAACGCGCGCGAGGCCAAAGGGGAGCCGCCGCTGCTGGAGGCGTGGCTGCAGGAGATCACCGAGGCGCTCGACGCCCACAACCAAGCAAACCCCGACACGCCCGCTGCCCCCTTCGCGGTGAACCAGATCGTCCACCGCTCTAATACCCGGCTCGAGCGCGATTTGGAGATCTGCCATCGCTGGAAAGTGCCGCTCTGGATCACCTCGCTCGGCGCCCGCGTCGAGGTGAACGAGGCCGCCCATGCCTGCGGCGGCGTGGTGCTGCACGACATCATCAACAACACCTTCGCCCGCAAGGCTATCGAGAAAGGCGCCGACGGGCTGATCGCGGTGGCTGCCGGCGCAGGGGGCCACGCGGGCATGCAATCGCCCTTCGCGCTGATCAGCGAAATCCGCGAATGGTTTGACGGCCCGCTGCTCCTATCAGGCGCGATTGCCAGCGGCGAAAGTGTCTTGGCGGCGCAAGCGATGGGGGCCGATCTGGCCTATATCGGCTCGCCCTTTATCGCCACGGATGAGGCCAATGCGATCCCCGATTACAAAGCCGCGATAGTCGCTGCAGGCGCCGAAGACATCGTCTATTCGTCCTATTTCACGGGGGTTTCGGGCAATTACCTCAAGGCGTCAGTGGAGCGCGCAGGGCTGGACCCGGCCAATCTGCCCGACCGCAGCCCCGACACGATGAGCTTCACCTCCAGCGAGGGTGAGGCAAAAGCCTGGAAAGACATTTGGGGCTCAGGGCAGGGCATCGGCGCTGTCAAGTCAGTGGGGTCGGTGGCGGCGATGGTCGACCGGCTAGAGCAGGAATACAGCGCCGCGGGCCACGCTCTGAGCAAAAGGTTCGCGTAAGCCAGGCCTTGTTCCGGCGACGCGGGAAAAATACGCTAGGCTCGCAAGACCCTCACTGACCGGGGTCAGGGGTTAGGCTGATCTGGCCTTCAGCAGGAGACGCGCGATGGACCTTGGCACCACCGAACGGGTGCGCCCGCTGATCGAGGCGGTGCGCCGCATGGTCGAGGACGAGATCGCGCCGCTCGATGCCGAGTACCACGCGGAGGTGGGCAAGCATCCCACCGGTGACCGGTTTCGCCACACGCCGCGGCAGTTAGAGATCCTAGACAGCCTGAAGGCCAAGGCCCGCGACCGTGGGTTGTGGAATTTTTGGCTCACCGATAGCGCCCGGGGATACGGGCTGAGCACGGTCGAATATGCCTATCTCGCTGAGGAAATGGGCAAGGTGCCGATTGCCGCCGAGGTGTTTAACTGCAACGCGCCTGATACCGGCAATATGGAGGTGCTGGAACGCTACGGCACACCTTGGATGAAGGCCCGCTGGCTTGAGCCGCTCTTGGCGGGGGAGATCCGCTCGGCCTATGTGATGACCGAACCCGACACCGCCTCTTCCGACGCGGCGCAATTGCGGTTCGAAGCCCGTCTGGTCGGCGATACCTACGTGCTGAACGGCGAGAAGTGGTGGATCAGCGGTGCCGGTGATCCGCGCTGCGGGCTTTATATTTTGCTCGCGTGCACCGATCCCGACGCGGCCAAACATAACCGCCACACGATGTTTGTGCTCGACCCCGATCTGGACGGGATCGAGATCTTGCGGCCGATGCAGGTATTCGGGCAGGACGACGCGCCGCACGGGCATATGCATATCCGCTTTACCGATGTGCGGGTGCCTGCAGATCATGTGGTCCTTGGTGCCGGGCGCGGGTTTGAGGTTGCCCAGGGGCGGTTGGGCCCGGGGCGCATCCACCATTGCATGCGCGCTATCGGTCAAGCGGAGAAGGCGCTTTCGCTGATGTGCCGGCGGGCGCAGGCGCGCTCAGCTTTTGGCAAACCGCTGGCCGAGCTGGGCGCCAATGTCGACATCATCGCCAATGCCAGGATGGAGATCGAGCAAGCGCGGCTCTTGTGCCTTAAGGCGGCGTGGATGATGGACACCGCCGGTGTGCGCGAGGCACAGCCTTGGATTTCGAAGATCAAGGTGGTGGCGCCGCTGATGGCGCTGAAGGTGATCGATGAGGCGATGCAGATCCACGGCGCCGCCGGGATCAGCCAGGACACCGAGCTTGCCCATATGTGGACCCATGTGCGCACACTGCGGCTTGCTGATGGGCCCGACGCCGTGCACCGGCGACAAGTGGCGCGGGCCGAATTACGGCGCTATTCCAACGCGCTATAGCTTACTCGATCAAGGCGAGCCCCTCGGCGAGGCTTTGTACGACGGTGGCCGGGCCGAGGGTGACACCGGGCTGCGGTTGGCGAAACGGCGATCGACTACCGCCTTCCCAGGGTTGGGTGACGTTATTGGCGATAATGCTTGCCTCGGGCACGCGCCCATCCTTGTGGGGGGTGATGGTGATCCAGGGCGCGCCGGGTTTCTCCTTGCGCGCATCCAACACGACGTTGTCGGTGATCTCCACCCGGCGGCCCCCCATCACCGTGATGCCGTGCCACGCGTTCACGATGATCACGTTGTCGCGGATCACCCAATCTTCATAAAACCCATCGAAAAGCCCGATCCCTTGCAGGGAACAGGACAGCGGATGATCGCCGTTCTCGATGCGATTGCCGATGATCTGCACGTCGCGGATCACGCCGCGTCCAGGCTGACCCAAGGCGTTGCGCGACCAGGCCTGAAACCCGTCATCGTGGTTGTCGTCCACCTTCACACAGGTGCTGACGTGGTTGTCAAAGTAGCGGCCACCATCACCCTGACCGCGGATGCCATCGCCGCTGAAGAGGCTCACCTCGTTGCCCTCAACCAGCACATTCTCAGCGTAGGAGATGATGCCGTGCTCTACATTGCGAAACGTGCTGTCGCGCAAGGTGATCGCGCGCCCCGACAGCGTGATGCCGTTATGGGCCTCGGCGCGCCATCGCGTGGCATCCCAGGTGCTGGTATCGGGCGCAGACATCGCCGTGACACGCTCGAGCGTGATATTCTCGCTGCCATGCACCTCGATCATCGCGACCAGCGAGGCGCTTGGATCAGGGCGCACCGTGAGCCCCTCGATATGCCACCCGGCGCTGTCGCGGATCACGAGATGGCGCAGCGTCACCGCCCCTTCTGACGCCGCCGCAAGCGTCACCGGCACGTCGAAGCGGAGGCTGGTGATCGCCAGCGCACCGTGATCGCCGGGGGCTAGCACAATCCGGTCGCCCGGCGCGATCACGCCTGAGCCGATCAGCGCGTTGGCTGCGCCGGGTTTAGCCTCGACGATGTGCTCTGCCGCTAAGCCCGCATTGCTCACGGCGAGGAGCAAAGCCAAGATCCATCGCCCCATAACCAACCCTCTCAACACCCCTGAACGACTGGACAGTAAATCGCTGCCCGGGCGGCCGCAACGCCGCGCTATTCCGCGACCCGGCGCACGGCGGCAAGGCCCAACTGCCGCGCCGCCGCCAGCGACAGGATCGCGCTATTGAGGCCCTGGGGCTCTTGGTAGCTGCGGATGGCGGCCTGCGTCTGCGGGGTCATCACCCCGTCGGCCGGACCCTTGAAATAGCCGCGCACTGCCAAGGCGCGCTGCAGCGACGCGATGAAATCGGGGGTCAGATCAGCGGCGCATACCCGGTCAAAGGAAAGATCCACCCGCTCACGGACGATGCGTTGGCGCGTAAAGGTGTGGTACTGGGCAGCGTATATGAGCGTGCCGTCGCTATCGTGCACGGCTGGCTGCACCATCACCTGCTCCGTCTCGGTCTCGATCACAGCCGGGGTGGTATCTTCCACCCGGCACGCGGCCTGTCCGGTGCCGGCAAGCGCGCTGCGCCCGGTGCGGATAGGCTCGGGCTCCGACAATTGCGTCACATACGGGTGGTTCACGCCCCCGCAGCCCGACAACAAGACAAGTGCGAGTACCGCGCTTTGGATGGATTTCACTGCTCGCGCCTCTTCGGGCCATTCGCGGCGACATTAGCGCGCCGGTGGGGTGCGGAAAAGACATTCACGCTGATCACGCGTGAGGCGCGTTGTTTTGGCCGCGCTTAGGAGGCTGCCCGCTTTATTGGCGGTTATGGCAGTATGGCGAAAAGGCTGGGCGGTCGATGCTTAATGTGTTTGACCGAGTTCGCGGCGCTGTTGAGATCGCGCGCGAGAGCGTCGAGCAACTAACCTGATGCGTTTACATGGGCTTAAACCGCGTGGGCTTTAGGGCTGATCTCCGGCGCGGCAGGGCTCGTGTTGCAGCAGCCGGTCGAGCAGATGCGACAGATCCTCAATCTCATCAGCGATGACGTGCAGCACGCCACCCTCTCGCTGTACCCGGCCTGTCACCCGCAGCATGCGCCCGGCAATCACAGCACGGCGAAACCGCTCATAGATCTTGCGCCAGACCACCACATTACACACCCCAGTCTCATCCTCGAGAGTGATGAAGATAACCCCCTTCGCCGTACCGGGGCGCTGACGCACCAAGACCAGCCCAGCCACGGCGATGCGGGCATGGCCAGGCGGCCGGTCGAGCCAGGCATTGGGGCAACAGGCCGGGGGCCGCGGCCAAGGATATGGGCGTCCAGGCATAAGAACAAAAATAGAACATTAACCTGAAAGCGCAACCCGGATCGGGCAAAGACCTGGAAAATTTGCGCCCCTTCCCCTACTTCTGGCCCTAGAGGTTGCACGGTTATGGCAAAGATTACCTTCATCGAACATGACGGGACCGAGCACGTCGTCGACGTCGCCATCGGCGACACGGTGATGGAGGCGGCCCGCGCCCATGCGATCCCCGGTATTGAGGCCGATTGCGGCGGCGCCTGCGCTTGCTCGACCTGTCACGTCTATGTCGATCCAGCCTGGACAGGCCGCTTGCCTCAGCCGGAGGAGATGGAGGAGGACATGCTCGATTTCGCCCGCGATTTCGACGTGGCCCTGTCTCGCCTCACCTGCCAGTTGCGGGTGACGGACGCGCTTGACGGATTAGTCGTGCGCATGCCCGAGCGACAGCTTTGATCCGTGCGATCGCGCTGATAGCGGTGTTTTCGCTCACCGGCGCCGCAATGGCCTGCACTGTCGATCCCGCGAGCCGCACTGCCTATCCCGACAGCGTGACCACATTTGACGGGCCGGGCTCTGCTGTGGCGCGCGCATGGTATGACGACCCGGTGACGCGCTATCCGCATTTCGTGCTCGGCCGTCAAAACGAGCCCGAGACGCTGTGGATCAGCACGCCTGGCAATCAAGGGCTTTGCGGCCACGCGCTTACCCTAGACGCTGACCATGTGTTCGAAGACACCGCGCCGCGCCTTGCGGATTTGGATGGCGATGGACAGGCCGAGGTGGTCGTCGTGCGCAGTCATCGACGTGAAGGCGCGCAATTAGCAATCTATCGTTGGACCGGCAGTGAGTTGGTGCTGGACGCGGCGACGCCGTATATCGGCCGCGCTAACCGCTGGCTCGCGCCGTTGGGCATTGCGGATCTTGACGGCGATGGAGCGATGGAAATTGCCTATATCGACCGGCCGCATCTGGCGCGCACGCTGCGGGTATGGCGCTATGCGGATAATGCGTTGACTGAAGTGGCGGCTTTATCCGGAGTTACCAACCATCGCATCGGTGAGGCGTTCATTTCGGGCGGTATCCGCCATTGCGGCGCGGGGCCCGAGATGGTGATGGCCGATGCACGCTGGGCGCGGATAATCGCAGTTTCGCTTGAAGATAGCGCTCTAACCTACCGCGATATAGCGCCTTTCTCCGGTTCGAGCGCGTTCGCGGCGGTGCTTGCTTGCGCTGAAGAGGGGTGATTGTCCGATATGTGTGGTTTCTCGATACGCCCTTGACGCTGTCTGAGACACTGTGTGGCGTCGTTCGAGGCCTTCTATACGGTCACACGGCTCATGTCGGCGATATTCGAAAACATCATGTTTCACGCTTGTTTTGCGCAAAATCTCCGCAAATACGCGTGATTTATATAAGTCAGCGGGCCAGCACGCGCCAGCCGATATCGCGGCGATAGACCCCGTCGTCCCAATCGATTTTGTCAATGATCGCATAGGCTTGATCGCGCGCCTCGGCGAGGGACGCAGCGCGGGCAGTAACGTTCAACACCCGTCCACCCGCGGCCTGTACCAACCCGTCGGACAGCGCCGTGCCAGCATGGAATACCATATGCCGACTGTCCTCAGGCAAAAGCTCCAAGCCGCGGATGATTGTGCCTTTTGTATAAGATCCGGGGTAGCCCCGCGCCGCCAGAACCACACATAGGGCATGGTCATCAGCCCAGTTGATCCGTGCCTCCGCCAAGCGACCCTCGGCACAGGCATGGATGGCGTCGAAAGCCTGACCGCCGAGCCGCATCATCAGCGCCTGACATTCCGGGTCACCAAAACGGGCGTTGAACTCCACCAGACGCGGCGCGCCATCCTCGATCATCAGCCCCACATAAAGGACGCCCTGATAAGGTGTGCCGCGCCGCGCCAACTCGGCGATGCAGGGCTTCACGATCTCCTCTAGCGCCCGATCTGCTATGGCGCCCTCGAGAATTGGCGCAGGCGAATACGCCCCCATGCCGCCGGTATTGGGCCCGGTATCACCTTCGCCGATCCGCTTGTGATCTTGGGCGGTCCCGATCGGCAAAACATCGGTGCTATCACACAGGACAAAGTAAGACGCCTCTTCGCCGCGCATGCATTCCTCGATCACCACCTCTGCGCCGGCCTCGCCAAATTGGCCGCCGAACATCGCATCGATGGCTTCCTGCGCTTCTGTCAGCGTCTCCGCCACAACAACGCCCTTGCCAGCGGCGAGTCCGTCGGCCTTGACCACGATAGGCGCGCCTTGCGCTGCCACATAAGCCTGCGCCGAGGCTGCATCGGAGAACCTGGCCCATCGCGCAGTTGGTGCGCCACAGGCATCGCACAGCTCCTTGGTAAACCGCTTGGACGCCTCCACCGCCGCTGCGGCTTGCGAGGGGCCGAAACACAAAATGCCCGCGGCGCGCACCGCGTCGGCCACCCCGGCGGCCAAGGGTGCCTCAGGCCCGATGATGACGAAATCCACGGCTTCAGCACTGGCGAATTCCACCACCGCCGCCGCGTCGAGGATGTCGAGCGCGGCGCAATCAGCGATGGCTGCGATCCCAGCATTGCCTGGCGCGACGATCAAGCGGTCGCATTTCGGGTTTTGCAGCACCGCCCAGGCCAAGGCATGCTCGCGGCCGCCGCCGCCAAGGATTAAGATGTTCATGGCCATTGCCCCCGCGCCACTGCCCCGACGCGGATACTATCGCGCCCCCGTACAGACAAGGGGTGGACCAAAGGGAGATAACGGGGAAGGTTGCGGCGGACCGGGGGCCAGCCAGGTGCTCTCAGCGCGCTGTCGCGAGGGGGTAGATTGGCCGCCCTCCGGTGGAGAAGAAAACGTCGCTCCGTCGAAGAGGCAGATACCTCGTTGCCGCCTACATCACGCCGTCCCCGCAGCCCCGCAGGCACTAGGCAGTCGCTGCGTCCCCGCTGAGAACGGGCGGTCACCGCGTTGCCTCAGCGAGCGAGCGGCGCCGCGTCCGTGCAGAAAAGGTCGCGCCCCTGCAGAAAGGAAGAGGGAATGAGGCCCCTGCGGTGAAACAACGCTGACCGCACCCTTGCGTTTCTGCCGCGCTAGCATTGCCGGTTAGCGCTACATCTCCTCCCGGGTTTGGCGTAACCTAGGCCTCATGGATGAGTTGTTCGAAGACGCTGAGCCCAGCAGCAATAGCCCTGAACTGAGCGTGTCGGAAATCTCCGGCGCGGTGAAGCGGGTGATCGAGGGTGAGTTTGGGCGCGTGCGGGTGCGCGGCGAGGTGGGCCGTGTCTCCCGGCCGCGATCGGGCCATGTCTATCTCGATCTTAAGGATGACCGTAATGTCCTGGCCGGTGTCGTCTGGAAGGGCGCGGCGCAGCGTTTGGCGACCCAGCCTGAAGAAGGTATCGAGGTTGTGGCGACGGGGCGGCTGACCACTTTTGGCGGGCAATCGCGCTACCAGATGGTGATCGAGGATATCCGGCCCGCCGGCGTCGGCGCGTTGATGGCGATGCTGGAGAAGCGCAAGGCTGCGCTGGCCGCTGAAGGGCTGTTCGATGAGGCGCGCAAGCAGGCGCTGCCGTTTTTGCCGGACGTGATCGGGGTGATCACCTCGCCCTCGGGGGCGGTGATCCGCGATATCCTCCACCGGCTGCGTGACCGGTTTCCGCGCAAAGTGTTGGTCTGGCCGGTGGCAGTGCAGGGTGCGCGCTGTGCCCCTGAGGTGGCGCAGGCATTGGCGGGGTTCAACCGCTTGCAACACGGCGGCGCGCTGCCGCGGCCGGATTTGTTGATTGTTGCGCGCGGCGGCGGCTCGATCGAGGATCTGTGGGGGTTCAATGAGGAAAGTGTCGCGCGCGCCGTGGCCGCGTCCGCGATCCCGGTGATTTCTGCGGTAGGCCATGAGACCGACACCACCCTGGTCGATTTCGTGGCGGACCGGCGTGCGCCGACGCCCAGTGCGGCGGCAGAGATGGCCGTGCCGGTGCGGATGGAATTGCTGGCTTGGGTCGATGGGCAAAACGCCTGGCTCACCCGCGGGGTGAGCCAGGCGGTGCTGCAACGGCGCCAGAGGCTTAACGATTTGGCCCGGGCGCTGCCGCGCCCTGAAGCCTTGGTGGCCGGGGCAGGGCAGCGGCTCGATTACGCGAGCGCCCGACTGCCGCGCGCGCTGGAAGCGCGGCGGCAAGCCGCCCGCGCCCGCATTGCGGCGGCCACCGGCATTTTACGGCCGGGCGTTTTGCGCGGCGCGCTGAGCGCGCGCAAAACCGCGCTTGGCCAACTGGCGTCTCGGCTGATGCCGGCGCTGGCGCGCCAGGCGCGCGAGCGCCAACGCCGCCTGGAGGCGGCGGCGCTGCGGATGCGGCCCGCTGCCCTCGCGCGCGACGTCACGCGCGCCGATGCGCGCGCGCGAGAGGTGGGCAGCCGCCTTTTCAAGGCGGCCTTAGCCCAAAACGCCGCCTTGCGGCGGCGTCTCGATGGGCTCGAGCGGTTGCGGCAGACGCTGGGCTACCGCGAGACGCTCAAACGCGGCTACGCTGTCATCCGCGGCGATGGGGCAGTGGTCACCACCAAAGCGACCGCCGCGCAAGCGCGCGGCTTGGAGATCGAGTTTGCTGACGGGCGGCTCCAGGTCGGCGGGCGCCCGGCGCGACGCGGCAAGGCGGATGAGCCGCCGGAACAGGGGTCGCTGTTCTAGACGCGCCACTTTTGATCAGCTTGTGCTGACTTTTATGCCTCCGGCGGAGGTATTTTTGAAAAAGAGAAGCAGGGTTGTTACACGCCGATATTGGGCCCGAGGCAGACCAGCGGTTCGCTGCTGTTGCGCGCCTCGTAAAGCTCGCGGCCGTTTTCGGCGCCGATAAAGACGGCAGACAGCTTGCCGTTCTTGCGGCTGAAGCGCCAGCATTTCGGCTGGGGGCTGTCTTCATAGACGAAGCAGATATTGGGCCCGTCATCGTACCAGTAACCTTCCCAACATTCCTGATCGAGATAGGCCCAGCGTACCCGTCGGTTGGGCAGGTATTGCTCGATCCCATAGGCGACGCCCTGGTCGTGATAGGTGAGTGTGCGACCTTCGACATAGGCCTCAAACTTTGCCGCCGACATCGCCTCATCGGCGAGCGCCGGATTGGTCAAGAGCGTGAGAGCGAGGATAAGAAGCGCGCGCATGGGCGGTGGATGGCATGAATTGGGCCAAATTGCTAGCCGATGCCGCGCCGCACTTGCACATATCGAATATTTGGCAGGCTCTTTCCGCGCCTGTCGGCGGGTTGGCGCCCATGATTGGGACGCCTTCTGCGCCGGCCGCGCCCCGTTTTCTAGCGCGGGGGCACCAGTTTGCCGGGATTGAGGATATCGCCCGGGTCGAGCGCTGTCTTGATCGCCCCCATCACCGACCAGGCGGCACCGTGCTCAGCCGCCATAAAGCCGCGTTTGCCGGCGCCGATACCGTGCTCGCCGGTGGCGGTGCCGCCTAAGCGCAGCGCCCGTTCGACCATGCGGTCAGCGAGGGCTTTGGCGGCGCGCACTTCGTCGGGGCGGTCTTCGTAAAACAGCAGCTCGGCGTGAAAGTTGCCGTCGCCCACATGGCCGATGATCGGGCCGGGGATCGGCGCTTTATCGATGTCGGCGCGGGTTTCATCGACGGCCTGCGCCAGCTTTGAGATCGGCACGCAGATATCGGTGACCATCGTGCGCGCGCCCGGCCGCGAGGCGAGGCAGGCGTAATGGGCATTGTGCCGGATCGCCCAAAGCGCGCTGCGTTCCTCAGGCGCCCGGGACCAACGAAAAGCAGACCCGTTGAAATCATCTACGATCTCCCGCAGATGCGCCGCGTCTTCCGCAACGCCGGTTTCGCTGCCGTGAAACTCCAAAATCAGGTGCGGTGCGGCGTCAAAATCAGCGCCGGAATAGGCGTTGACCGCCGCTGCCGCTGCCGCGTCCACCAACTCGATCCGCGCCAGCGGCAGGCCCATTTGGATCGCCGTCGCTGCCGCATCGACCGCCGCCCCCACATCGGGGAAGGCGCAAAGGGCAGCGGCCACGCTACTGGGTTGCGCCTGTAGCTTGAGCGCGATCTGCGTGACCAGCGCCAGCGTGCCTTCAGAGCCGACGAGCAGCGCGGTGAGATCGTAGCCCGAGGCGGATTTGCGCGCGCGTGTGCCGGTATTGATCACCTCGCCGTCCGCCAACACCGCCTCAAAACCCAAGACGGCGTCGCGCATGGTCCCGTATCGCACTGAGGTGGTGCCGGAGGCGCGGGTCATCGCCATGCCCCCGATTGTGGCGTTGGCGCCCGGATCGACCGAGAAGAAAAGCCCGGTTGCCCGAAGCGCTTGATTGAGCGCTTCGCGGGTGACGCCGGGCTGGACCACCGCGTCCATATCGCCTTGGTTGATCGCTATAATCCGGTTCATGCGCGAGAAGTCGACGCAGATCCCGCCGTGCAGCGCCAGGGCGTGACCCTCAAGCGAGGTGCCCACGCCCCAGGGTACGATCGGGCAGCGCGCGGCGGCGCAGATCCGCACGATCTGCTGCACCTCGGCGGTGGTTTCGGGATAGATCACCGCGTCGGGCGGCGTGGGCGGATAATAGGTTTCCGACTGGCCGTGCAACGCCAGATCAGACTTGGATCGGCTTAGCCGATTGCCTAAGACAGTGCCAAGCTCAGTGATCGCTGCGTCAATCGTCACGTCTTATCCTCTCGGCTGGCTGTTTGTTTGTGGCGCGAGAATAAAGGAAGCGCGGATTATGCGAAACCGGGCGCAGCGCTCGTGACGGGGCGGCGGATCGGGGCGGAGAGCGTCAAACCGCTGGCGCGGCTGGCGGCGATGTGGCTGCGGCGCGGTTGGCGGCTGACCCGGGACCGCAGCGGCTATCATATCCGGTTTTGGTTCCTCGCCTTGCTCGTCGGGATTTGTGCCGGGCTCGCAGCGATGCTGTTCCGGCTTGCGGTAGAGTGGATCCAACGCTCGCTCTACCAAACCGGCGATCTGGCAATGCTGCACAGCCATGCCATGACGCTGCCCTGGTATTGGATCGTGACGCTGCCGGTTCTGGGCGGGCTGATCGTGGGCTGGCTGATGCACCGCTTTACCGAGGATGGTCGGGTGCGCTCGGTGGCCGATGTGATCGAGGGCTCAGCGCTCAATGATGGCCGGGTCGAGGTAAAGGCCGGGCTCGCCTCGGCAGCCGCATCGATGGTCACGCTTTCCTCGGGCGGCTCATCAGGGCGCGAGGGGCCGGTGGTGCACTTGGCCGGGGTGATCGCGACAGCGGTTTCCAACCGGATCAAAGCCGACGGGGTGACCGGCCGCGACCTTTTGGGTTGCGCTGTCGCGGCGGCTGTGTCGGCCTCGTTTAACGCACCCATAGCCGGGGCGCTGTTCGCGCTGGAGGTGATCTTGCGCCACTTCGCGGTCAATGCCTTCGCGCCGATCGTGATCGCCAGTTGCGCCGGCACCGTGATCAATCGGTTGGTCTTTGGCGATGTCACCGAGTTTATGCTGGGCGGGGCATCGCAATTGGGTTTTTACGTCGAGCTACCCGCATTCATGTTGCTGGGACTGGTCTGCGGCTTGATGGCGATTGCCCTGATCAAGGCGGTGTTTTTCGCCGAGCGCATCGCCAACACCGTGATGGCGCGAACCGGGTTGAAGCCGCAACTGCGCCCGGCCTTGGCGGGTTTTCTGCTGGGGGTGATCGCGCTGGGCTTTCCGCATATCATTGGCGTTGGATACGAGACGACGAGCGCCGCGCTGACTGGGCAGCTCGGCTTTTTTGGGGCGGTGGTTTTTGCGATGGTCAAGGTGGTCGCCGTGGCGATCACGCTCGGCGGTCGGATGGGCGGTGGGATCTTTTCGCCTTCATTGATGTTGGGGGCGCTGACCGGGCTGGCCTTCGGCATTGTGGCGACAGCATTGCTCCCGCAATTTGCGGGCTCCGCGACGCTCTACGCGTTGGCCGGGATGGGCGCGGTTTCTGCGGCAGTGCTGGGCGCGCCGATATCCACCACGTTGATCGTGTTCGAACTCACCGGCGACTGGCAGACCGGGCTGGCGGTGATGGTGGCGGTATCGCTATCGACCGCGCTGGCCTCTCAGCTGATCGACCGGTCGTTTTTCCTCAGCCAGCTTGAGAACCGCAATATCCATCTGGCCGCGGGGCCGCAGGCGTATCTGCTGGCGATGGTACGGGTGGCCAGCCTCACCAAGGAAGTGAGCACTACCGGTCCAGCGACCGAGGCCGCCTGCTGGCAGTTGATCGAGCAAGGCATTTACATCGACGGCGCGGCAACGCTGGAGAATGCGATGCCGATCTTCGACAAAGGCGGCGCTGCGTTTTTGCCGGTGGTGACGCTATGGGGCGATGGGCGGCCGCCCGAATTGCTGGGCGTGCTCTATCAGGTCGATGCGCTGCGGGCCTATAACCGACGCTTGGCCGCCACCGCCGCAGAAGAGCACCGCTAAAGCTGTTCGACCGTGACCCGTTCGGTGAAAAAGGCGAGATGCCCGGCGATGGCTTCAAGCCCTTCTTTCGGGGTCTCGTAGGACCAGGCGGCATCGGGGAGCGGGCCGCTTTTGGCTTGCAGTGTGAAATAGACTGCCTCGCCCTTATGGGGGCAGGTGGTGCGTTTGTCGGATGGCTCAAAAAACGCCATCGCGAGATCGGCGCGGGGGAAATAGATCACCGGCGGATAGCTCCCCTCACTCAATTCGACCGCATTCGTGCTCTCGCCGATGACAGCGCCGGCGGCGCGGACGACCCAGGTGCCGGGCGCTTTGCGGGTGGTGATATGGCTGATCATGGCGGGTGTCCTCCGAGCGGTGCAGAGCGATGCGCTGCCAGGGCCAGGGACCTCAGGCGAGCAAATCGGCCATGGATCGCAGGCCGTCATCGCGCTATTTCAAGGGCTTATAGCGTTGGCGACACGACGATGGGCGCCGCGGCTGATGCAGCACGTAATCGATCACGAGACTGTGTCAAACCGCTTCAGCCGATCAAATCGGCGCTGTTGCCCCTTGGAGCCAGGCGCGCGCCCGTTCGGATAGCCTGGGCCCGATCCGGTCCGCGACGGCGGCGTGGTAGGTGTTGAGCCAAGCGCGTTCGTCGCGGTCGAGCAAATCCACCTCGATCAACGCGCGGTCGATGGGCACATAGGTGAGCGTGTCGAAATCCAACATCGCCCGGTCGTCACCATCCGCCGTATCCGCCGCCTCGCGCACCACAACGAGGTTCTCGATGCGGATGCCGAAGGCGCCTTCGCGGTAATAGCCGGGCTCATTGGACAGGATCATCCCAGGCCGGAGCGGCACCTCGCTGATCCGCGCGATCCTTTGGGGGCCCTCATGGACGGACAAAAACACGCCGACGCCGTGGCCCGTGCCGTGGTCGTAATCGCGGCCTGCGCGCCATAATGCTGCGCGCGCGATCACGTCTAGGTCGCGGCCAGAGCGGCCCACCGGCCAGCGCAGCGTCGATAACCCGATCATGCCCTTGAGCACTTGGGTAAAGCAGGTGCGGTGCATTTGGCTGGGCTGGCCGATAGCGATGGTGCGGGTGATATCGGTGGTGCCGTCGACATATTGCCCGCCCGAATCCACTAGCAACAGCTCACCCGGCTGCAGCGCTCGGTTGGTGTCGCGGGTGACCCGGTAATGGACAATCGCGCC
>JBCDGW010000038.1:0-25692 GCA_038750765.1 Pseudomonadota bacterium | reverse complement strand
CTGGAGCCTCGAACAGCGTATCGCATCATCGTCGATCCGAACGTGGCCCCGGGCACGGCGATCACCGATATCGGCATCGCCCAGGCGCTCCTCGATCTGCCGCTGATGCTGACGCGCCTTATCATCGCCGATACGCAGCCCAAGGACCTGCCTAATTTTGCCGATATCGCACCGGATTTGACGATCACGCCGGCTCAAAGCGCCAGCGATGTTGGAAGGATGACCGACAGCTTCCATCTCAACCTCACCGCGTTTGGGTTTTTGAGCTTCGCGGTGGGCCTTTTTATCGTGCACGGCACCATCGGTCTCGCGTTCGAACAGCGCAGGCCGATGATCCGCACCATGCGGTCGCTTGGCGTGCCGCTCCGCCGATTAATCGTCATACTAGCGGTTGAGCTCTTTCTATTGGCATTTCTCGCCGGTGCGATTGGCGTGGCGCTGGGCTACGTCATCGCAGCCGCGCTGTTGCCCGACGTGGCGGTCACCCTTCAGGGGCTCTACGGCACCCAAGTTGCGGGCAGTCTAGAGTTTCGCGCCTCATGGTGGCTTTCGGGCCTGGCGATTGCGTTAGTGGGCACGCTGGCGGCAGGGACCGGCGCGCTGGTGCAGATCGCGCGGATGCCCCTTTTGGCAAGCGCACGGCCCCGCGCCTGGGCCTTGGCCGACCTAGGAAAGCGGCGGGCGCAGGGGCTCGCGGCATTGGCGCTGGTCGCGCTCGCCTGCGTATTGATTTTCGTCCAAGGAGGTCTGGTAAAGGGCTTCGTGCAACTGGGCGCGCTGCTCCTTGGTGCAGCTTTATTCCTACCGCTTATCTTGGATGGCGTTCTGCGGTTGGGGCAGCGTTTTTCAACCGGTGTCATCGGCCAGTGGTTTTGGGCGGACACAAGGCAGCAACTGCCTGGTTTGAGCCTGGCGCTCATGGCGCTTCTGCTCGCTGTTGCCGCCAATATCGGCGTGACAACGATGGTTTCGAGCTTTCGGGTGACCTTTGTCGGTTTTCTCGATCAGCGGCTCGCGTCGGAACTTTATGTCCGGTCCGAAACCGCTGAGCAAAGCCCGGCGCTAGAGGCCTATCTTATCGAGACCGCCGACGAAGTGATGCCGCTTCTCAGCGCCGATGTGACACTCGCAGGGCGCCCGGGTGAATTGTACGGCGTGCGTGTGGGGAATACCTATCGTGAGAATTGGGCGTTTTTGGATGGCATTGATGCGCCTTGGGATGCGGTGGCAAACGGCGCTGGCACGGTCATTAACGAGCAGCTTGCCCGCCGCGCGGGGCTTTGGGTGAATGACGAGATCACAGTTGCGTCGGGCGTTACCTTGCCTGTGGTGGGGATTTACGGCGATTACGGCAATCCGATTGGCCAAGCGGTGATTTCCGAGGCGCGGTTTAGCGAGATTTATTCCGAGGTGATCCCGCGACAATTCGGCGTGCGCAGCGAGGATCCTGTCGCGCTGCGTGAGCGGATCGTGGAAGAGTTTGGCTTGCCCAATGGCCAGATGATCAACCAAGCCGACATTAAATCAACCTCGCTCGACATCTTCGAGCGTACCTTCACGGTCACCGGTGCTTTGAACGTGCTGACACTTGCCGTGGCGGCCTTCGCGATATTGATGAGCCTGTTGACCCTGGCCAGCCTGCGCCTGCCGCAACTGGCGCCGGTTTGGGCGCTTGGGCTGTCGCGTCGCCAATTGGCTGTTGTGGAGATGGTGCGCGCGATACTCCTCGCGACACTGACGGCAATTTGCGCGCTCCCTGTCGGCCTTGCTTTGGCGTGGATCTTGCTCACCGTGATCAACGTGGAAGCGTTCGGATGGCAATTGCCGATGTTCTTGTTCCCGCAAGACTACGCGCGACTGGGTATCTTCGCGCTTATCGCAGCAGCGTTGGCGGCACTCTGGCCCGCGTTTCGCCTCGGCCGCACGCCACCAAACGCCTTGCTAAAGGTCTTTGCCAGTGAACGTTAAAGCCATTATGGCCCTGCTCATCGCGCTTCTCCTGCCGAGCGTTGCCACCGCTCAGGGGTTTGCATCGCTAGGCACGGATGCCGACGGTTTTGCCTTGCCGCAGCCAGCGCCGTCGTTTGACTTCCCGCAAGATCACGGGCCACACCCAGAATACCGCATTGAGTGGTGGTATCTAACCGCCAACCTCACTGCTGAGGATGGCACGCCCTATGGCCTTCAATGGACGTTGTTTCGCTCCGCGCTCGCGCCTGAAGCTGGGTCTGGCTGGGCCTCGCCGCAAGTCTGGTTCGCCCATGCAGCGGTGACCACCCAAGAGGCGCATTATGCCGCCGAGCGGGTCGCGCGCGGGGGCATTGGGCAAGCGGGCGTGATCGCCGACCCGTTTGATGCCTGGATCGATGATTGGCGTCTGGCGGGGCCTGACTTTGGGTCCCTCCGCATGACTGCTAGCAGTGCCGACTTCCGCTATGATATGACGCTCGAGGCGCAAGGCCCGCTCGTCTTTCATGGCGACGCTGGATATTCGCAAAAGTCGGATAGCGGGCAGGCCAGTTATTACTACTCGCAACCGGCCTACGCGATTTCCGGCACACTATCGCTGCCCGAGGGAGATGTTGCTGTGACTGGATCGGCTTGGCTTGATCGGGAATGGTCGAGCCAGCCCCTGGACGACGACCAAACCGGGTGGGACTGGTTTTCGCTGAGCTTTGACGATGGCGCAAAGCTGATGGGCGCGTTGGTGCGCCGCGACGGGAGCGCACCCTATACATTCGCCACTTGGATTGAGCCCGATGGCACCACGACGCCCTTTGACAACGGCGCGTTCATGGGTGAGCCGCTGGCGACGACCGAGGTGGCCGATCGTGACGTTCCCACGCAATGGCGGGTGACGTTGCCGGACCGGGAGGTTGATGTGCGCGTCGAGGCGATCAACCCCGGCGCCTGGATGGGGGTGTCGATCCCTTATTGGGAAGGTCCGGTGCGTATCGAAGGAAGCCATACCGGCGTCGGCTATCTTGAAATGACCGGTTACTAGCGCAGATCAGTTGTAGGTCGCAAAACCTGGAGCGGCGATGAGCAGCACCCCTTACAATCCCGGTGACGACGGCGCGAAGCTCTCATTCGCGAATGATATGAGCTACGCCGATTACTTGGCGCTCGACCCGCTTTTGTCGGCGCAGCATCCGCTGAGCAACGCCCATGACGAGATGCTGTTCATCGTGCAGCACCAAACCTCGGAAATATGGATGCGGCTCGCTTTGCACGAACTCTCTGCCGCCCGCCGGCGCCTGATGGAGGGGGACTTCGCGCCAACCTTCAAGATGCTGACCCGGGTGGCGCGGATCTTCGAGCAGCTCAATGGTTCGTGGGATGTACTGCGGACGATGACGCCGAGCGAGTACACCACGTTTCGTGATGATCTGGGCGCGTCGTCTGGGTTTCAATCGCATCAATACCGGTTAATCGAGTTCATCCTGGGCAATCGAAACCCGGCCATGATGAAAGTGCACGAACATCATACGCCGACGCACACGCAGCTCACCTCGGAGCTTGCCGTCAAATCGCTTTATCACGTCGCGCTCGATCAGCTATCGGCGCATCTCAACCGCCGTTTCGATGCCGAGATTTATCAGCTAAGGGCGCCGCATCAGGCTGACGACACGGTTATCGAGGCCTGGGCGGAGATTTACAAAGACCCAACCACCCATTGGCCGCTATACGAGCTGGCGGAAAAGCTAGTCGATATGGAGGATTACTTTCGCCGCTGGCGCTTCAATCATGTCACCACCGTTGAGCGGATCATCGGTTTCAAGCGCGGCACCGGCGGCACGGCCGGGGTCCAGTATCTGCGCAAGATGCTGGAGGTGGAGCTTTTCCCCGAGCTATGGCGCGTGCGCAGTATTTTGTAGGAGATGGATATGCTTCCCAAAAAGGAGTGCTTCCTCCTGCCGGAAGGCACCATTTACCTCGATGGCAACTCGCTGGGACCGCTGGCGAAAGGTGTGGAAGAGCGGGTGCGCGACACCGTGGTTGAGGAGTGGGGCGGTGACCTGATCAAGGCATGGAATAGCCATGATTGGATGGCCAAGCCGCTGACCCTTGCCGATAAGATCGGGCGCTTAATTGGGGCGCCCCCAAGCACGACGGTGCTCGGCGATACCCTATCGATCAAGGTCTACCAGGCTGTTGCCGCGGCCATAAAGCTGCGGCCCGATCGCAAGGTCATCCTCTCTGACAGCGGTAACTTCCCATCTGATCTCTACATGGCGCAAGGGCTGATCCAAACGCTCGATCAGGGCCACGAGCTGCGCGTTGTTGCGCCCGACGCAGTGGCGGACGCCATTGATGAGGATTGCGCCGCGATCATGCTGACCCATGTGGATTACCGCACCGGGCGCATGCACGATATGCGCACAATCACCGAGCTTGCCCATGCCGCTGGCGCAGTGATGATCTGGGATCTGGCCCACTCCGCCGGGGCAGTGCCGTTCGACGCGGCGGCCTGTGGCTGTGAGTTCGCGGTCGGGTGCACCTACAAATACCTCAATTCAGGGCCAGGCGGCCCGGCTTTCATCTATTGCCGGCCCGATCTTCTCCCCGAGGTTAGCCTCGCGCTCGAAGGTTGGCTTGGCCACGATGCACCTTTCGCATTTGAGCCAACCTACCGTCGGGCTCGGTCGATTGAGTGCTTCCGCGTCGGCTCGCCGCCCATTCTGCAAATCGCGGCGCTAGAGGCGGCGATGGAGGTGTGGGAGGGCGTCGATATGGCCGAGATCCGCGCGGCCAGCCTTGCCTTGGCAAACCGATTTATCGCCGAGGTCGATGCCCGTATCCCAGCGCTGACGCTGGTAAGCCCGCGTGAGGATGCGATGCGCGGCAGTCAGGTTTCCTTCGCGTTCGAGCAAGGCTATGCCGCGATGCAGGCGTTGATCGACCGCGGTGTCATCGGTGACTTTCGGGCGCCCGATATCATGCGGTTCGGGCTGACCCCGCTTTACATTGACGAAGCCGATGTGTTGCGCGCGGTTGATATCCTTGAGGAGGTGATAAACGGCCGCCTCTGGGATCAAAGCCAATACAAACGCGTGAACCGGGTGACCTAGCGATGCTAGACACACCGGAGCCGAAAACCATCGAGATCGTCTATGATGGCGAATGTCCGATCTGCAACGCGATGTTCACGCGGTTTCTGCGGCTGCGTCAGGATAAGTGGCGCGTTGTTTTGACCGATGCCCGCGAGCACATGGATGTGGCGCGCATGCTGGCGCGGGAATACGGCGTCGACATCAACGACGCCTTTGCGGTTCGGATCGAGCAGGAGTGGAGCTTTGGCGGCGCGGCGCTGTTCAGTTTGTTCCTGGCCGAGAAGGTGCGTCGCCCAGGTTTGCGGCGGGTCGCGCTGCGCTTAATGCGTGTGATTTACCCAATCTTGAGCGCCGGTCGGCGCGCGTTGCTGTGGCTCCTCGGGCGGCGGCTTATCCGCTACTAGCGCGGGCCTGCGCACTGATCGCCGCGCTCATCCCCTCTTCAAGCATGCGCGCAAGCGCTGTTGTGACCGCGTCCCGCCAAACGGGCGATGCGGTGAGCGCCGCGGGGAACAGGCCCGGCAAATCATGCAGCGCGTCGGCGATATCCGATGCCGTGCTCTTGCCCGAAACGATGGTTGCGATCTCACTCTCTCGTGGGTCGCGCAGAGGGTACGCCTCGCCGTCGTCACGGCGGCCCAGGCAATAGCGCATCCACGCCGCAACAGCGAAAGCGAAGGGGCCTATATCGGCATTGGCGCGTAGCGTCTCGTGTGCGGGCGCAAGAAGCCTCTGCGGGAGCTTTTGGGTCCCGTCCATCGCGATCTGATAGGTCTCATGGGCAATTGCCGGGTTGGCGAAGCGCGCCATCAACGCAGAGGCATAGGCTTCGGTATCAAGCCCCGGCGGCAGCGTTTTCGAGGCGGCGCGCATATGTTGCCCCACAAGGGCCTGAAGCGCCTCGTCAGCCATCACGTCGCGAATAAAGGTTTTTCCGCTCAGAAAACCGGCATAGGCCATCATCGAGTGCGATCCGTTCAACATGCGCAGCTTCATCTGCTCAAACGGCGCCACATCGCCGACAAGCTCGGCCCCCACTTCTTCCAATGCTGGGCGACCTTGCGGAAACGTGTCTTCAATCACCCATTGGCTAAAGGGCTCGGTTTCGACCGCGGCGTGATCTGCGCAGCCAGTGAGCCGCGCGGCGTCTTGCAAGGTTGTCTCGGTGGAGGCTGGCGTGATCCGATCCACCATCGAACAGGGGAATGCCACATTGCCCTCGATCCATGCGGCAAGGTCGGGGTCAACGTGACCCGCGAAACTGGTCACCCCCTGACGCAGTAGGGTGCCGTTCGCCGGCAAGTTATCGCAGCAGAGCACGGTGAAGGGTGGGGTGCCCGCGGCCCGGCGTTGGCGCAGGGCTTCCGTTAAAAGGCCAAGCACACCGCCCGGTGCCTCGGGCGCTGCCAAGTCAGCGATAACAGCCGGGTGCGCCATGTCCACGCCGCCGGTCTCGCGCGAGATACCATAGGCTTTTTCCGTCACCGTAATGGTCACGATACGGATCTCAGGGTTTGTCATCGCCTTCAGCACGTCGGCCTTTTCACGCGCTGCGGTAAGCACTGATTGGATCGCGCCAATCACCCGGCCCTGCAAACCCGCAGCGTCGCGGACAAGCAGCGTGTAGAGGCCGTTTTGCGGGTTGAGTTGGTCGGCGACAGTCGTCGAGCGAAGGCTAACCCCCTGAATGCGCCAATCGCCGCCGCTTTTGGCGAGAGCCTGGTCGCAATAATCGGCGACATGGGCGCGGTGGAAGGCACCCACACCTAGATGCACGATGCCAACACCATGCTCTGCGAGATTGTAGGCGGGTCGTGTGACCGGCTCGGTTATCTGGTGCAAGCTCGCGAGACGCGGAAGGGAGGCCATGGCGAAAGATCCGTTCGATCGGGGAGGCGCGCCGTTGGTTTCTCGACAGCCTGCGCGCCAATTGCAACCAATAGCTTGCAGCCGCGCCATGCACACGGCCAAATAAGGGCCACTGCGCCTTTAGGGCCACCGCCACTGGAGCCACTGTCATGGCTGACTTTCTCGACCCAATGCGCCTGTTTCCGTCTGATCGCGAGACGCGCAGGATCGCCGCTGATCTTTTCGGCGCGATCGAAGACCTGCCGATTGTCTCGCCGCACGGGCATACCGATCCGCGCTGGTTCGCCGAGGATCCTGCTTTCGGTGATGCCGCATCGCTGTTTTTGACGCCTGACCACTACGTTTTGCGCATGTTGCGCAGTCAGGGGATCACGTACCAGGCGCTGGGCGTGCCGAGCCTGAGTGGCGAAGGCCCCATCGCGGCGCCGCGCGAGGCCTGGCGGACATTCTGCGCCCACTACACCCTGTTCGACGGGACGCCTTCACAATTATGGATCAATCATGCGCTCCACTGGGGTTTCGGGATTGAGGAGCGTCTTTCAGCAAGCAACGCCGATGCCGTGTTCGATGCGATTGGCGCGCGTCTCAAGGATGACGACATGCGGCCTAGGGCAATCTTGGACAAGGCTAAGGTGGAGGTGATCGCGACGACCGAGTTCGCCCTCGATCCGCTGAGCCACCACGCGACCATCGCTGACGCGGGTTTAGCCGAGCGTGTGCGCACCACTTACCGGCCTGATGACGTGACTGATCCGGATCATCCGGACTTTCTCGCAAACTTGACCCGCCTGGCGGAGATGACCGGGTGCGACACGCATGCGTGGGATGGGCTGATCGAGGCGCACCGGGTGCGGCGCGCGATGTTCCGGCGTTTTGGGGCAACGGCTACCGATCACGGTGTCATCTCGGCGCACACAGTCGATCTTGCGGCTGACGACAAGCAAAAGCTGCTCTCCCGCTTGGTCAACGGCGTGCCCGAACCAGGGGACAAAGCGCTCTTCCGTGCACAGATGCTGACAGAAATGGCCGGGCTTGCGGTGGAGGACGGTATGGTCATGCAGATCCATGCCGGATCGTTCCGCAACACCGACCGCACCCTTTTTGAAACCTACGGCGCCAATATGGGGGCCGATATTCCACTGCCGATCAATCCAGTGCGCGATCTGGCCGCCTTGTTGGACAAGTACGGCAATGCCGAGGGTTTTCGCCTGATCTTCTTTTCACTCGATGAAAGCAATCTAAGCCGCGAGGTGGCCCCGATGGCTGGCTATTGGCCTTGCCTGATGATTGGGCCGCCCTGGTGGTTCCATGACAGCCCCCGCGGCATCGCCCGCTACCTGGACGCGGTGGTCGAAACTGCGGGCTTTGCCAACTTGGCAGGGTTCAACGACGATACGCGCGCGCTTCTATCGATCCCGGCACGGCACGATGTGTGGCGGCGCTGCGTCGCTGCATTCCTGGCCGGCATGGTTGCGCGCCACCTTTTGTCGAAGGCGACCGCGCAGGAGGTTGCGGTTTGGCTTGCCACCGATGCTGCCCGAGCGGCCTACCGCCTCGATTGATCAGCGCGCTAGGCCGAGGCGCGGTTTAGACTGAGCGGGTGACACCGCCGTCGACGCGAATGTTCTGCCCAGTGATATAGGCGCCGCCGTCCGATGCCAGAAAGGCGACGACGCTGGCGATCTCACCTAGCGAACTGCCGTAACGCCCCATCGGGATCATGGCGCGAAACTCTTCTTTCTCAGGGAGGCTGTCGATAAAGCCCGGCAGCACGTTGTTCATGCGGATATTCTCTGCCGCGTATTTGTCAGCGAAGAGCTTCGCAAAGCTCGCCAGTCCTGCCCGCATGACGCCTGACGTGGGAAAAACCGGGCTGGGTTCGAACGCGGCAAAGGTGGATATGTTAATGATGGCACCGCCGCCTTGGCGTTGCATAATCGGTGTGACGAGGCGGCTTGGTCGCACGGCGCTGAGCAGATAAACCTCCATGCCCTCATGCCAGTCGTCGTCGGTGAGCTCGAGGATCGGTGCCCGCGGACCATGACCGGCGGAGTTGACCAGCACATCGACGCGGCCCCAATGGTTCATCGCCGCATCGACAAGCTTCTGCAGATCGTCGGTGGACTTGTTGGTGCCGGTTATGCCGACGCCACCGAGCTCGTGAGCGAGCGCTTCGCCTCTACCAGACGAGGACAGGATGCCGATGTTAAAGCCGTCTGCCGCCAGGGCGCGCGCGCAATCAGCACCCATGCCGCTGCCCCCGGCTGTGATCAGTGCTACTTTATCCATCCTGCCTCTCCTTCGATTTGAACGCCCCTTGGCCCCTTAAACGATATGGTCTCGATGCGGCCAGGTCTCAAAACCGGTCGCCCCGGCGCGTAGCAGCGAGCACGGCGGCGATTTCATCAGCGGCAAGCTCATAAACCTCAGCCGCAGCTTCGGCTGAGATGTAGCCGCGCGCCAGATCGCGTTTGACCAAATCGGTTTCTCGTTCGCGCGGCGCGCCGTATCCGCCACCGCCGGGAAAGGCCATGACAACGCGGCGTCCATGGGGCACGAATTGTTTGCCCTTCACACGCATGGGCGTCCCGTCATCCAGTTGGATCTGCGTTGGCGCGCCCGATGCGCCGCCGCGCCGCCCGCTGGCGGGGTGCTGCTCACGGTCGAGCATGGCTTGAATGTCAAACTCAAAGCCGTCGCGCGCGCCGACTTCCATGTGCTGACCGAGCCCGCCGCGCCGTCGCCCCGCGCCACCTGAATCAGCGCGCAATTCTTTGCGCCAGATGATCACCGGCCCAGCATGTTCGGTGGCTTCCACCGGCATCGTCATCACCCCTGACGGAAATGCGGTTGCGTTCAACCCATCATGCTCTGGGCGCGCGCCCGATCCGCCTGAGTTGAAGGTCAACACCTCCGACCGGGCTGACGCGGATGGACCTGACGCGTCCCTGCTCGGGCGCAACGAGAGCTGAAAGTTGCACAAGCATCCTGCGCCCTCGGCTGGTACCAGCCCTGGCACAATCTGATCGAAAGCGTTGAAGACCGCATCTGGGACAAAGTGACCGACGATATGGCGCAACGCCACCGGCGCTGGATGGAGCGCGTGGACAATCGAGTTTTCCGGCGCCACCACCTCAAACGGGGCAAGCGAGCCCGCATTGTTGGGGATCTCAGGCGCGATCGCGACTTTCAGCGCGTAACAGGCATAGGCCTTGGTGTAGACCAGCGGACAATTGATGCCTTTCCGGTCGAGCCCAGACGTACCGGCGAAGTCGGTGACGATCCGGTCGCAGCTAACGGTGACCTTAACGCGAAGCGTGATCGGTCTGTCGAAACCATCGAAGGTCAGCGCGCCCGCGGCGGTTTTCTGGGGCAGGGCGGCAATACGCTCGAGCGTGGCCCGGCGGGAATTGTCGAGAATAAAGCCCGCAAGCCCGGTCAGATCGGCAAGGCCGAATTCGCTCATCATCTCGTTCAATCGGCGATGGCCGATTTCATTGCATGTGGCCAGCGCGTAGATATCGCCGATCACCTGTTCTGGTTCGCGTACATTGCCGCGCACAAGCCTAACGAGCGTCTCGTTCACCGCGCCACGTTCGGCGAACTTCATGATCGGAATGTAGAGGCCTTCCTCGAACACACTGTTGGCGTCTGCGCCGAAGCCGCGACCACCGATATCGACGACATGGGCTGTGCAGGCGAAGAAACCCACCAAGGTATCGCGGTGAAACGTGGGGGTGACCATGGTGATATCATGGAGGTGCCCGGTGCCCTCCCAAGGGTCGTTGGTGATGTAGACGTCACCGGCGAACATGTTCTCACGGCCTATGCGGCGGATAAAGTGGGCCACCGCGTCGGCCATCGCGTTGACATGACCGGGTGTGCCGGTCACGGCCTGGGCAAGCATGGCGCCTTGGGCGTCGTAAACCCCGGCTGATAAGTCACCCGCCTCACGCACCGAGGTGGAAAATGCTGTGCGAACCAGCGCCTGGGCCTGTTCCTCCACCACGGAAATCAAGCGGTTCCACATAACCTGGTAGGCGACTGGCGAGGATTTACGCGTCATGGCTGGCTTTCCGGACATTCACATCAATACACCCGTCGGGTTGGCAAATTGCGTCGCAATGGCTGGGTAGGATGATGGTGGTTTCGTCCTCGATGATCGCGGCGGGACCGCGCGCGCATTGCCCTGCTGCCATCGACTTGCGCGCAAACACCTTTGCCTCAACAAACCGGCCGGAGCCTGGGTCGTACACGTCCCGGCTTTGTGCACTCTCGATTGGGGTGATGTCTCGGCTTGCCGCGACAGGGGTGACAAGCTGCGGCGGTGTCGCGGCGTTGACCGACCAAACCGTTATCTCGATGTCCATCCCCGTTACTGGCCGACCGAACAGCTTGCCGTAGACCTGCTCAAATTTGGCATGGAAGACCGTCGCATCCGGCTGCGCTGCTTGGCTTTTGGTAAGCGCGATCGGGATTTCCCAGCCCTGGCCGCTATAGCGCATATACGCTTTGAACTCAGCCTGGATCGGGCTTTCCGCGTCGCAGGTTCGCACGAACGCGGTGGCCTCCGCTTCAAGCTCGGCGAGGATGGTGCAGACGCGGTCCGCGTCAAAGTCGCTCAGGCGCATAAACACAGACCGATTGGCCTCAAAGCTGAACGGGGCGCGCAGAAACCCGATGGCCGAGCCCACACCTGCGCCCGGCGGGATCAGCAAGCGGCGTATGCCGAGCTTGTCGCATAACCGGCCAGCATGGAGCGGCGCGGCACCACCGAAAGCGATCATCGTGTAGTCGCTCAGATCCTCGCCATTCTCGACCGCATGAACGCGGGCGGCGTTCGCCATGTTCTCGTCGACGAGTTCGGATACCCCAAACGCGGCTTCGGTGGTGTCCATCGCCAGCGGCTTGCCAATCACCTCCTCAAGCGCGGTGGCGCCGTGGCTGGGATCGAGGGTGATCGAGCCCCCGGCAAACATCGCAGGGTCAAGTCTGCCCAGGATAAGGTCCGCATCGGTTACGGCGGGTTTGGTGCCGCCGCGATCATAGCAGGCCGGACCAGGCTCGGAGCCTGCGCTTTCGGGGCCAACCCGGATCTGGCGCATCGCATCCACGTGGGCAAGGCTCCCGCCACCGGCGCCGATTTCGACCATATCGATCACCGGGATTGAGATCGGCATGCCCGACCCCTTTTTAAAGCGATATGTCCGAGCCACCTCAAACACGCGGCTGGTTTTTGGCGTTTGGTCTTTGATCAGGCAGATTTTGGCGGTCGTGCCGCCCATATCGAAGCTCAGCACCTTGCCTAACCCGTATCGCGCAGCAATGTTGGCAGCGAATACAGCACCGCCTGCGGGCCCCGACTCGACAAGGCGCACCGGAAACTCGGCTGCGTTTTGCAGCGAAATGATCCCGCCTCCCGAATGCATGAGAAAAATGCGGCAACGCACGCCTTCCTCACGCAGTCGTCTTTCTAAGCGGCCCAGATATGAAGCCATTAGCGGCTTGATATAAGCGTTCGCGACAACCGTGTTGAACCGCTCATACTCGCGCATTTGCGGGCTCACTTCTGACGATATCGAGACGGAAATCTTTGGCAGCTTCCGGCGAACGAGATCGCGCAAGCTCTCCTCATGTCGCGGGTTCAAATAGGAATGCATCAGCCCAATCGCGACGCTCTCGTAGCCGCCCTGGGCGATGCGGTCGATCACGGCGTCGGCCTCGGCCTCGTTCAGCGCGATCAACACTTGCCCAGTAGCGTCGACCCGTTCGCGCACCGTAAAACGCATATGCCGCGGCAACAGCGGTTCGGGAAGATTGAGGTTGAGATCATACTGCTCGAACCGGCTTTCGGTGCGCATCTCGATCACATCGCGGAACCCCTCCGTGGTGATCAACGCGGTTTTCGCGCCGCGCCGTTCGATCAGCGCGTTGGTCGCTAGGGTGGTGCCATGGATGATTTGATCGATCTCTCGCACATGTATGCCTGTTTTGGCGCACACCTGATGCATCGCATCGATTATTGCGTTCTCGGGGGCTGCGTAGGTGGTGAGCACTTTGGCAGAGATCTGCGCGCCGCGATGTTCAAGCACCACATCGGTGAACGTGCCGCCGATATCGACGCCCAATCGGGTCGTGTGGGATGTCATCGGCGCCTCCGGCCTCCTATCTGCTGTGACACAAGCCGAATTAGCTGTCGAAGATCAATTGGATTTAAGACCAGACCCGTGTGGGGCATGAGGCCGATCCAGCAGCACCGCGCAGCTTGGATTAGCGCAGGAAAATAGACTGCTTCGGTGATCGCCACCCGCT
Organism: Pseudomonadota bacterium; assembly: GCA_038750765.1. Lineage (GTDB taxonomy): Bacteria > Pseudomonadota > Alphaproteobacteria > Rhodobacterales > Rhodobacteraceae > Psychromarinibacter. The sequence continues at coordinate 12,457 of JBCDGW010000038.1, read as the reverse complement.
CACGAAGCTGATAAGGCGTCGAGATGGCTGTAGCGCAAACACCATTCTTAAACCGCCAAGATCACCTTTCGATTTGATCAATGAGGTACGCGCCCCATTTCTGCGACACGCACTGGATTCGATATGAAGCGCTTTAAAAACATCCTGGTTCTTTCAGACGATGACGACGGCTCGCAGGCCCTGATTGATCGGGCGAAGTGGTTGGCAGAAGCAAACGGGGCTGCCTTAACGCTATTTCATGTGGTCGACACAGCGCCCGGAGAATTGTCGCGGATCCTATCGGGGCTTTTCGGGTCGCGGGCGACCGAGATCGAGAGCGAGGTCCTGACGTTTCATCAAAAGAGGCTGGATACGCTGGCGCAAACGCTTGAGGCTGCGGGTCTGAGCGTAAAGGTGCATGTGGCCCACGGCATCGGTTTTATCGAGACCATCCAGTATGTGCTGAAGCATGACTGCGATCTGGTGCTGAAATCGGCCGAGCATGCGCCGCTTAAACAAGCGATGCGGGGGGCCGACCTGCATTTGCTGCGCAAGTGTCCCTGCCCGGTTTGGGTCTTGAACGGCGTGCAAGAACCGGCAGCGCGTCGGATCGTTGCCGCGGTCGACCCTGAACCGAACGATCCCACGCGCAAGGCGCTCAATCGCAAGGTGATGGAGTTGGCCACATCCTTGGCGCGTCAAGACGGCGCGCAACTGGACGTGCTCAATGCGTGGCACCTGCAGGAAGAGGCAACGCTGCGCCACAGCCGCATCCACGCAACCGAGGAAGAGATCCAAGTCATTCTCAGCAATGTCGAACGTCAGAGCGCCTCCAACCTGAACCAACTGGTCGCAGAGTTTGAGGAGTACTCCGATCTCATGCGGGTCATCCATGTGAAGGGCATCCCCGAAGATGTGATCACCGAGCATGCTGAGAGTGAGAAGGCGGACATCCTGGTGATGGGGACGATTGGCAGAACCGGCCTTACCGGGCTTTTCATCGGCAACGTGGCCGAGACGGTGCTCAATCGCGTCAGCTGTTCGGTGATGGCGGTCAAACCCGAAGGTTTTGTCTCGCCGGTTGCGGCAGCTGAACCCTCATGAGCGATGGCGCTGGGATGCTGAGCGCGCGCGGCAATGGTCTGTTGGGTATCGCGCCGGTTATCTTTGCGGCAGGGCTATTTGCGTGGTTTGTCACTCTGGCCCCCGATGTGGCCGCCGGCGGCGTTGTGCGGGTCGCATGGGAGTGGGTGCCCTCGCTTGGCATATCGCTGTCGTTCTTGCTCGATGGGCTTAGCCTGACCTTCGCCCTGCTTATCACGGGCATTGGCGCGCTGATATTTCTGTACTCCAACACCTATCTGGCCGGGCATCCGCAATTTGGCCGGTTCGTGCTGTTTTTGATGAGCTTTATGCTCGCGATGCTCGGCTTGGTCTTGGCTGACAACCTGATCGCCTTGTTCGTCTTTTGGGAGCTGACCACTGTCACCTCCTACTTACTCATCGGGTTCGGGCATGAAACGGCGAAAGGCCGCCGCGCGGCGCTGCAAGCGCTATTCGTGACGGGCGCAGGCGCCCTGGCGCTGTTGGCTGGCTTCATCTTGATTGGGTTCACCGCCGGTAGCTTTGAGTTGTCGGAGATCTTGGCGCAAGAGGACGTGCTTAAATCGCATGCCTTGTACCTGCCCATTCTGCTGTTGGTGCTCGCCGGGGCGTTTACGAAATCGGCGCAGTTTCCGTTCCACTTTTGGCTGCCCAATGCGATGGCAGCGCCGACACCTGTCTCAGCGTTTCTGCACTCGGCAACGATGGTAAAGGCGGGGGTCTACCTGATGGCGCGGCTCCACCCCGCGATGGCGGGGACCAGTGCGTGGTTTTGGATCCTGACCATTGCCGGGGCATTCACCGCCGTTTTTGCAAGCGTGCTATCATTGCGCCAAACCGACCTGAAGCAAACGCTCGCCTACACCACATTGATGGCGCTCGGCACGCTGACCTTGTTTCTGGGACAAGGCACGGGATACGCAATGACGGCCTTCGTCACCTTCCTGATCGTGCATTGCCTATACAAAGCGGCGCTCTTCTTGGTCGTCGGCTGCATCGACTTTCGCACCGGCACACGCGAAGCTGAGATCTTAGGCGGGCTGGTGCGGGCTATGCCGATCACGGCGCTTGCCGCCGCGCTCGCGGCTTTGTCGATGGCGGGCATCCCGCCGTTCTTGGGCTTTATCGCCAAAGAGTTGATGTATGCGGGCGGGCTTGCTGCAGGCTCGGCATCGCTTTTGATCGTAGCCGCGATCGTTGTCGCGAGTGCGCTGATGCTCGCTGTCGCCGGTGTTGTTGGCTTTCGACCGTTTTGGCGCCCAGCCGGCGGTGACACGCCGCGCAAGGCCAAAGAAGCGCCCTGGCCGATGCTCTTGGGTCCGGCGATCCTCGGTGTGCTCGGCCTTTTCTTCGGCCTGTTTCCCGAGAGCTTGCAGGTCACGCTTGTCGATACGACGGTGGCGTCGTTTCTGGGTACGGCTGAGGAGGCAAAAGACCTCAAACTTTGGGCCGGGGTGAACCTCCCGCTGATCCTATCGGCTGTGACAGTAGCGCTCGGTGTGGTGCTTTATGCCTTTCACCAGCCACTGCGCAATTGGATCGCCTACAAGGCCGAACGCGCCCCGAATTTTGACCGCGGATGGGATCGCTTCTTGGCTGGTCTTAAAGCGTTCGCAGCGTGGCAAACACAGCTTATCCAGCCCGGCATCCTACGCCGCTACATCTTCACTGTTTTCGCAACAATGCTGGTCGCTGTCGGCGCGGCGATGGTCTTTAGAGGCGCTTTTCCCACGCAGACCGATTTGTCCACCGCCCAGTGGCAGCATTTTGCTCTGATGGCTCTTATCATCGCTGGTGCCGGGATCACGACAGTGACCACCTCTCGGATCACCGCCATGGCGGCCCTCGGCGTGGTTGGAATTGGTGTTGCTGTCGTATTCATCGTTTTCAGCGCACCCGACGTCGCGATCACCCAGCTTTTGGTGGAAACGCTGGTCGTGGTGCTTGTGGCGGTGGCACTTCTTAGCCTGCCTAGCCTCACGAAAACCGGCAGCAACGAGTTTCGCCCCAGGGATGCGGCGCTGGCTGGCGGCGTTGGCCTGATGGTGACGCTGACGTTGCTGGCGGTGCTGCAGGCGCCCATTGATCTGCGCCTAACCGAGTTTTTTGAGACTGCCAGTTGGCCCGAGGCGTTCGGGCGTAACATCGTCAACGTTATCCTGGTCGACTTCCGCGCCCTCGATACGTTCGGTGAGATCGCAGTGGTCGTTATCGCAGCGTTGTCTGCCTACGCTTTGCTGCGCACGACGCATCAGCGGGGTGACAAATGAATTCGATCATTCTTCGCGCCGGTACCCGCTACCTCGCTGGTCTGTTGCTCTTGTTCTCGTTCTACATGCTCGTGCGCGGGCACAATGAGCCGGGCGGCGGTTTCATCGGCGGCCTTATCGGGGCGACGGGATTTGTTCTTTATGCGATCGCGTGCGGCACCGCGGATGCCCGCAAAGCGCTGCGTGTACAGCCGCAAAACATTGCCATGGCCGGGCTTGGCGTTGCGCTCCTCGCGGGTCTCGGCGCCGGTTTGTTCGGCGACGCGCTCTATACCGGGCAGTGGCTCTTCTTGGGCGCCACCGAGGAAGATAAAGGCTTCCCGCTTTCCTCCGTGCTTGTCTTTGACATCGGCGTCTACCTCGTTGTGTTCGGCTCGATCCTAGCGCTGGTTTTCGCGATGGAAGAAGAGATCTGATGGAAGCGCTGCTGGCTATTACGATCGGGGTGCTCGTCGCCGCGGCCGTCTATTTGATGCTGGCGCGCCATGTGCTGCGCTTCATCTTCGGCCTGGTGCTTATCTCCAATGCAGCCAATCTGATGATCTTCACCGCCGGGCGCCTCACCGAGGGCAGCCCGCCGATTATCCCCGAGGACGCGGACATGCCGGTTGGTGTCGTCGCGAACGCGTTGCCGCAAGCGTTGGTTCTGACCGCGATCGTCATCGGCTTTGGGCTGTTCGCGTTTGCGTTGATCTTGATGTTTCGCGCCTACACCACCCTCGGCACGCTTGATTCCGACCATATGCGCGTCGCAGAACCCGTGCAGGACGACGCGACATGAGCTGGTTCCTCGCCGCGCCGCTGGTCATTCCGTTCCTGACAGCGGTCGCCACCTTTCTCACCCGCGGGACACCACGGGGCCGGTGGATCAGCGTTTGGGGCAACGTCATCTTCCTTTTGGCGGCGATCTTGCTGTTTCGTCAAGTCATCGCGCATGGCGTCATCGCCGGACAGATGGGCGGATGGGATGCGCCCTTCGGCATCACGTTGGTGGCGGATTATCTCAGCGCGGTCATGGTGGTGATCACGGCGATTACCGGTCTGGCGGTGTCGATTTACGCGCTCGGCGATATCGCCCAGCGATCCGAGCTTTTGGGCTACCACGCGCTTTTCAATATCTTGATCGGCGGCGTCACCGGCGCGTTTGTCACCGGCGATTTGTTCAACCTCTACGGTTGGTTTGAGGTCATGCTCATCTCGTCGTTCGGCCTCCTCGTCTTGGGCGGCCGAAAAGCGCAGATCGATGGCGGCGTGAAATACGTCACCCTCAACCTCATTTCGACGATCCTGTTCTTGTCGGGGATCGGCCTGATCTACGGGATGACCGGGACGCTGAACATGGCGGACTTGTCGCGCGTACTGGCGGAGGCCGATAATCCAGGCCTGGTCACGGTGATCGCGATGATGTTCATGGTGGCTTTCGGGGTTAAGGCGGCGGTCTTTCCGCTCTTCTTTTGGCTTCCGGCCTCCTATCACACCCCTGCTTTTTCCGTCTCAGCGGTGTTTGCCGGCCTGCTCACAAAGGTAGGGGTCTACGCGTTGATCCGCATGTTCACGCTGGTGTTTACGGGGGATACCGGTTTCACCCACGGCATCCTGCTTTGGGTGGCCGGGTTCACGATGCTCACCGGCGTGCTGGGGGCGGCGGCGCAGAACGATATGCGCAAGATCCTGTCTTTTCATATCGTGAGCCAAATCGGTTACATGATTTTAGGGCTGGCGCTGCTGACCCCGCTAGCTGTCGCCGGAGCGGTGTTTTACCTCGTGCACCACATCATCGTGAAGGCAAACCTATTCCTCATCGCCGGCGTGTCCGAGCGCGTCGCAGGTTCCACGGATCTGGCGCGTATCGGTGGGCTCTATAAGTCAGCTCCACTTTTGGCGGTGCTGTTTCTGATCCCGGCATTTTCCCTCGCGGGGTTCCCGCCGCTTTCTGGCTTTTGGGCGAAATACATCCTGGTTGCCGCGGCGCTCGATAACAGCACCTGGCTGATCGCGGCGGTGGCCCTGACCGTCGGGCTGTTGACGATCTATTCGATGACCAAAATCTGGGCTGAAGCGTTTTGGAAGGCACATCCCGAGGGGATCGATCCGTCCCTTAGCCGACTGTCGCCGCAGTCAAAGCGTTACCTCCTGGTACCCGTGGCATCATTGGCGGGCTTGACCCTTATCATCGGGTTCTTTCCCGAGCCCTTTGTTGGTTTTGCCGAGACGGCCGCGGCGCAACTCCTCAATCCGAATGCGTATATCGAGGCCGTTCTGGGGGTGCCGCCGTCATGAGCAATTTCGCCGCCAATCTTTTTCTTGCCGCTGCTTGGGCGATCTTGCTCGACGGGTTCACCTGGGTGACCATGCTATCGGGCTTCGCTGTGGGCTACATTATCCTATGGCTGCTTCAGCCGCTGACCGGCGTGCGATCTAGCTATTTCAAGCGGGTTTGGTATTGGATCAAGCTCCTGGTGCTGTTCCATTACGAGTTGATCGTGTCGAGCCTTCAGGTGCTTTGGGATATCGTAACGCCCGAATTGAAGGCGCGCCCAGCGATCATTCAGATGCCGCTCGATGCCAAAACCGATGCAGGCATTTTGCTGGTCACCAACCTAATCTCGCTGACGCCTGGCACGCTCAGCATTGACGTGAGCGAGGACAGAAAAACGCTTACCGTGCACGCGATGTTCGCCGATGATCCCGAAGCTGTGTGCCATGCGCTTAAATCTGGGATGGAGCGCTGGGTCATCGATGCGGTGGAGGAGCGAGAAGATGCTTGAGACTTCTGTGACCCTAGGGTTCGCGATGGTGTTCTTGGCGGTCATCCTAGCCCTGATACGACTAGCAAAAGGGCCAAGCCTGCCCGACCGGGTCGTCGCGCTCGATATGATGACCGTGGCTATCGTCGCGTTCTGCGGGCTGGCGGCGATCCGATCTGGCGATCCCGCATTCCTTGACGTGGCGCTGGTCTTGGCGCTCGTCGGCTTTCTGGCGACGGTGGCCCTGGCGCGCTTCGCTGAGCGGCAAGTGATCCGCCGCGAGAAGGTGGAGCGCGAGAAATGAGCGAGGCGATCGCGGCGTTTCTCGTCCTTGTCGGCAGCGCTCTGTCAGTATTTGCGGGTGTCGGTATCATGCGGCTGCCGGATGTGTTCATCCGCATGCATGCCGCAACCAAGGTTGGCACGCTGGGTTCTGGTATGATCATTGCCGGGACGGCGGTTCATTTCGGCGATGCGACGGTGGTGATCCGCTGCATCCTCGTGGTTTTCTTTCTGCTTTGGACCGCGCCCATCGGCGCCCACATGATCGGTCGCGCGGCTCTTCGCATCGGTATCGTCCCCTGGGGAGCGGCAGACGCGCCCGAGGCTGTCGCCGCAAAAGAGGCCGCTGAGAAAACCGAGAGCTGGAGCCGCGAGCAGTAAAGTCGGACGGCGCAAATGACTGTCGGGAGTGTGACCGACAACCCCCGGGTGATCCGAACCGCGTTTTAGCCGCTCGCAGCTGCGATCTCTTTGCCGTTATGGAGCAAGCGGGATCGCCAGGGGATGGGATTGCGCAGGGCGAAATGCGCCATACACGCATTCTCCGCCTCCTCCATCAAGGCACGCACCACGTCTTCGGGTTCGTCGCTCTCGATCAGAACATGGGTCTCAATATGCTCGGTAGTGCCTTCGGTCGTGTGTCCAAGCTGGCGCATGTTCGACAGGTTCGTCTTAAACCCAACTTTCTGTTCGATCTTCATCGACTTAATCGCGATGTTCCGCGCTGTGTAGATATCGGTCAGATGCGTCATCAGGCAAAAGCCGATACCGGCACAGAAGAACGCCAAAGGCGGCGGCGCGCTATCGTCACCGATCGGGATCTGCTCGTCGCAATATAGCCGGACCGACGAAAATCCGGGTATGTTCACTTGAACAACGCCGGTTTTGCGCTGCTTTTCGACCGCTTCCGCTGTCAGGACCACCTCAAATGCCAACTGCTCGGGAGGGCGCGCTTTTTTGAAAGGTTTCGGTGTGAACTGCGAGGGTTCCGGTAACGTGTCGTTCTTTTCACCCACATGAAAACTGGCTTGATCGGTCATGGTCGCTCCTCGGCATTGCTCATGGGCAACCCTCTGGCCAAGGATAGGGCTTGGTCAAGGCGGCGCGGCGCGTATCTCAGTCGTGGCCCGCGCCTGCACCCTTCATCTTTGGCCGATTACTTGGATTGCGCCGCATCAATCACGCGTAGGAGGGTCCGCCGCGGCATAAGCGGTACCAACCAATTGAGCAGGAAGCTAAGCCGCCCCTCGTTGATCGCGATCAGTTCACCGCGCCGCATCGCGTCGTACCCGATCTTGGCCACATCCTTTGCCTTGGCGCCACCAGATTTGAGAAACCGGGTTCCCTCAAGATTGGCGACTTCGGCGAACTCGGTTTCGACGTAGCCGGGCGCGAGCACCGTACAGGTCACCTTTTTATCGCGGAGCTCCTGATCGATCGCTTGGCTAAACGAGTTCACGAAAGCCTTGGTCGCGAAATAGACAGCTTGTTGCGGCCCGGGGAGAAACCCAACCGTGGATCCAACATTCAAAATCTTACCGCCGCCTTGCGCGACCATATCCGCGGCGAAGAGATGGGTGAGCGTCACCAGCGCTTTCACATTCAAGTCGATCATCGCGTGTTCGGTCGCCAGATCGCGCTCGATATGCTTGCCATGCCCGCCAAAGCCCGCATTGTTGATGAGGATGTCTACCTGCAGACCGGCGGCCTTCACCTGATCGTAAACCTCTTGCGCGCCACCCTCGGCCCCGAGATCGAGAGGAAAGACATGCGCAGTGATCTTGTACGCCGCTTCAAGCTCTTCTTTGAGCGCGTTCAACGCGTCTGCCCGTCGTGCCGTCAGCACGAGGTTGCCGCCTTTGCGCGCATGGTAGCGGGCCAATTCCATGCCGATCCCGGCAGATGCCCCGGTAACTAAAGCCGTCTTTGCCATTCCTTCTCTCCTTGTCTGTTGTCGCTATGCAGTGCCAACTAGGAACGCACGGATCTCTAGTCAACGACTGTTGACAAAAAAATCGGAAGGCTCAGATAACGATCATGGCGCGATCGGATCGGACGAGGGCGACGTTGCTAGATAGAGCGCGGGCGCTGTTTTGGGCGCGCGGCTATTCGCACGTGTCGTTGCGCGAAATCGCCAGCGAAGCGGGGGTCGATGTCGCGCTGGTGTCTCGCTATTTTGGATCGAAGAAGGGGCTGTTTGAAGAAACGATCCACGATCTGCCGAGCATCGATGCCGCGCAGATCACTGATGCTGATGCGCTAGTGGAGGCTGCTGTTGTGCTTTTCACCGAGGGCGACCACAACGCCGATCAGCCATCCCCAACCACGTTCATCCTGCACAATGCCGGTGATAGCGATGTCGGTGAGGCGGTGCGACGCGTGTTCCACCAGCGCTGGCAAACCCCGATTGAGCAAATCCTTCGCGATAAAAGCCAGGCCGCGCGGTTCACGGCTGCGATTTTCGGGCTTAGCGTCGCGGAAAAAACGCTTCAACTTGAGGGATTTGATGCCAAAAGCGGCGAGGGGCGTGCGCAGCGTATACGCGCCTTCCTGAAAGCGTCGCTTGCGCCGACGGATCAGGCGGAGAGCCCGCGGACAAGCGACGGAACATCGCCTGCCGGGAAGCCGTAATGGCGCAGCCAGCGCAAATCGCTCTCAAAGAACGCCCGCAGATCCGGGATGCCGTATTTGAGCATGGCTATCCGGTCGATCCCCATCCCGAAGGCAAAGCCCTGCCATTCATTGGGGTCAATGTTACCGGCTTCTAGCACTTTGGGGTGCACCATCCCGCTGCCGAGGATCTCCATCCAATCATCGCCCTCGCCGACGATAAGCTGGCCATTATCCCAAGAGCATTTAAGGTCCACTTCCGCGGAGGGTTCTGTGAACGGGAAATGCGAGGCTCGAAACCGCAACTCGACGCGATCAACCTCAAAGAAAGCGCGGCAAAACTCTTCGAGGCACCATTTTAGGTTGGCCATTGAGATGTCGCGATCCAGCGCCAGACCCTCCACCTGATGGAACATCGGCGTGTGCGTTTGGTCATAATCGGCGCGATACACACGACCCGGCGCGATCACCCGGATCGGTGCACCTTGATCCTGCATCGCCCGGATTTGCACCGGCGAGGTATGGGTGCGCAGCACATGCGGCGGCCGGTCATCATCGGCAGCGCGGTGCATATAGAACGTATCCATCTCCGTTCTGGTCGGATGCTCGGGCGGAATGTTGAGCGCGTCGAAATTGAACCAGTCGCTCTCTACCTGAGGGCCCTCAGCCACCGCGAAGCCCATATCGGCGAAGATCGCGGCGATCTCTTCCATCACCTGGCTGACTGGGTGGATGCTGCCCTCGCGGCGTGGTCGCCCCGGTAGGGTCACGTCGAGCCACTCCTCGGCGAGCCGCGCATCCAAAGCAGCATCGGCGAGCGCAGACTTCTTTGCGGTTAGAGCAGCGTTAATCTCGTCTTTCAGCGCGTTGAGCTTGGGCCCCATGATCTGGCGCTCTTCCGGGGTCATCTTGCCCAACTCGCGCATTTTCAGGCTTACCGCGCCTTTCTTGCCGACAGCCTCAACGCGCAAGGTTTCCAGCGACGCCTCATCAGCGGCGCCAGCGATTGCTGTTAGGTATTTCTCGCGAATATCGTCCACGCTGTGGCCTCCGAAACGTGCCTGGCTCTGCTAGCGTCTCACCACGCGCGGCGCAACATCTGGCGCGGGCACGTCGTCATGCGCAAGCACAGCGAGTAGGGCTGGGGAGGGGGCGGTCGACGCGGCGTTGCATCGACCGATGACTTGTGTTGGCGTGACTTATGCGGCCAGGGCGGCCTTGGCACGATCCACAATCGAGCTGAACGCATCAGGTTCGTTGACAGCCAGATCGGCCAGCACTTTGCGATCCACCTCGATCCCAGCCAAGGCGAGACCGTTGATAAATCGGCTATAGGTCAGGCCCTCATCATGGGCACGAACGGCCGCATTGATCCGCTGAATCCACAATGCGCGGAAGTTGCGCTTGCGCTGCTTACGGTCGCGGGTGGCGTATTGATTGGCCTTATCGACCGCCTGTTTCGCGGTTTTGAACTGGGTCGACCGGGCCGAGTAATAACCCTTGGCGGAGTTGATGACCTTCTTGTGGCGGGCGTGGGTAACTGTACCCCCTTTGGTGCGCGGCATCCTGCGTCCTCCTTAGCGGTTATAGGGCATGAAGCCCTTGACGATCTTCTCGTCGGGCGCCGAAAGCGTGGTGGTGCCACGCGCGTTGCGAATGAACTTGTTGGAGCGCTTGATCATGCCGTGGCGTTTGCCCGCCTGCGCTACCTTCACACGGCCTGTCGCCGTGACTTTGAAGCGCTTTTTTGCGCTCGACTTCGTCTTCATCTTCGGCATTTCCAACTCCTTTCAGAGGGTGCTTCGCGCGCCTCGGCATGCCATGGGCCGGACGCGATGTCAGAGCGCTGGCGTATACCCAGCAAAACAGCCTGCGACAAGGGCTTTGTCCATGCGCATGCGCCGTCCAGCTCAGCCGCGCTGCTTACTCCGGCTCGGCGCGATAAATCAGGCGCTCGTCACAGGGGGCGACGCGCAGGATATTGGTGGTGCCCGCCATGTTAAAAGGCACCCCGGCTGTAACGACGATATCGTCTTCACGGGTGGCAAACCCCTCGGAGGTAGCGGCTTGCACAGCGCGGATCACCGCCTCTTTAAAACGCCCCATCTCTTCCGTGCGCACACAATGCGCGCCCCAGGTAAGGCTAAGCCGCCGCGCTGCCGATACGGTCGCCGCCATGGCGATGATCGGCACCCTCGGCCGCTCGCGCGCCACCAGTGAAACCGTGGTCCCCGATTGCGAGAAACACGCGATCGCTTTGATATCGGCGGTTTCAGCGATCTCGCGCGCAGCGGACACGATACCGTCTGCGATCGATTGCTTCTGCGCGCCGCGGCTGGCCTCGATGACAGAGCGGTACGTGGCGTCGCTCTCCACTTCGATGGCGATATTGTTCATCGTTTGCACCGCTTCGATCGGGTATCGACCGGCAGCTGATTCCGCCGAGAGCATGATCGCATCGGCGCCCTCGTAGATCGCGTTGGCCACGTCAGACACCTCGGCACGTGTCGGCATCGGGCTTTCAATCATGCTTTCCAGCATTTGCGTCGCCACGATCACCGGCTTGGCAGCGGCGCGGGCTTTGCGGATAAGGCGCTTCTGGATCGGCGGTACGGCTTGAACCGGCAGCTCAACCCCTAGATCGCCACGCGCCACCATAATGCCGTCGGACACTTCAAGAATGTCCTCGTAGGCTTTCACCGCGGCGGGCTTTTCGATCTTGGCGAGCACGGCCGCGCGGCCCTGCACCAACGCGCGGGCCTCTACCATATCCTCCGGGCGCTGCACGAATGACAGCGCAATCCAATCGACACCCAACTCGGCGACGAATTGGAGGTCGTCGCGGTCTTTCGGCGATAATGCGGCGAGGGGCAGCACCACGTCGGGCACGTTCACGCCTTTGCGGTCTGAGATCTCACCGCCCGCGATAACCTCGCAATCGGCATAGTCGACGCCGCATTCGCTCACTCTAAGCCGAATTTTACCATCGTTGACCAGCACCGACGCCCCAGGCTCTAACGCGTCGAAAATCTCTTTGTGGGGTAGGCAAACGCGCTTGTCGTCGCCTTCAGCAGGGTCCAGATCAAGCCGGAACATGGCGCCATCCATCAAGTGTTCGGCGCGGTTTTTAAACGTACCCACGCGGAGCTTCGGCCCCTGCAGGTCAGCTAGAATGGCAATCGGGCGGCCCGTCTCCTCCTCCACCCGGCGAATGTTGGCGTGACGCTGAGCGATATCTTCGTGGGTGCCGTGGCTCATATTGAGACGAAAGACATCGGCTCCGGTGCGAAACAGCGTGTTGATCATCTGATGGCTGGTGCTGGCAGGACCGAGCGTGGCCACGATTTTGATGTTTCGAAGGCGTCTCATAGCGTGTGGTCCATCCAAGATGTTAGCGGTCGCAGGAGCGATTTTGCAATTTTCTATGGCTCAAAAGGTCTGGGGTGACAACTGGCGCTGTTGGCT